>CAJXNU010000007.1 GCA_913057255.1 uncultured Wenzhouxiangella sp.
TTGGTCACCGGAGATTTCAGGGCGACCCAGCTCGGGATCTCTAGACGCCCAAGCATCTGTCCAGTCACGGACCAAAGCCCAAATGCTGGGCAGTGCCGCAATAACCAGCATGAGCGATTTGAATTTCAATAACGTCTGGCAAACCACGCTCTCGAGTTCCAATCGATGCACCATCGGGCTGCCAGAGCTGCGGGTGCTGGCCTATCGTCCGAGTCCTTTTGTCGAGAGCACGCTCAGTGGCGGCACCGGCAGCATCGATGACCCGTGTTTGATTGAGAATTGGAACGATTTGCACAAAACAAGAGACCACCTCAGTGCTGCCTTCGCGCTCAATGCCAACCTAGATAATCAAACGGCAGGTTATGCTGATCGGGTGACCAATCCAAGCGGTGGGTTTAGACCCATCGGCACTAATTCGAGTCCTTTTCGCGGGTCTTTTGATGGTCGTGGGTACGGCATTTCTGATTTGATCATCAACCGACCCTCTGTCACGGGTGTGGGGCTGTTTGGATATCTAGCCCAAGGGGCGAGCATCCAAAATCTGAGTGTGGCTGGGAATGTCACTGGCTTATCCAGAGTCGGTGGCGTGGTCGGCGAGCTGCCTGAGAATGCTTTTCTGGACAACGTGTCTATGACGGGCCAAATCACGGCCAGCGAAAGTCTTAACGCAGCCAGTGTGGGCGGCCTAGTGGGATGGAGTGAGGGCAGCATCACTGACGCCAGTGCCGATGTCACCGTGACCACTTCAGGCGATGATGCCGGCGGTTTGGTCGGCACCAACGACGGTGGCACCGTGACGAACGCCTCTGCCTCTGGGACTGTCACTGGCAAGGGGCTGGTTGGGGGCTTAATTGGACTCAGCCAATCCGGAGCAATTTCGAAGAGCTATGCAAATGTCACAGTCAGCGCGTCAACCGGATCGGCCACTGGAAGCACGGGTGTGGCAGGTGGGCTAATTGGACGGTCTTATCTGGCCGAAAGAGTGACTGAGTCGATCTCTGCGGGAAATGTTACAGGCCGCGTGATTGGTGGTCTGATTGGAGAGATGGGGTTTGGGGCAGTCACTCAAGATAGCTTTAGTACCACCACCCTTAAAGGCAATCCGCAACATGCAGGCGCGCTGGTTGGAAGCATTAATGATGGGACCCTAAAGCGTGCCTATTTTGCTGGTGTTGATCAGACCAACAACGGTGCCGATGGCCTGGTGGCACAAACCACATCCGAAACCATTGCCGAGACTTATTGGGACAGTGATGTCTTGAACTTAGCAGACAACGGCACGGGTACAGGACTTACCACCCAAGCGTTTATTACCGCTTCGACCTTTTCCAATTGGAACCTAACAAGTATTTGGGCATTGGGCACTACCGATCAGCTGAGCTATCCCTATCTGAGAAACAATTCGGCCAGGCGCCCAGAGATTACTTTGACACTGGCACAAAGCAACCCCATCAACGGAGCGAGTTTGGTTGCGCTGTCTCCCGGTGTGATCCTTCTTGAGTTCAACATCGATGTATCAGTTGAAGATGCATTTTATATCGACCTTTTTCGCAATAACGATTTTTCTACCTGGAGCACGCTATCTGTCGCAGGCAAAACAGTTTCCATTACTTATGATCCGAAAGTCAGTAGCGACTATGTTCTAGAGTTAAAGCCAGGCGCGCTGGTTGCGAGTGCCAACAATCAAGTCACTCATGGCCCGATCGAAATCTCATTTAGCACCATCCCATTTGCCGAGGGCGATGGCACATCGACCTCTCCGTATCAAATCAATGGAATCAGTGACATTCGCAATCTGGGCAATACGCCAGAGCTATGGGATAAACACTATCAATTGACTCGGTCCATCATCCTTCCAGCCAGAGAAGGCAGCCAAGTTGAGTTGCCACCGATTGGGCCTTTTACCGGTGTTTTCGATGGCCAAGGCTTCTTCATCCGGAATCTGGTGGTGAAACAGACCGACAACGCACCTGCTGGGTTTTTCCAAGAAATCGGCGTGGGTGGAGAGGTGAAAGATTTGCATCTGGTGGACTTTGATGTGTCAGGTCCCCAACGAGCGGGCATCTTGGCAGGCATTAACCACGGGCTCATTCAAAGGAGCTCCGCATCTGGTCAAGTCAACTCTACGCAAGGACCAGCCGGTGGCTTGATGGGAGAGCACCGCGGTCGCGCGGAGAAAGTGTTTGCAGCTGCAGACGTGACCGCGCCCAATGAGCTGGGTGGATTGGTCGGCATCATGACGGCTCCCAATAGCACCGATGCCGCGGAGATAGAAAATGCCTACAGCACGAGCACAGTCCATGTCCCATCCGATGTCCAAGTCGCTGGTGGACTGGTTGGAAAGACATCTGGCTTGAGCTCCATCTTGTATGCCTATGTCGCAGGCGCTTTGGCGGTCACGCCAGAGGGTGCGTCCACCTCCAGCTCAACAATTGACGGGCTCATTGGTAGCATAGATACCACCAAAACCTCACTTGGCTTTCTACACTTCATTGACACGTGGCCGGCAACTGGCCTAACGAAGTCCTCCGGTGATACAGAAGCAGATCTCAAGACGCAATCAACTTTTGCCAATTGGGATTTCAGCAGCGTTTGGCAAATTGTCAACGAGCCAGACGATACCGTTGCAGTAGACCCACCCACAATCATTTCTTATCCCTATCTACGCGACTTGCCCTATGACCCCATCGCTGGAGACATTGATCGAATGCCCATTCCGGGGCTTGGAGAAAAGGAATTTGCCGCAGGTGACGGGTCATTCGCAACCCCATTTATCATCAACAACTGGCGCCATTTAAACAACATCAGAAATCAAAGCGCTGGCAAATATTTTGAGCTTGGCGCCGACCTTGGTCCTAATAGTATCGGCTATGAAACTTTCGCGAGTGCGACTGCCAATAGCAACAAAGGTTGGATTCCAATACCCGCCATGGATCTCAATCTCGACGGCGTCGGTTATGAGATTAGAGGGCTACAAATCAATCGACCCGATGAATCCAATGTGGGTTTATTTGCAACCGTTAATGCGCAAAGTGCGGTGTCCAGCCTTTCGGTCTTTGACGCGAATGTCATTGGCCAGAGTCGAGTTGGCACTCTTGCAGGAAAGAATGATGGCATCATCTTCGGAGTCGCCTCAAGTGGTTCGGTAGAGTCCACTGCCGCTGATGCAAATATCAATACGGCCGTCTTCAGTGATGCCGGTGGCCTGGTAGGACATAACACCGGAGAGATTAGCACCAGCTTCAGTAATGCCCAAGTATCGGGAGTTGAAACCGGTGATGGTGGTTTAAGACTCGGCGGGTTAGTGGGCTTTAATGACGGGGGAGACCTCATTGATGTTTATGCGACCGGCGCAGTGACCGGTGCTGGAAATTTGGGTGGCTTGGTTGGTGCCGATGGCGTTGTTGACGATAATTCCTCTAGAAGCACCATCCAGCGCGCTTATGCTGTTGGTCTGGTTAATGATGGCGTCAGCGCGACCGGCGTGGGGGGTCTTGTAGGACAATCTTGGCCAGATAATACCGATAACGCTCCCGATAGCTATTGGGATACAGAGACCACAGGTCAAGCTGACCCAGGAGACACTGGCTCGTTCCCCTCGCCAGGCGTGGGCAAGTCCACAGCTGAGATGAAAACGTTCACAACATACACCAATTGGAACTTTTCACTGCTTTGGAACATCGTAAATATTGCTGAAGGTGCTGACACCATTGTCTCTTACCCATTCTTTCTCGTTCCTCAGCAAATACCCGAACCCGGTCGAGACTACCTCGCAGCTTTTGATGTCGCAGATCAAGGCTCAGGTACCACAGAAGATCCCTACCGGATCACCAAATGGCGTCATTTGGCCAATATCGCAAAAGAGCCCTCAGCCTATTTTGTCTTGGTCAACGACCTCGTGGCCGATGAGAATGATGCAGACTACCAAGCATTTGCCTCTGCATCAGCCAACGATGGTTTGGGCTGGGCACCCATCTTAGATCCCAACACCCCATTCACTGGCCACTTGGATGGCAACGGCAAAACCATTTCAGGTCTTGTTATCAACCGACCGAATGAGGACAACATTGGGCTATTTTCTGCTGTGGGAAATGGCGCCACCATCAAAGACCTCACCATCTCCGCCACCATTGAGGGTAGAAGCTCAGTCGGTGCCATTGCTGGCATCATGGGAAATTCAAGCTTGGTCAATGTCCGTGTTGAGGAAACCACCATCGTTGCCGGTGCCGTTCCCACCAAAGAACAACAAAGTGAAGAGATCGATGGAAACGCTTTAGCCAGCAGTTTCGTTGGGGGCTTGATTGGGCAGGCAAAAGATGGCGGCTCGGTCACCAATGGGGCAGCTGATAGACTGATTATTCGTGCCGAAGGCAGCCGAGCAGGCGGTCTGGTGGGCTACTTGGAAAATGGGCAACTGCTCCAATCGAATGCCACTGTTCAACTCTCAGCCCCCGGAGGCGTGGGTGGGCTCGTCGGTCGTCTAGGCATTCGCGCCGGAACCCCTGACCCGAGAATTGAGCAAAGCTGGGCCAATGTCGCCATTGAGACCGGTAACTGCCCAATCTTTACACCGGACAGTGACATTAACATCACAGGCATCGGTGGTCTGGCTGGTGTCCTGGACTCATTCAATGCCGAAATTAATCAAAGTTATGCGAGCGTATCCATTCAATTGGGAGATAACTGTCAAAGGGCAGCGGGCTTGGTCGGATACAACAACCTCGGCACCATTAAAAACAGCTACGTGCTGGGCCAAATCACAGCAGGCGCTAATAGCCAACACATCGCCTCAGTGATGGGTGATCATTTCAACCCACCCGCCATTATCAATAGCTATGGAGCCGTTGATATCACCGTCGGCACCAATGGCCAAAACATTGGCGGCTTGATTGGTTCAGCCAATGGCTTTTCAGGCATCAGCGAGAGTTTCTACGACCAAGATCTTACTGGCAATACAAATGATGATTGTGATTCAGAGTTCGCACCTTGCGGCGAAGGAAAAACCACGCTGGAATTAAAAAACCCAGCCACCTTTGCCAATTGGTCTTTGGGTGGAAGCACCCCGATTTGGCAGATGGCCAGTGGGGATGAGATTTCCTATCCTTACCTCGTTGATCCAGAACAGACACCGGCACCGGGCTTGGAAGGAGCCCCAATGCGCTTGGTTTATGACACCAGCCTCGGGAATGGCACCACCATTCGACTGCCATTTGATAGAATCGTTAATGTGACCATTGACTGGGGCGATGGCAGCACTCCCACCACGCACACAGAATCTGGATTTGTCTCGCATACCTACGGCGGAGAGGGCCAATACACAGTCAATATCTATGGTGAACTCCAGCAATTTGGTCAAAGAGGTGGTCTCTTTACTGAGTATGAAAACGCTGAAAAACTCACCGCCGTCGAGTCATTTGGCAACATCGGCATCGAAAGCTTGGACTGGGCTTTTAAAAGTGCAAGCAACCTAGAACAAGTCCCCACCATCCTACCTGCCACTGTGCGCTCTATGCGAGGAGCCTTTGCGCAAGCAGCAAAATTCAATGATGCCAACATCACCAACTGGGATGTTGGAAACGTCACCGACTTCTCTCGGATGTTTGATGGAGCCACTGCGTTCAATCAAAACATTGGTGGCTGGACGGTCGACAACGCCACCAAGATGGAGTCTATGTTTTTAGAGGCGGTCAGCTTCAACCAGCCACTGGATGACTGGGATGTTTCGAATGTCACTTCTTTTTATCGGACGTTCGAACGGGCAGTACAGTTCGATCAAGATTTAAACAGCTGGACCCCAAATAACGTTGACTCTATGCAAAGAATGTTCTTTGAGGCAACACAGTTCAACGGAAAAATTGATCAATGGAATACCGCCAATGTGACGCAAATGAATCGCATGTTTGACGGTGCCACACGTTTTAATCAGCCCATTGGCAACTGGGACGTCTCACAAGTTGTCACCTTTGATCGCATGTTTGCCAGAGCCATCACTTTCGATCAAGACATTTCTGGATGGAATCCAACGGCCGGCACTGACTTTGGAGGCATGTTCTGGTCTGCAGACTCTTTTAATCAACCCATTGGCCAATGGGGCGAGGATGTCAAAAAAGCAACCAATATGGCTGAGATGTTTGCATACGCCGGATCATTCGACCAAGACATCAGTGCTTGGGATTTTTCTAATGTCCAAGACTTGTCTCAGTTTCTGGACGAATCGGGCTTTTCAAGCCAAAACTATGATGCCTTACTGATCAGCCTTGCGGATCAAACCCTACAGAGCAATGTGACACTCGGCGCGCTCCCGATTCGATACAGTGAGGGAGCTGCGGCCACTGCAAGGTCTGATTTAATCAATAAAAACGGTTGGACCATTCTAGATGGAGGCCCAATCCCCACTTTCTCCGGTGGCGATGGGCAAGCAGATACTCCTCACCTGATCAGTAGCCTAGATGATCTTAGGACCTTAAGCGAAGACCCTGAGGTTTGGGGACTCGATTATCAACTGACCCAGGATATCGATGCCAGCCAGACGGTGACTTGGAATGAAGGCCAAGGCTTGAGCCCTATTGGCACCAGCACTCAATCTTTTACCGGCACCTTCAATGGTAATGGATATCGCATCACAGGCTTAACTATCAAGCGGCCGCAACAAGAACAAGTGGGGCTGTTTGGGAATTCAAGCGGCATCGTCTCTGGATTGAGGCTGATTGATGCCAACATAGAGGGCTTCAACCGCGTTGGCGGGTTGGTCGGCTACAACAATGGAACAGTGTTTGATGCTGGCATCACAGGCACGGTCAAAGGGAGCGTGGGCATTGGTGGCCTGGTTGGGTTTAACACCGTGTTTGGCTCCATCGCTTCTAGCGCCAGTCATGCCGATGTAGACGGATCCAACGCTGTGGGTGGCCTCGTGGGTGAGCAGCGAGGCGCTTTACTGGACTCTTATAGCCAAGCATCAATCACCAGCGCAGGCACGATTGGTGGCTTAGTGGGCACGCTATTTGGGAACCGAAGCATCATTGATCAAAGTTACAGCGCCAGCGTCTTAAGCACCTCTGGCCAAGGCCAAACACCCGGCGGGGTCGCTGGAAGTGTGGGCAGTCAGGATGCCACCAACAGTGGCGGCGAAGTCAGCCATACATACTTTCTGGGTGACTTCAATCAAGCCGGACTTGAATTGGCCTCTGCTGGGAACTACACCATTGATGCGACCAATCTCGAACCCGTGGCCTTGAAAACGCCAAGCGGTATCGGTGCTGATACCGATTGGGATATCAATGGATCATCCAGTGAATGGGCTTTGTTGTCTGTTGATTCTATTCAAGCCAACGGCAAATTCTATCGGTCATATCCTTACCTCAAAATTTTGAGCTATGACGAACCGGGAAGCACCTCCACAGGACTGAGTTTACCCGGCCTCACTGAAATGCCACTGCCACCAAGCATTGATCCGGACAATACGAGTCTCAACGATGGCACACTCACGCTTGCCTTTAGTGTCCCAGAAGACACACCCGATGCCACAGTCACTGGGTTTGAGTACAGCCTGGATGATGGCAGCACGTGGCAATCGGTGAGTCAAACCACCTCACCGATCAGCGCGACAAACCTTAATGATTCGAGCTTCTATGTGATTCAGATTCGAACGCAAACAAACTCAGGTGTGGGCCCCGTCTCCGAGTCGTACCGAGTCATCGCGCAATCGGGTGCAATCAATGATGCATACACCACCATGGCCAATACAACGGTCTCAGGCGCAGTGGGAGAAAATGACATCATCCCAGCGGGTGCGACCTTCTCGATCGTCACCAATGTGATCTCCGGCACGCTTGATACATCTGCCTTCGCCACCAATGGGCAGTTCAGCTACACGCCATCGGGTGGACTGACGAACGAGACCGATCAGTTTGTCTATCAGATCTGTCTGCCAGCCCCCGATGACAGTGTTTGTGAACAAGCAACCGCCACCATTACGGTTAAAGGCACAGCCATTTTCCAAGATCGTTTCCAAGCCCGTCCCTCACCACAATAGCTGAGCTCACATGCCAAGCCCAATGTTCTTGGGCTTGGCATCTTGCTGAGCCCCACACAGACACTGGCGTCTGGATCACCACCCCCAGCTTGACTTGGACCCATGGTGATCTGCCTGCTATCATTTAGATCGCTTTAGAGGAGCGAGTCAGGAGAGCACATGTCAAACGAAACCATCTACCCCATTCCAAGCATCATGGACGACACCTTGCTGGATGAAGCCCAGTATCGGTCCATGTACCAAGCCTCAATCGATGATCCAGACACTTTTTGGGCCGAGCAGGCCAGAGAAAGACTCGATTGGATCAAGCCATTTACCAAAGTCCGTGATGTCTCATTTGATAAAGATGATTTGCACATCCGCTGGTTTGAAGATGGCATCTTAAATGTCTCCGCCAACTGTATTGACCGGCATCTTAAAGACCATGCCGATGAAATCGCCATTATTTGGGAAGGCGATGAGCCCGATCAAAGCAGCACCCTCACCTACCGTCAACTCCATGAAAAAGTGTGTCGTCTGGCCAATGCCCTGAAATCAGAGGGCGTTAAAAAAGGCGACCGGGTCACTTTATACATGCCCATGATTGCAGAGGCCGCGGTTGCGATGCTCGCCTGTGCGCGCATTGGCGCGGTCCATTCCGTGGTCTTTGGTGGCTTTTCACCTGAAGCGCTGGCCAATCGCATCATCGACTGTGGCTCGAGTGTGGTGATCACTGCCGATGAAGGCATTCGCGGTGGGAAAGTCATCCCTCTGAAGAACAATGTCGACCAAGCGCTCACACAAGCTGGCACCGACATTGTCGAAAAAGTCATTGTGGTTGAGCGCACCGGTGGTGACATTGAGTGGCATGAGTCACGCGATCGCTGGTATCACACCATCACCGATTCAGCCTCAGCCGACTGTGAACCCGAACCCATGGGCGCTGAAGACCCGCTATTTATTCTCTATACCTCCGGCTCCACAGGCAAACCCAAAGGTGTGATGCACACCACCGCCGGCTACTTGCTGTATGCCTCCATGACCCATCAATATGTATTTGATTACCGACCCGGCGAGATCTACTGGTGCACGGCCGATGTCGGTTGGGTCACGGGTCACTCTTATATTGTTTACGGCCCACTGGCCAACCGTGCGACCACCCTCATGTTCGAGGGTGTGCCCAATTATCCGGACAACTCACGGTTTTGGCAGGTGGTGGACAAGCACCAAGTCAATATTTTCTACACCGCACCCACTGCAATTCGTGCCTTGATGCGCGATGGCGATGGTCCGGTGAAATCTACAAAGCGTACCAGCTTAAGAATTCTGGGTTCGGTGGGTGAGCCGATTAACCCGCAAGCCTGGGAGTGGTACTTCCACACCGTTGGCGATGGACGCTGCCCGATTGTGGATACCTGGTGGCAAACCGAAACAGGCGGTGTGTTAATCACCCCTCTACCCGGCGCGACCCCATTAAAACCTGGCGCAGCGAGCTGGCCATTTTTTGGCGTGCAACCGGCGTTGGTAGACACCGATGGCCATGAGCTCCCCGGTGCCAATCAAGGGGCATTGATTCTCAAAGGCTCGTGGCCTGGGCAAATGCGCACGGTCTATGGCGACCATCAGCGCTTTGTGGACACCTATTTTTCCACCTTTGAAGGCAGCTACTTCACCGGCGATGGCGCCAGACGGGATGAGGATGGTTACTGGTGGATCACCGGTCGAATGGACGATGTCCTAAACGTCTCGGGGCACCGCTTAGGCACGGCTGAGATTGAGAGCGCCTTAGTGGCTCATCCCGATGTTTCAGAAGCCGCCGTCGTTGGGTTCGAGCATGAGATCAAGGGCGAGGGCATTTATGCCTATGTCACTTTAACCGCTGGCGTTGACCCCAAAGATGAAGACACAGCGATGCTCTCTAACTGGGTCAGAGAGCGAATTGGCCCCATTGCCAAACCAGATTTCATTCAATTTGCACCCGCGCTACCTAAAACCCGCTCGGGCAAGATCATGCGTCGGATCTTGAGAAAAATCGCAGCCAATGAGTTTGATAACTTAGGTGATACATCCACCCTCGCCGATCCTGGGGTGGTGCAGCAACTGATTGATGGGCGCCTTAGACGCTAGCTTGGTCTGTTTGATGCGATGAGTGATTGAGTGGTGCTGGGTTGGTGATCAGATCAAGGTCACCGATCTCTGGCTCTTCAATGCTGCCCGCCAGCTCATCAGAATCTAGCGGTTGTAACAGCGTCAAGAAGCGGCTTGAGCAATGACGCCATGAGAATTGCTCGGCATACGCTCGACAGGCATTGCTATCCATCTCCAAAGCTCTGCTCATCGCGATGGATAAATCCTCATCCAACCAGCCTGTTTTTCCGTGTTGCACCACATCGATCGGGCCAGGCACTGGATAGGCGGCCACAGGGATACCAGCAGCCATCGCCTCTAACATCACCAGCCCCAGAGTATCGGTCCGGCTAGGGAACACAAACACATCGGCCTCAGAGACAGTCTGTGCCAGCGTCTCGCCATGCTGGAAGCCAGTAAAAATGGCATCAGGATAATGGTTTTCTAGGGCTTTTCGACTGGGGCCATCCCCCACCACCACTTTGGTGCCGGCAAACGGTGCGGCAAGAAAATCTTCAATCGACTTTTCAGCTGCCACACGACCCACATACATGGCGATAGGCCCTTCAGCATCATCACCAAAGAGACGCTGTTTGGGTCGTGGTCGAAACAGGGTTGTATCCACGCCGCCGGGCCAAATGGATAAGTGCTTAAATCCCTTACCCGCCAGTTCATCGTGCTGCGATTGGGAACGAACCAAAGTGCGCGTGGCTGCCCCATGAAACCGACGAAGCCAAGCGTAGGTCCAGGTCAGTGGGATCGGCGCGCGCAGTCGAATGTACTCTGGAAAGCGGGTGTGACATGAGGTGGTAAAGGCAATATGGCGTTTCAAACACCACGCGCGAGCCCCCCAGCCCAAGGGTCCCTCCGTCGCGATATGAACACAATCCACCCCTGAGCGGGCATGTTGGTCTAAGAGCTTACGAAGCCGGCGTGTGACATTCACAGAGAGTCGAATTTCACTGTAGCCGGGACAGGGCAAGGTCCGAAAAGCATTGGGGCCAATCACGCTCACGCGATGGCCCAACGCCTCAAGTTCAAGCTTTGTGTTTTGGAGAGTTCTGACAACGCCATTGACCTGGGGAGCCCAGGCATCGGAGATGATTAAAACATGCATCGATGCTGCGTGTGCCATGAGTCAAGAATGAGCCTCGAGCATGACAGCCCCATGACAAACACCCCCCATTGCCCCAACCGTCATTAAAAATTCAGATAGCTGACATGTCTTTGTCGTCTCAGGGTTAAAAAATGGCAATAACCCAGTTGGGAGATGACACATGCCAATGCTCGAGCGAATTGATCGCGTGGATTATCAACTGTGTCGGACCTGCAACCAAGCCATGCAATGGCGGGGTGTGCATGTCTTTTTTAGCCTCATCAGCCGCCTAGGCGACGGGCCCGTTTGGTATCTACTGATGGGCGCCCTGCCAATCTATGCTTTGGCAACAAACACCAGCAAAGGGTTCTATGCCGGTGGCTCATTGATGGTGGCCGGTGTCATTGGCTTGATGGTCTATCGGTTTTTAAAAACCCGTTTGGCGCGCGAACGTCCCTTTATCTCCCACCAAGACATCCTTTGCCAAAATGTGCCTCTTGATCGCTACAGCTTTCCATCGGGGCATACGCTTCATGCCGTGATGTTCACCACCATCGCCTTGGCCTGGTTTCCAGCGCTGGCTGGCGTCTTACTTCCCTTGGCCTGCTTGATTGCCCTGTCTCGATTGGTGCTGGGCTTGCACTATCCCACCGATGTGGTGGTGGGTGCATTTCTGGGCTTTGGTCTGGCGCAGTATGTGTTGTTTTTGCTGCCGCCCATGGCCTAACACCAATGATCTAACACCGCTTACAAAATCACGCGATACAAACTGCCTCGGCGACGAATCTCCAGCACCAACTCATCGTCCTCGCCAAGCGGAAACGCTTCGCGGAACGATTTCAGATCACGCACCACCCGAGAATTGAGCGCGACAATTAAATCACCGGCTCGAAGGCCCGCTTCCCATGGGGGGCTGTTCCTCTGAACCTCTTCAATCACCACTCCATTAAACCGCTGACTCTCCGGAACGGTGACGAGCATCAAACCCGACAGGCGGGCATCCAGCCGTTGGCCACTGATTCTGGCATCCAAGTTCTCAACAATGGCCACGGCAACCTCGCGAGTTTGCCCATCGCGCCAGAGGGCGACATTGACCGACTCATCGACCGGTAGCATGCCTTCTAAGTTTCTGAGATCTTGCGCGCTTTTCATGGCCCGGCCATCGATGGCCAAGATCACATCCCCCACTTTGACCCCCGCCTTGGCCAATGAGCCTTGAGGCTCTAAACCCCGAACGATCACGCCGTTCGATGCCGGAATATCCAAGGCCTGTTTGAGCGATTCGTCTAGGTTTTGGACACGAACACCGAAGCTTCCGCGTCGCACCTCGCCAAATTCCAGCAGTTGATTCAACACATAGGCCGCGGTGGAAGCAGGGACTGCAAAGCCAATGCCCACATTGCCCCCCGATGGGGTAAAAATGGCGGTGTTGATACCAATGAGCTCACCTCTTAGATTGATGAGTGCTCCGCCAGAGTTGCCGGGATTGATGGAGGCATCGGTTTGAATGAAGTTTTGATACTCCAAGCCCCGAAGACCTGAACGGCCCAGCGCTGAGACGATCCCTGAGGTCACGGTTTGCCCGAGCCCAAAGGGATTGCCGACCGCCACCACAAAATCACCCACGCGCAGCTGATCAGAATTCGATAGCCTAAGGGATGCCAAATCCAGGCCGGATTCCAGCGCGTCTGGATCGATCTGTATCACCGCCAAGTCCGTATCACGGTCAGCGCCAATCAGCTGGCCATTGAACTCACGTCCATCTTGTAGTGTGACGGCGATGTCATCGGCATTATCAATCACATGGTTATTGGTCAAGATAATGCCTTGGTCGGCATCGACAATCACCCCAGAGCCCAACGACTGCTGCACGCGCTCTCTGGGGACTGAGGGAAAATCAAAAAACCGACGAAAGAAGGGATCGTTGGCAAACGGGCTCATCTGCACCTGAACCCGGGTTCGGCTATAGATATTGACCACCGCCGGTGTGACCTCTTCAAGCAAGGGCGCCAGGCTGGGCAGTGGCTCACCATTGACCTCAGCAGGCAGCGTCGCCTGAGCTAGATGAGGTGTAGCGAGCAAAGCCCACAAAGCAAAGCCCAGTGCAGTCAGCGGTTGTCTAAGAGATTGAGTGATGTCTGATGTGTTCATGGCGCTGTCATGTTCGCACATTATTTTCAAGGCATGGAGTTTGAGTGACTGAGACATGCGGCATCGAGCGTGGTTCCGTCCAGATGATGATGGCATATCTGGCGTGATCTGATTGTTGAATCTCACGCTCATTGGGTCTACTGAAGAGCACTTGCAATTGCGCTCAAACGATGGTGAGATATGGATTGGCACAGATTGAGGCAAAGGAGCGTTGATCGAGACCGTGTCACCGCTTGACCAACAAGTTCTTCGAACCGATGTCACCGGCATGCCATTGGAATGGATCGGCTATCAAGACGCCGTCAAACTCATCGTCCTCGATCAAGTCAGTTACACCCTAGGATCGGTCATCTATTCGCTCTCGGGCGGGCACAATGCGCGCACTGGCCATCGCACCAAGATTGGTGTGCACGCCATCATGGCCACCCATGGCACCCACCCCAATGCCCATAAGTTTTACGATTGCTACACCCCACCCTTATCCAACCGCGCGCTGTTTAAACGCGACGCCAATCTGTGCATGTACTGTGGCCAAAAATTCATGACCAAAGATCTCTCAAGAGATCATGTCAAACCCTTATCGCAAGGTGGCCTCGATCTGTGGAGCAATGTGGTGACTTCTTGTAAGCGCTGCAACAACCACAAAGGCTCAAGAACGCCTGAACAAGCCCATATGCAACTGATCGCCATTCCCTTTGCGCCCACACACGCCGAGTATGTGTACTTACAAGGCCGTCGGATCTTGTCAGATCAGATGGAATTTTTATTGGCCCACTTCCCACGCAACAGCGTCTTGCGTCAGCGCTTGACAAAACAAGCCCAAACTCACGCATAATCAGGGATGCCCAATTCAAACCCGACCTACCTGGTCGATGCCAGCGTGTATATTTTCAGAGCCTGGTTTTCGATGCCCGAAGGCTTTGCCAATCCACAAGGCCAGCCGACCAACGCGGTTTATGGCTTTGCGCGGTTTTTATGCGAGCTCATGGAGCAAACCCAAACCACATCTCTGGCGATTGCCTTTGATGAATCACTCACCCAATCGTTTCGAAACGAGATCTATCCCGATTACAAAGCCAATCGAGACCCCGCGCCCGAGGATCTAAAACGTCAATTTTATTGGTGCCGTGACTTGGTGGGCACCTTGGGCATTCCCGCCTATTGGAGTGATCGCTTTGAGGCCGATGATTTGCTGGCCTCTCTTGCCACGCATTGTCAAAAGAGCAATCAAGCCGTGTGTGTGGTCAGCGGTGACAAAGACTTGGCACAGCTGGTGGTGGGTCCCGACGATACATGGTGGGATTTCTCAAAAAACCGTCGACTCGATGCCTCCGGCGTGCATGCCCATTTTGGGGTGCACCCCCACCAAATTGCCGATTTCTTAGCGCTCACCGGCGATGCGGTGGACAACATCCCAGGCGTTCCTGGCATTGGACCCAAAAGTGCGGCAGCCTTATTGGCCCATTTTGGAGATTTAGACAGCGTGCTCAACCGAAAAGATGAGGTCGAGTGGCTAAGCCTTCGTGGCGCCAAGCGAATCGCCAATGCACTTAGAGAACATGAAGAGGCCGCCAGACTCGCGCGTGAACTCACCGGTTTGGCACACGACATTGAATCGGTGCATGCCAATCCCTTGATCGACCGAACCGCAGGCTCGCCTGATGGCTTGGATGCCCTCATGGACGCTTTGGGGTTTGGTGTGCCGTTGAGAAAGCGCTTGCATAAAACTCTGCAAGCGCTTCCCTAAACGAATCACTGGCCTTGTTGTAAGCGCTTCATGACCTCTTCGCCCACCACCTGAATCTCAGTGTTGGTGATGTCGACTTTAAGAATGGACACCTCAGGCATGGGCCGTTTGATGGGACGGCCATCGGCGCGCACGTGCTGCCAGTGGCTGTTTGCAAAAAAGTACAGCTCACTGCCATCCATCGCCCCGTAGGTGGGCCCATCAAAACTCTCCAACGCCGCAACAATGGGGGCCACCGCAATCACACCGAGACCATCATCTCCCAGTTCTAGGCGCAGTACGCGCTCTGGCGCAATGCCATTTTGAATGGCGATCAAGTAATTGCCGGACAAATACAGACCGTCAATGCCACCCGCGTTCAGCGTCTCAGGAATGGCCACGCGCCAAGCCTGTTGCCCACCGCTGGTGTCGAGCACCATCAGACCCTGTTCGTAATCAGCAATGTAGAGTTTGTTGAGTTCTTCATTCAGGGCCAACCCACGCAAGGAAGTCAGGGCCGCGCTACCAAAAAAGACCCGCGGGTTTTCGGCATCGGGTGGCAGGTGATAGACCAAGGGCATCAATGAGTCGGTGGCATAGACTGTGCCATCGCTTGCCACCGTGATCGCACCCAACAAATGCGCGCGACCATCGGGGATTAAGCGATGAGTAGAGAGGTGCTCACCGGTCTCTAAATCGAGCTTAATGAGTGCGGTTCGTCCAAAAGCCGATTGACGATAGAAACGGTATTGACTGGCCATGCCCGTGGCCACCCACAGATGATTACGCTGGGCATCAATGGCCAGCCCAAATACCGCCATCAAATCAGGGACAGATTCGACATCAGCAAACACTGACCAGCCATCTTCACCCTCACCATCGGTGACATAGATGGTCCCCTCACGCACCGTTCCGATAAACAAACGATCGCTGTCCGTGTCATAGGCCATGGCCTCGGGCATGGAGATTCGGCCCGGCACGGTGGCGAACAATTGGGCTTGGGCTTGCCCGAAAGGCTCACCGGCTTTTTGCATGAGATCGGCCAGATGCTCATAGAGGTTGTGTTGGCGCAGATCCTCCAACTCTTCAAACTGTGACCAGTCGGCTGCCAAGCCTTGCTGCTGCATCAACAGCATCATGTTGAAGGCTTTTGAGGTCTGGTCGGTTTGCGCATAACCCTGGATGAGGTGGGTCATAAAGTCTTGATTGAACGGGCGCAAGGCATGGAGTTTTTCAGTCGCCGCCACCCAAGCTTCAGTATCACCCGCGTTATAGGCCGTGGCTGCCTCGCCCAACCAATACGAAAACTGCTCAGGGGGCGAGAGTCGCTCGGGCATGAGCTGAGCCATCACCTGAGGGGCCGATCCCAAGGCCATCAGAGCGGTGATGAGATAAGCCATGGCGCGCAGGCGAAGCGGTTGGAGTTCAAACATGGTGTGTCATCCTGTATGCTTAAAAATCATCGAACACTCCCCATTATGGTGCATTTATGGCAAAAAGTTCCGCTCGGACCCTATATGAAGGCCGCTACCTCAGACTCGAAGAACGCGACGACTGGGAATTTGTTGCCAGACACCACCCGGTGGCCGCGATTATTGCTTGGACACCGGCCGATGAGCTCTTGTTGGTTGAACAATACCGTAAACCCATCGCCCAAAAAACCATCGAAATCCCCGCCGGTCTCATTGGTGATGCCTCAGGCACCGAGACAGAATCTTTGCTAGATGCAGCCGGCCGTGAGCTGGAAGAAGAAACTGGCTGGCGAGCCGGTCGACTCACCGAGGGCATTGCCGTGCCCACGTCAGCTGGGTTAAGCAGTGAATGGGTGCGGTTTGTCTGGGCCAAGGATCTGGTGCAAGTGGGCCCTGGGGGTGGTGATGCGTCAGAAGACATCACCGTTCATGCGGTGGCCAAAGCCGACATTGATGACTGGCTGGCCATCAAATACCAAGATGGCTATGCCATTGATCCCAAAATCTATGCCGCTCTATACTGGTCGTGGCGCACACAGACCACTCAATAACCCATTGGTTTAGGTCAAACTCCCAAAGGATGGATGTCATATGAATTCTGATGCTCTACGTGACTTATTCTCATTACCTGTGGCCATGGTCTCTGGCCTGTGGTTACTCACCGCTTGTGGCCCAAGCACTCAATCAGATGAACCCTCCCCATCGGTTGCTGAGCAGAGTGCGAGCACCACGGATGCGCCCATTGCCTTAGTGATCCATGGAGGTGCCGGCACCATCACCCGCGAGGCAATGACGCCAGAGAGAGAAGCTGAGATTCGGGCCGCACTACAGCTGGCCTTAGAGGCAGGATACGCAGAACTGAGTGCTGGCGGCTCGAGCATGGATGCCATCATTCAAGCCATCAACGTGATGGAAGATGCGCCACAATTTAATGCCGGCCGTGGCGCGGTCCTAAACCACGAAGGCGTGGTGGAGCTCGATGCCTCGATTATGGATGGGGCCACACTCCAAGCCGGCGCCATTGCAGGCGCCAGCACCTTAGATGGCGGCATCCGCTATCCCATCTTGGCAGCACGCGCCGTGATGGAGCACTCGCCCCATGTCATGCTCAGCGGCCAAGGCGCTGAGGAATTTGCCGAGAGCCAAGGTCTTGAGTTTATTGATGCCGATTGGTTTATCACCGACTTTCGATTTGAGCAGTGGCAAGGCATGCAGCAGGCCAACCTGCTCGAAGACCCCTCCCCTTGGTATTCCACCGTCGGTGCCGTGGCGCTCGATCAAATGGGCAATCTGGCCGCCGGCACCTCCACCGGTGGCATGACCAACAAGCGCTTTGGGCGCATTGGTGACTCTCCGATCATTGGCGCAGGCACCTATGCTGACAATGAGAGTTGCGCCGTGAGTGCCACTGGCCACGGCGAGTTTTTTATTCGTCATGTGGTCGCCTATGACATTTGTGCGCGCATGCGCTATCAAGGCCTCACGCTCACTGAAGCGGCCGATCAGGTCGTCAATGAGGTCTTGGTTGAGGCCGGTGGCGCTGGTGGGGTGATAGCGATGGATAGTCAAGGCGAGATTGCCATGCCATTTAACACCGAAGGCATGTATCGGGGATCAATTGATACCAACGGGCAAATGACCATCGCCATTTACGGCGATGAAGGACAGTCAAACTAACCGCTGGCTGGGGTGATGCCTAAGCTCTCGCACAAAGCCAGAGTCGGTTTGGCCTGATTGAGCGTATAAAAATGAAGCGCAGGCGCCCCGCCTTTGATCAGTCGCTCACATAAATTAGCGACCACCTCATGGCCAAAGGCTTTGAGTGATTCGGTATCGCCATTGGCCTCCCAAGCACTCAGACGCTTGGCCAACCACATGGGTATTTCAGCACCACAGGTATTGGAAAACCGCGCTAAGCGCGAGTAGTTGGTGATTGGCATGATGCCCGGGACAATGGGCACATCCACACCCAAGCCTTGGGCTTCCTCAACAAAGCGAAAGTAAGCATCGGCGTTGAAAAAGTATTGCGTGATGGCACCATCGGCGCCGGCATCAACCTTGGTTTTGAAATGGGCCAGGTCACTGGCGGGAGAATCAGACTCAGGATGATGCTCTGGGTAGCAGGCCACTTCTAGGTGAAACGCATCACCAAAATGTGTCCGAATAAAACGCACCAAATCCACCGCGTAGGAAAAGACCCCACGACCGCCGCCTGAGGGGCGATCGCCTCGAAGCACCACCAGGCGATCCACGCCGTGGTCGCGGTAGGTGCTCAATAGCTCAATAATGCCGGCTTGGTCTTCGGCCATGCACGAGATGTGCGGTGCCGCTTTCAGACCGGTTTGGTCTAAGAGATCCAACACCGTATCGCGGGTGCGCTGTCTAGTAGAACCCCCCGCCCCGAAAGTCACTGAGACATAGTCTGGGGCGAGCGCTTGTAGCCTTTGAGCCACCTCCAACAAACGAGCCTGCTGCTCAGGCTCGTGTGGAGGAAAAAACTCAAAGCTGACCGGGTAAGTCACGGCCGATCACTCAATATTGAACCAACCGATCAATAACGGTAGTGGTCAGGCTTGAATGGACCGGCCTGTGCCACACCGATGTAGTCGGCTTGTTC
This sequence comes from uncultured Wenzhouxiangella sp., assembly GCA_913057255.1. Taxonomy (GTDB): domain Bacteria; phylum Pseudomonadota; class Gammaproteobacteria; order Xanthomonadales; family Wenzhouxiangellaceae; genus Wenzhouxiangella. Next base: position 19,201 of record CAJXNU010000007.1, read on the forward strand.
TGGCGTGAGCTCAGTCAAACGCGCACCAATCCGCTCTAGGTGGAGTCGTGCGACTTTCTCATCCAAGTGCTTAGGCAACACATAGACTTCGTTTTCATAACGGTCGCCGTTTTTCCAAAGCTCAATCTGGGCCAGCGTTTGGTTGGTGAATGAGTTGGACATCACAAAGCTCGGGTGCCCTGTGGCACAGCCCAAGTTCACCAAACGGCCTTGCGCCAACAAGATGATGCGCTTGCCATCGGGGAAGGTGATGTGATCGACTTGCGGCTTGATCTCATCCCACTCGTATTTTTCCAAAGAGGCGACATCAATCTCATTGTCGAAGTGACCAATGTTGCACACGATCGCTTCATCTTTCATGCGAAGCATGTGGTCGTGACGGATGACATTGAAGTTGCCTGTGGCCGTCACCACAATATCGGCTGCTTCAATGATGCCCTCATCTTCGATGTTGACGACTTTGTAGCCTTCCATCGCCGCTTGCAGCGCACAAATTGGATCGGCTTCAGTGATCCAAACGTTGGCGCTCAGTGCGCGCAGTGATTGAGCCGAGCCTTTGCCCACATCACCGTAACCGCAGACGATGGCGGTCTTGCCGGCAATCATCACATCGGTGGCGCGCTTGATCGCATCGACCAAAGACTCACGGCAACCGTAGAGGTTGTCGAATTTTGATTTGGTGACTGAGTCATTGACGTTGATCGCAGGGAACTTTAAGGTGCCTTCTTTTTGCATGCGATACAAACGATTCACACCCGTGGTGGTCTCTTCGGTCACGCCTTGGATGTTTTTCAAAGCATCCGTGTACCAACCCGGATTGGTTTTCAAGCGCTTTTTAATGGACTCAAACAAAGCGGTCTCTTCTTCACTGCCAGGATTGTCCAACACCGAAGGATCGGCTTCGGCTTGTGAGCCTAAGTTCAGCAGCATGGTGGCATCCCCACCATCGTCCAAGATCATGTTGGCGGTTGAGCCATCTTCCCATTGGAAGATGCGGTGGGTGAATTCCCAATACTCCACCAGTGACTCACCTTTGAACGCAAACACTGGAATGCCACGCTCGACCATGGCAGCGGCTGCGTGGTCTTGGGTGGAATAAATGTTGCAAGAAGCCCAGCGCACCTCGGCACCCAGCTCGACCAGTGTTTCGATCAACACCGCCGTTTGGATGGTCATGTGCAACGAACCGGCAATCTTGGCGCCTTTCAGTGGCTTCTCTGCGCCGAACTCTTCGCGCATTTGCACCAAGCCAGGCATTTCTGTCTCTGCGATCTCGAGTTCTTTGCGACCGAATGCTGCTTCGCTCAAATCCTTGATCACATAGTCGTGCTCGACAGAGGCGATGGTGCTGTCAAACAACACCGTGTTTAGATTCTCTTCGTGTTTTGCGCTCATGGTCTCGTCCTTAAAGTTGAATGATTGGTTAAAAGTGAATTCTTAATGTTTAAAGCTCAATGGGTTTTGCAGGTGCCTATCTCAAACACCCGCGTCTTGTTTTAAAGCCTCAGCCTTGTCGGTCCGTTCCCAAGTAAAGGTCTCAAACCGCTCACCGTTGACTTCGATGGTCTCGGGCGTGCGACCGAAGTGCCCATGGGTTGAGGTGGGGCGATACATTGGGTGCAGCAGATCGAGCATTTTGACGATGCCGTATGGGCGAAGATCAAAATGATCACGAATGAGCTCTTCGATACGCTCCTCCGGCACTTTACCGGTACCAAAAGTCGTCACCGAAATTGATGTCGGCTCGGCCACACCAATGGCATAGCTCACCTGCACCTCGCACTGATCGGCCAAACCAGCCGCCACAATGTTTTTGGCCACATAACGCGCGGCATAGGTGGCAGAACGGTCAACTTTCGATGGGTCTTTTCCAGAAAATGCCCCGCCCCCATGACGCGCCATGCCGCCATAGGTATCCACAATAATCTTCCGCCCCGTGAGGCCGGCATCACCCACCGGACCACCGATGACAAACTTGCCCGTTGGGTTGATGTGGTATTTGGTATCGGCACTCAACCACTCCGCCGGCAAGATGGGCTCGATGATGTGCTCTTTGACACCGGCTCGGATCTCTTCCAAGCTCACGCCCTCATCGTGTTGCGTGGACAACACCACCGCATCAATACCGACAGGCGTATTGCCCTCATACCGGAGCGTGACCTGGCTTTTGGCATCGGGCCGCAACCATGGCAGTGGGTTGTCGTGGCTTTTCCTCAAATCTGTCTGGCGCTCCACCAAACGGTGCGCGTAGTAGATGGGCGCTGGCATCAACACCGGCGTTTCGTTTGAGGCGTAGCCAAACATCAAGCCTTGATCACCGGCGCCTTGCTCTTCAGGCAATTGACGGTCCACGCCCTGGGCGATGTCCACCGACTGCTTGCCGATCATGTTAATGACCGCACAGGTGCTGCCATCAAAGCCCACATTCGAGCTGTTGTAGCCGACATCGACCACCACTTGGCGGATCAGCTCTTCGAGATCGATCCAGGCTGAGGTGGTGATTTCCCCGCCCACAATGACGGCCCCGGTCTTAATAAAGGTCTCACAGGCCACGCGAGCATGCGTGTCTTGGGTCAAAATGGCATCCAAGATGGCATCGGAGATCTGATCGGCCATTTTGTCCGGATGGCCCTCAGAGACTGATTCTGAAGTAAATACGCGCCCTTTCATCAAACTATATCTCTCAATCAGGATAGAAAGATAGATATTGTAGCGCACCCCATGTGAGGATGCACCCCCAATTGAGTGAACACGCTACACTAAGCCCCAATGACCCCAGAAACCCTCATCGTGCTCTTGTTTCATGCCGTGCTGGCTCCGGCCACCGCACTGCATGCACTGCTCTATAAAAGAGACTCGCGAGCGGCATTTGGGTGGATTGTGGTCTGCATCCTAGCTCCGCTGGCCGGCCCCATCATTTACTTATTCTTTGGCCTCAACCGCACCCGTGGACGGGCGCAGCGTCACGGACTTGGGTTTTTGATGTGGGATGCCGAGCGGGGTGGACCTCTACATACGCCCGATCATGCCCATCAGGCCTCACCCCATCAATCAAGAACTGATGTCGCCGTCGAGCATGCGCACGCCACCGACCCCTCGCACCCATTGAGGCAGGCCGGACGCGCCCTCAGCCGCCATGGTTTGGCCGGCGAGAACACCATTGCCACGCTGGAAGGGGGCGAGGCCACGTTTGAGGCCATGCTGGAGGCCATTGAAAAAGCCCAGCAGCACATCCTGATTGCCACCTACATCTTCGACCGCGACCCCGTGGGCTTGATGTTTGCCCAAGCCCTAGAGCGTGCGGTCAATCGGGGGGTGGCGGTGTTTGTCATCATCGATGGGGTGGGCCGGCTGTACTCTCGACCACCGATCACAAAAATATTGCAAAAAGCCGGAATCAAGGTGGGGCTCTTTTTGCCACCGCGACTCTTTCCGCCTTCGCTTTCAATCAACATGCGAAGTCACCACAAGATTTTTATCGTCGATGATGCGCTGGCCATGACCGGTGGCATCAACCTATCCCATCGCCATCACATCAAAGACCCCAGCAACAAAAGTCCGACGAACGACCTGCACTTCGTGCTTAAAGGCCCGATCTTGGCGCAATTGCGGATGGAGTTTGATCGTCTCTGGTCCATGACCACCGCCTATGGGGATGCCCTACCCGCCCCACTGCCCGCGCTGACAGAGCCGGCTCCAATCAATGAGGCATCGATTGACAGTCATCAAAACCCACCCTCTCTCGTGCAGTGTCGCGTGGTCACCGATGGGCCCGATGAGGACTTGGATCGGCTGACCTTGCTGTTTATTGCAGCGCTCTCTCAAGCCAGACACTCCGTTCGCATCATGACGCCTTATTTCTTGCCTCCAAGAGAATTGGTCAGCGCCATTCAAGGGGCTGCCATCCGAGGCATTGACGTGGTGTTGGTCTTGCCCTCCGACAACAATTTGCCCTTCGTGCACTACGCCACCCAAAACATGCTCTGGGAGCTTCTATTCAAGGGGGTTCGGGTGTTCTATCAAGCCCCACCCTTTCATCATGGAAAATTGCTGGTGATCGATGAAGGCTATGCCATCATCGGCTCGAGCAACTGGGACGTGAGAAGCCTGCGGCTGAATTTTGAGTTGCAGGTGGAGGTCTATGGAGAAGCCTTTGCCCAACAAATGCATGCGCTGATTGATCAAGCCGCCGAACAGGGCCAAGAGGTCAGCCTGGAGCAAGTCGATGGCCGTGGATTGCTGACTCGCTTTCGCGATTCGATTTGTTGGCTTTTCTCTCCGTATCTCTGACCGATTTTTCAAAACTTCGACTCGGGTCTTGCTAATATCTAGATCCATATGCGTTATGTCATCTCACTGATTTTCGTCCTCGCGGCTTTGTGGCTTGCTGTCTCTGGCGTCTACAAACCCCTGCTATTTGGGTTAGGCGCTGGCTCGATCGCTTTGGTCGTATGGCTGTCATTGAGAATGGACGTGGTGGGCATTGAACATAACCCAGGTCTCTATTTCCCAAAGCTCTTTGCCTACTGGGGCTGGTTGGTCGGTCAGATCATCTCAGCCAATATCCACGTGGCCAAACGGGTGCTGTCACCGAAAGGCATTCGCCCACACATCATTGAAGTGCCTGTGCCCCAGCACACGGCGGTCTCACGGGTGACTTATGCCAACTCGTGCACGTTGACACCTGGGACGGTGACGCTCGATATCACGCCTGAGAGAATGCGTGTGCATGCACTCGACGATGTTTCCGCGCAAGGCCTCATGTCTCAGGAAATGGCCCAGAAAATCTTGTGGCTGGAAAGTCAGTCGGGCAATCCCCGAGTCACACAGAATCAAACGGAGAGCGCTTCATGAGCATGGTGTATGTCATCTCCGTGCTTTTGGTCTTTGCGACCATGGCCTTGGCACTGATTCGTGCACTGAAAGGCCCCACCATCTATGACCGGATTTTGGCCGTCAATGTGGTGGGCACCAAAACCGTGTTGGTGGTGGCGCTCATTTCTGTGTTCTCGGGCAATGGCGATTTGGTCGATGTGGCCCTGGTCTATGCCTTAATCAACTTCCTCGCCGTTGTGGCCGTCTTAAAACTGGCCCGCTGTGGTGATTTGGCGGCGGCCAATGTGCCCAATGGCTCTGCCCAGCAAGCATCCAGCACTGCCCATGAGTAATTTAGTCATCGACCTAATCTCAGGTGGTTTGCTCCTGGGTGGAGGGGTGATTGGCGTCTTGGGTGGCCTGGGCCTGCTGCGGTTCCCGGATTTTTATAGTCGGCTACACGCCGCTGGCATGACCGATACGCTGTGTGCGCTGATGATCATCACCGGGCTGATCCTACAGACCGGTTTGAGTCTGTTGACGCTAAAGCTTGCGCTGATTTTGTTGTTTTTATTGTTCACCTCGCCCACGGCCTCGCATGCCCTAGCCAAAGCGGCACTGAGCGATGGCGTTGAACCTTTAGAACAGTCTCCAAAGAATCCAGACGCAGACTCGGCTGATCAAGGAGCGTCATCATCGAATACTTGATTGATATTGGTTTGTTGATTTTTTTGGTGGTCGTTGCCGTGGCGGTCATTCACGTCCGTAACCTGTTCACCGCCTCGATGCTGTTTGCGATCTACTCATTGCTCTCGGCCGGTCTATTCGTGGTTTTGGACGCTGGTGATGTGGCGCTGACCGAAGCGGCCGTTGGAGCAGGAATCTCGACGCTTTTGTTTTTAGCCACCTTGACACTTGTGGATCGTGAAGAGGCGCCTGCCATCAAACCTTGGCGCCACCACTGGCCGGCATTGCTTGTGGTCGGGATCACGGGCGCCTTTTTGGTCTATGCAACCCTTGATCTGCCACAGTTCGGTGATCCCAACAGCCCCGCGCAGACTCATGTGGGCGCACAGTACATCGCCAACACCTATGAAGACATGGGCATCCCCAACATGGTGGCAGCGGTCTTGGCCAGCTATCGTTCCATCGATACCTTAGGCGAGGGTTTTGTGATTTTTACCGCCGGCTTGGCCGTCTATGCCCTGCTGAGCGTGCCGCCCAGAAGACGTCGCAAAAACGGGGCTCACGATAAGGCCGCGGAGAAGACTGGGGAGAAAAGTCATGAGTGACAATAAAATTCTTCGCATCGTCGCGCGCTTTCTGATCCCCTTGATCATGCTCTTTGCGCTCTACATTCAATTTCATGGCGAATACTCACCCGGTGGCGGATTCCAAGCCGGCGTGGTGTTTGCCGCTGCTTGGATTTTGTTTGTGTTGATTTTTGGACTCGATTTGGGGCTGGAAGTGATTCCTGAGCGGGCCATGTTTGTTTTGATGGTCTTCGGGGTGATGCTCTACTGCGCGGTGGGCTTGGCCAATGTGCTGATGGGTGGGATGTTTTTGGACTTCTCTGTGCTGTTGGAGAGCCCACAAGCCGCGCAGCAAGCCGGCATCATTACAGTAGAGCTCGGCATTGGCATCACCGTGGCCACCGTGGTGATGCTGATCTTTACGATGTTCGCCCGCCGCAAGCGCGAACAGGATGCGTTGGAGGACGAGGCATGATGGATGTCGTCCTCAGCTATTTCAATTATTGGGTCGTGATTCTACTCATGATGATCGGCTTTTATGGCGTGATTGCCCACGGCAACATGGATAAAAAATTGATGGCGCTGGGGCTTTTCCAGACCTCGGTGTTCATCCTGTTTATCTCGGCCGGCAAGGTGATTGGAGGTGCCACGCCCGTGATTCGCGACGGAGTGAGCGTGTTCTCCAATCCGCTGCCTCATGTCTTGATTCTCACCGCCATTGTGGTCGGCGTGGCCACCACCGCCGTGGGCTTGGCCTTGGCTGTCCGCATCAACGAGGCTTACGGCACGATTGAAGATGACTTGATTGGCGATCCCAGCCACGAGCCTGAGGAGCCATAAGCCATCATGACACTCGCTCAGTGGATGCCATTTATTGTCTTGGTGCCAATGATCACCTCAGGCCTGGTGGCACTGTTGCCCGGCAGAAATCTGCCTTGGCTGATGACGTTTTTGGCAGCCACTGCCAGCACAGGGTTATCGCTGTGGGTCTTGTTTGGCATCGACGCAGAGCCGTTGCGCTACGCGTTTGGCAACTGGCCACCACCCATCGGCATTGAATATCGGGTCGATGCAGCCAATGCTTGGGTGGCCTTCATTGTCTCTGGCATCGCCATGGCGGCGTTGTTGTGGGGCCGGGTCAGCGTCCATCAAGAAATCCCAGAGCGACAAAACATTTTCTATGCGCTGTTTTTATTGGCACTGGCGGGCCTATTGGGCATCACGCTCACGGGTGATGCATTCAACGTCTTTGTCTTTTTAGAAATCTCTTCATTGTCCACCTATGCCTTGATTGCCTTTGGCCACGACCGCCGAGGTTTGTTGGCCGCGTTTCGCTACCTGATCATGGGAACGATTGGTGCGACGTTTATTTTGATTGGCATTGGCTTTTTGTACATGATGACCGGCACGCTCAACATGGCCGATCTCGCTGAAAGAATCCCAGCGGTGGCCGATACCAACGCGGTACGGGCTGGGTTTGCCTTCATCATCGTGGGCCTAGGGCTCAAACTTGCCCTGTTGCCCCTTCATCTGTGGCTACCCAACGCCTATGCTTTTGCGCCCAACGTCATCACCGTGTTCTTGGCAGGGACAGCGACCAAAGTGGCGTTGTATGTGATGCTTCGATTCATCTACACCGTCTTTGGTGGCGACTACAGCTTTGGCGCCGTGCCGTTGGCCACCCTTTTGATGATCTTGGCCATCGCCGGCATGGTGGTGGGCTCTTGGGTGGCCATGTTTGAGCCAAACCTCAAGCGCCTGCTGGCCTACTCGTCAGTCGCCCAAGTCGGCTATTTGGTACTGGGTGTGTCTTTGGTGAGCCTCATCGGCCTGACCGCTACCTTTGTTCACTTGTTTAATCATGCCTTGATGAAAGCGGCCTTGTTCATGGCCTTGGGGACCGTGATGTATCGCACCGGATCGGCACGCATTGAGGCGTTTTATGGTGTGGGCCGACAGATGCCTTGGACCATGACCGCGTTTGCACTCGCGGGGCTGTCCTTGATTGGCGTCCCCACCACCGCCGGCTTTATCAGTAAGTGGTATTTGATCTTGGCCGCCATGGAAGCGGGCTTGGCCTGGCTCGTGGTCTTGATTTTGATCACGTCATTTATGGCCGTGTATTACATCTGGCGCGTCATCGAAGCGGCCTGGTTCAAGCCCGCGCAAACCGATGCCCAAGGGGCGACAAAAGTCTTTAGAGAAGCGCCCTTGGCGTTGTTGATTCCTCTCTGGATCATGGTCGCCTTGAACTTTTACTTTGGCCTTGAGACCTCACTGAGCTTGGGCGCAGCCGAGCAAGCAGCACAGGCCTTGTTGGGGGCATTTAAATGAGCTTTATCCCCACGCTCTCGCCCCTGACTGTGGTCGTGATTCCCTTTGTGGGGGCGCTGGCCATTGCGCTGGCTCATCAACACCCCAAGTTGCGCGATGGTCTGGGTTGGCTAGCCTCGATTGCGTTTTTCATCGCTGTGGCCGGTCACATCGGCCCGACCTTGTCAGGGCAAGGTGCCACGCAAACGCTCTCAGAACTTCTCCCCGGGGTCTCGATTGCTTTTGCTGTGGAGCCACTGGGGCTGTTGTTTGCTTTGATTGGCGCCAGTCTGTGGTTGGTGGCGACCTTGTATGCGCAAAGCTACATGAAATCCCTCAATTACCCACATCTGGCGAGATTTTTTGCGTGTTACGCCATTGCACTGGGCGCAGCGGCTGGCATCGCCTTTAGCGAGAACCTGCTCACTTTATTTATTTTCTACGAGATTCTGACACTATCAACGTATCCCTTGGTCACCCACTCAGGCTCAGAAGAGGCCAGGCGCGGGGGTCGGATTTATTTGTTTTATCTACTGGCTTCCTCGATTGGTCTGTTGCTACCGGCCATCATTTGGGTTTATGCGGCCACCGGCACCTTGGACTTTCAATCTGGTGGGATCTTGGGCGATCACATCGCACCGCATTGGATCCCTGTGTTGGTCGGTTTGTTTGCCTTTGGGATTGGTAAGGCGGCCTTGATGCCCATGCACAAATGGCTGCCGGCCGCCATGGTGGCGCCGGCACCCGTGAGTGCGTTGTTACACGCCGTTGCGGTGGTCAAAGCCGGCGTGTTCACGATATTGAAAGTGGCCATTTTTGTGTTTGGCATTGATGTGCTGCTCGCCACCGGCGCCGGTGTTTGGGTGGCTTGGGTGGCGGCCTTTACGATTGTGTCTGCCTCTTTGGTCGCATTAAGACTCGATGATTTGAAAGCGAGGCTCGCCTATTCGACGGTGGCGCAGTTGAGTTATGTCATTGTCGGCGCGATGATCGCCACCCCGCTGGCCGCGATTGGCGCGGTCATGCAATTGGCGATGCATGCGGTCGCTAAGATCACGTTGTTCTTCTCAGCCGGGGCCATTCAGGTGGCCTCCGGGCGCAAAAAAATCAAAGAGTTTGATGGCCTGGGTCGGGTCATGCCCTACACCTTTACCTTTATGACCATCGGAATTTTGTCGATCATTGGTTTGCCCTTATTCGGTGGCATGTGGGCCAAGTGGTACTTGCTCATGGGCAGTTTGTCCGCCGAGCAGTGGATTGTGGCCGGTGCTTTGATGCTGTCCTCGCTGTTAAACATTCTCTATTTGCTCATCATTCCCATTCGAGGATTTTTTGCGCCCGCCGCCGACGGCGTGCCAACCGAAGGCCTGCACGAAGCGCCTATGGCTCAAAGAGTGGCCATGGGCATCACCGCCACCGCCTGCGTGGTCTTGTTTTTCTTCCCCGAGCCGCTGTTTGAGTTGGCCAAAGGATTGGTGTCATGACGGGCTTATTGGCGTATGCCTTGGTCGGTGCATTGGCCTTGATTGCCTCTTTGGTGATCGCTGCCATCGACCGGCGCTTGTTGCGATCAGACAAGGAGGCAGACGATGAGTGAGTGGTCGTTGCTGCTTCCATTTTTTATTTTCTTAAGTGGCGTCGGTCTTATTTGGCTCCTGCCCAAGCGTTTGAGTTGGGTGATTAGTGTCTTGACACCGCTGATCTCTGGCTGGGTGGCCTGGCAGGTCTTACAGCCCGGCGTGCAGTTGAATGTGGCGTTCATGGATTACCTGCTCAATCCAGTCCATGTCGACCCGCTGGGCCTGATGATGGTGGGTCTGTTTCACATCGCTGCCTTCATTGGGGCTCTGTTTATCAGCCCCATCCAAGACCGACTCCAGCACGGGGCCTTGCTGGCCTATTTGGCTGGCGGCATTGGCGTGGTGATGGCCGGTGATTGGCTGAGCTTCTTTGTCTTTTTCGAGATCATTGCGCTGAGTGGCGCCGCCTTGGTCTTAGCGCGCCGGGACGAAGTGGCCACACAAGCCGGCATCCGCTACTTTGTGTTCCAAGTGGCTGCGGGCGTCACGGTATTGGCCGGCATCTTGTTGCATGCCAACCAAACCGGCGACTGGTCAGTCGGGCCAGTGGCACTGACCGGCTGGGCTGGATGGTTGTTGTTACTGGGCTTTGGTATCAAAACAGGCTTTCCCTTGGTCCATATCTGGCTGGTTGATGCCTACCCCAAAGCCTCGATCGCTGGCTTGGCCGTGTTGGTGGCTGTGACCACCAAAGTCGGCGTGTTGGCCTTGATGCGCACCTTCCCAGGCGAAGGCGCATTGATCCCCATCGGCGTGGTCATGGCGCTTTGGCCCATTGCTTATGTGCTCACTGAGAACAATCTGCGCCGCGTCTTGGCCTACTCAATGATGGTGCAATTGGGTTTGATGGTCGTGGCCGTTGGTGTGGGCACGCCCACGGCACTCGATGGAGTCGCGCTCCACATTGTGATGGATGTCTTTTTTAAGATGACGCTGTTTATGGCCATGGCGTTGATCTTTGTTCATTTCAACACCACGAATGCTGATCGCTTGGGCGGGTTGGCCAAACATTGGCCGGTGATTGGCGTTTGTGTGGTGGTGGCTGTGCTGGCCAATATCGCACTTCCCTTAACCGGCGCCTTCATCAGTAAAAAATTGATGCTCAGCGCCATTGAGACCTCCGAGCTGCCACACATTCTCTACTGGGTGCTGGTCTCTCTATCGGTGGTGGGCCTGCTCTATGGCTGGGTCAGGATCGCTTGGCGGGTGTTTTTAAGTGGCGATCAAAGTGGTATGGGATCGACACGCATCCCTAATGCACCGGGCGTTCAGCAATTGGCCTTAATGATCCCAGTGGCTCTCTTGCTGATCACCGGCATCTGGCCAGGCCTATTGGATGATTTGCGACCCTATGGCAGCGCCACGGAGGTGTTCACCAGCAAAAAAATCTTAGCGCAGTTGGTGATGCTGGGAAGTGCTGGTCTGGTTTATTGGGTCCTTTCGCGTTTTGGCCTGGGTTTGCCTCGAATGTATGAGCCCAAGCTTTACGATGTGGAAGTCATCTATCGCTTCTTGCTGGTCACCCTGCCTGCCCAAATCCGTCATGCATGGAGCGCTGGGGTCAATGTCGTAAGAGCGCCGATCGTTCGAGGGGCCCAGTGGATCGGACATCCGAAATGGCCGCTACAACACTTAGGCCAGTCGTGGCCGATTGGCGCCATGGCCCTTTGGGCGGCTCTGATCTTTGCGGTGCTGTTGGTGCTGGGGATCCTCAATCGATAGGGTCGCAGAAGCGATCACCCTTAAGACATAAAGATCCCTTGGTGGGGTTTAGCGCGTCGCGTCTCAGTCGTCTCGCTTGCGGTGGATCACTCGATAACTGACTTCAATGTTGTCATCCTCAGGCGGCCGACGCTTTCCATTGATCAGTCGCTGAATGCCCATGGCAATCATGCCCATCGCCACTAAGCCCACAGCAATCGCTAAAAACACCAGCCCCAACATAAAACTCACCGCCAAGATGGCAATGGTCAGAAGCACCAGCCCGATGCGAGCCAGCGGCGAGAGTGGTTTGACTTCAAAGGGCGATTGAAATCGGCTGTAGAATGACCGATAAAATCGATCGCGTGAATTGTGATTCATATGAACATAGACTCCCAAATGCCGTATTTGTTCCTCTGCGACAGCCACACCTTAACAGAGGGACACTATCATGAGTTTCGGATTCCTTTAAGTGACCTGCCCGCCGATTGGGCAGACTTGAGGCCGGTGGATCTGATTGTGACACGCCATCAAGGCAAGCCCAAAGCGTGGTTCAATGTCTGTCCTCATCAAGGCCGACCACTGAACATCGCGCCCAACCGCTTTTTAACCGATGAAAACAATCAGCTCGTTTGTTGTGTACATGGGGCCGTCTTTGAGCCCAATCAAGGCCAGTGTGTCTCAGGGCCATGTCTCAACGCACACTTAAAAGCCGTCAAGATCCGAGAAGACAACGGGCAGGTGTCGGTGCAGTTGAGTTAGGGCGCTCAGACTCATGGCGCCTCAGGAATTGGCGAAGTCACGAATTAAAAAATGAGGTTCACCACCACAAGACTGACTGCGATATACAACAGCGACATCCAGCCACCAATGCGGATAAAGTCTTTCACGCGATAACCCCCAGGACCCATGATCAATGCATTGACCGGGTGTGTGGGCAAGATAAACGCATTGCTCGCGCCTAAAGCCACGATCAGCGCATACACCGCGGGGTTACCACCAGTGACAATCGCTAAGTTAATCGCGATCGGCACCAGCAAAACCGTTGCGCCCACATTGGACATCACCAGCGTAAACAAAGTGGCCAATAGTGCCAATGCCAACTGTAAGACCCAGCCAGGCATGGTGCCTAAGACGCCGATGATTTGTTCAGCAAGCCAAGCCGCGGTGCCAGTGGCCTCCATAGCAAAGCCCAGTGGGATCAGACTGGCCATCAAAAAGACGGTCTTCCAGCTCACCGACTGATAGGCCTCATCCATGCTCAAGACGCCGGTAAGAATCATGCCCAGCGCGCCGGTCAATAACGCCACCGCGAGGCGAATGTCGGTGAAGATGATCAGACCCAACGACAGAGCAAAAAAAATCAAGGCATGAATGACTTTTTGCGGACGCTGCTCTTCTTTGGGGATATCAGTGGCGACAATGAAATCTTTGTCATCGGCCAATTCAGCCAAATCGGACCAGGTGGAGTGCGAGACCAAGCAATCCCCGGGTTGTAAGACCTCTGTCCTAAGTCCTGAGCGGATGATGTCACCGCGCCGGTTGATCGCCAAGACCGAGATCCCAAAGCGTGAACGGAGCTTCGAGTCAGCAATCGTTTGCCCGATCAGGCGAGACCCTGGCGGAATCACCACCTCTGAAATCCCCGCGCGGGTCGGGTTAAACAGCTGACCAAAGGTCTTCAATCGAGGCTGGAGCTTGAGTTGATTGGCGAGCGCAAATTGGCCAACTTGCTCGCGCGTGCCCATCACACCTAAGACCGTGCCCACCCAGAGCATCTCATCGGCAGGCGGAGCCAATCTTGGCTTGTCGGTGGACTGAATGCCCAACAGCAAAGGCGCGCCCTCGAGGCGTTCGGCCTCACTGATGCGCATCCCCACCAAGGGAGAATCCACCGTCACCAACATCTCATAGACCTCGCCTTGAATCCCATAGACATCGGCGAAATAAGTCTCGGTTCGACCCGGCGCACTCGAACCTTTGGTCTCACCGGTGGGCAGCATTTTCTGGCCAAACAACCAAAAGTACGCCACTGAGGCGGCCAACAAGGCCAGACCAACCGGGGCGACGGCAAACAACCCAAATGCCACCATCGATTCAGCGCCCGGTGGCAGTGATCGATTGGAGGTCAGCATCAAGTCATTGAGCAGAATCAATGGCGAAGAACCCACCATGGTGATGGTGCCCCCGACCATGGCCCCAAAGCCCATGGGCATCAACAGCTGTGGCAGAGGAATCTG
>CAJXNU010000008.1 GCA_913057255.1 uncultured Wenzhouxiangella sp.
TGAGGAACGCCATCAGGAGGGCGGTGCTCAAGGCAGGAAGCAGCTTGGCAGCAATCGCTCGAAGTGAATTAGAAAACTCACGCATGAAGACTCAAAACCCCAGTGGTCAACCAAGGAATGAGTTTTTCAAAGATCTGTCTTAAAGGTGTTGCACCCCCACAAAACTTCTTATCAAAACCACAAAAATTCTTCTCAAAACGACAATTTCTTCGCAAAACAACAAAAATTGGCTTGCATAACCCCGAAAACGCTCAAAAACAGCGCACCCACCGCCAACGAGGCCAAGGGTCACTCAGGCCCAGAGGAGACCAAAAGGAGGAGAGGTTGGCGTGAGCGTGGCCTAGGTGGCCAGACGGCCACTAGGCGGCAGAATCTGTGCGATCCGTTTTTCGGACTTCAAGATAACGCGCCGGGCTCATGCCCACATGCTGATCGAAGGCTCGATAGAGCGAGGAGATGGACCGAAACCCAACTTCTTCGGCCAAATCTTGCACAGACCACGACCGCGACTGATCGTGCATGAGTCGGCGAGCCTCATTGACCCGATGGAAGTTCACAAAGCGCCGGAAACTCATGCCCGTCACCAACGAAATGGCCTGCGAGACATAAGTCCGATTGCTGTTCAATCGACTCGCCAACTCTTCAATGGAGAGATCCGCCTTCGTATAAAGTTTCTCATCATCGAACATGGGCATTAAGCGCTCATAGAGTGCGCGCAGCCGATCTTCACTGCTGAGCTTATCGACACTGCCGCTCTCACCCGAGTGCGGATCGCGTGACAACGCATCACTCTGGAGATCTTCACCCGGTGGCTCATCGGCCAATGCCGCATCCGCCTCAGACACTGTCAGACCCCGCTCGCGGTTCAACTGCCTGGCCTGCCGAGCCCGCGCGGTTGCCAGCATCAGCTCTTTGTTGCGAAGATACAGCGCCCGGAACGCTCGGTTTCGGTAGCGGACGAAGGCCATCAATCCGCCAATAATGACCACTAGGGCAATGATGACCAACAAAGCTTGGTAAATCCTTTGCTGCTGTCGCTCAAGCTCAGAGGCCTGCAGCGCCAACTCCGAGTCTTTCAGCAAGGTTTCATAGCGGGTCTGGATTTCCTCAGCGGCAATTTGGATTTCCGTGTTAAAGATTTGATTGTTGAGCTCATTGAATCGCATCAACGCATCGAAAGCCGCCTCGTATTGCCCGAGCGCTTGATACACATAAGCCAAGCCCTCATAAACAGAGCGCTGCTCAGCGGGCCGGTCCATGGCGTTTAATATCGCTTTGGCCTGTTCGTATTTTCCCAACGAGCGCTCGAAGTCCTCTTGAAGATAATAGACAACGGCTTGGTTGACATGATTGATGCCCACCCCATAGTCGACCCCTTGGGACTCAGATATTTCCAACGCTTGATCAAAGTAAGACAGCGCCTCTGGGTAGTCCCCCATGTCTCTTAACACATTGCCCATGTTGTTATAGAACATGGCCACCAGCACGGGATCATCCATCGTCAGTGCCTGCTCTAGCCCTTCTTGATAGACGCCCAATGCCTGTTCATTTTGGTCGAGCTGGCGATAGACCACCGCCCGAAAGAGCTCAATCTGGACCAACACATCCTCAAGAGATTCCGCCTCGGCAATCGCCCAAGCCTGATCAAAATAGTCCAGCGCACGGTCCGTTTCGTTTAACCGTCGAGAGACATCACCCAAAGACAACAACAGCTCAGCCTCGGTCTCTGGGCGAACACCTGCCACATCAAGGCCAAGCAAATAAGCGTTCAGCGCCTGTTCATAGGCCCCGGTGACGGCATGCACATCACCGATCCACAGCTGGATATCCCCAATCAGTGGCAGCCCCTCGGCCAATTGTCGAGCTCTGATAAAAAGCTCTAAGACGCGCTCATCATCAACCACACCAAAGGCCAATTGACCGGTTCCAAAGTAGAGGTCTCTGGCCAGCTGCTGTCGCAACGCCGGTGCGGTCTCAATGACCCAATTGACCAAGCGATTGGCTGCAGGAAACGGCAATACGCCCTCACCCGCATTCAGGCGATTTTGGATCCAGTCGAGTACGAGACGAGGATTGGAAAAGTCCAACTCAGCCAAAGGGGATTCAGTCTCGATGGAAGGACTTGAGGTCTCTGGCTGAATATCGGCTATTTGGGCGTTGGGAGACTCAGCCTCTTCGTTCTGAGAGTCAATGGCTTGTGGCACGGTAGCCGAGACCTGAACACCGACCCCGCCCATGAGCCCAATGCCGAGCAGACAAGCCAACAAGCACCGGAGCGGATGATCATATCTTTTCGCTCGCCTAGGCCCTGTCATGCCCACTGCGTCTCCCTATGGTTTGAGTCTCTACTTTAAATCCGTCAATGGTGTCAGTTGATGATGCCGCTAGTAAAACTGACAGCGCCACTCGAAGTCAGCGGCTACCCACCACTCGATAGCAGGGCTCATAGGCTGCACCACCCGGCAACTTCATTCGGTGGTCTTTTACAAATGCCGCCAACAATTCATCCAACGCCTCCATGATGCCAGATTCACCACAAATTTCAAATGGACCATGCTCTCGGACGGCAGCCACGCCGGAGGGTTTGACATTACCCGCAACAATGCCAGAAAAAACGCGTCTCAAATTGGCCGCCCGCTGATGGATCGGTAGATCTTTCGAAATCTCCAAACCCGCCATCGCTTCGTGGGTGGGCTCGAAAGGATTTTGAAACTCGGGATCGATCTTCAACAACCAGTTGTAGTAGAAGGCATCGTTGGTCTCAATGCGCCAATCACGGACCTGCTCAATGCCATCTTGCATCGCTCTGGCCACCGCGGGCGCATCATCGACAATGATGGTGTAGAGATTTTGTGCCTCAGGCCCCAAGGTCAGCCCAATAAAGGCATCAATCTGCTCAAAGTAAGATTTCGCACTTTCAGGTCCCGTGAAAATTAGCGGGAAAGGCATGGACTGATTGTCTGGGTGCAAGAGCACGCCCAAGATGTAGAGAATTTCTTCGGCTGTCCCGGCACCACCCGGGAAGACCACCACGCCATGACCGAGCCGAATGAACGACTCCAGACGCTTTTCAATATCGGGCATGATCACCAGTTGATTGACGATTGGGTTTGGGGACTCGGCGGCAATGATGCCAGGCTCAGAAAGACCCACGTAGCAGCCGGGCAAGGTCCGCTGCTTGGAGTGACCAATGGTCGCCCCTTTCATCGGTCCTTTCATCGCCCCCGGGCCACAGCCCGTGCAAATATCCAAGCCACGAAGGCCGAGTTGATAGCCCACCTCTTTGGTGTACTCGTATTCTTCGCGGCCAATCGAGTGACCACCCCAGCACACCACCAGTTGCGGTTCGCGCTGGGCATCGAGTGCATGCGCGTTTCTTAAAATATCGAACACCGCTGAGGTGATGCCATCGGATGTGGCTAGGTCAAAGTATGGGTTGGGCTTGACCTCGGTATGGAAATAAATGATGTCCCGAATGACAGATGAGAGGAGTTCCCGAATGCCTTTGATCATCTTGCCATCGACAAAGGCCCCGCCGGGCGCATTCTCTAGATCAATGCGCATGCCGCGGTTGACCTGATGGATCTCGATCTTGAAGTCGTGATAATCGGCCATCAACTGCTCGGCATCATCGCCTTGGAGTCCTGAGTTCAAGACCGCCAGGGCACAGCGTCTAAGTGTCGCGCCGATTTCTGATGTGGCATCCGATAGTCGAGCCACTTCAGCTTGAGAGAGCATGTTCAAAGCCCCAGCGGGATAGACGCTTGTCGAGACTTTGCTGATCAGTTGAGGTTCGTTGGAATAAGTGCTTTTAGGTTCATTGGTATACGTACGCATCCGTCCAGAATAGCGTAAATTTGGAGTGTTTGCTAGGTGATGGGATACAAATTGCGCTACACTACGGCTCTTGTCGGGGTGTAGCTCAGCCTGGTAGAGCACTGTCTTCGGGAGGCAGGGGCCGGAGGTTCAAATCCTCTCACCCCGACCAGCATTTCTTAGATACCAACTAACCCATTCGGCCCAATCGTCATCGGCTGCCACTCACGGCGATGGGGTGTGTCGATCGGACGGGCACAGACTGCGCTGGGGAAACACATAGGGTGTGTCTCGATCCGCCATATAGTCAATCATTTTAAATACCCCGAAGTAGTTCAATACCCCACCTAAGACAATGCCAATGACCCAATCGACCGGGCTTGCGAGCCCTTGCTCCGTCGTCATGAGAAAGAAGAAAACAATCACCGGCACAAAAAACGCCCAGCAGGTAAAAAGCCCTGGGTTATACAGGGTCTTGCCTTTGACATTGAACACAATGGTGTGGGCAAGAACATTGCCAAGAGACACCAGAATGGTTCCGATGGCCAACCAAAAGGCTTGATCCCAGAACAGTGCGGCCAATAGATAAGACCCCCAACCAATGATCACATTGACCACAAATCCGCTTTGGGCATTTAATGGGTAGCGGTCAGGTTGGTCGCTTTTAAACACGCGCGCATTGAGCATTCCCGGGAAATAACCCGGCCAGCGCCACTCTTCGACTTGGTGGAGAAACAAAGAACCCAAGCTCAACCACATCAGTAAAGTCATGCCGTGAATATCGGCTCTAACCACGAAGATGCCAAGGACAATCGCCAGCACGAAAGACAGATCAAACCAGTGATAACGCAGCCAATTCATGTTGTTTGCTCCCGCGTGACTCTAGAGATGATGCTTGAGGCGTTTGATGATAGCACCCCAAAAGCCCCACGCTCAAAGCAGTGGGGCTGATGAGTTGGCCAGTCCTCGGACCCGCCGAATCTAGAAAGAACCCACCAGGGTCAACATGGCATGTCTGGGCAAGCCCACGGTCGCCTGATGGGTGGAATGCGCGTTGGGGAAATAGAGCTTATCGGTCAGATTTTCGACATTGAGCTGTAACCGCAGTGCGTCAGTGACTTGGTAGTAGGCCGCCGCATCAAAGCGTGTGTAGCTCGGCAAAAAGGCGCTGTTGCTGGTGTTGATAAAACTCCGGCCTTGATACATGGCCCCAAAGCCCACGCCAAATGCATCGTTGATGTCATAGCTTGTCCACACACTAAACATGTTTTTTGGCAACTCCGCTGGCGTTCGACCCGTTGGGCCTGTGCGCTCCACGATCTCGCCATCTAGACGGCTGTAATTGGCACTGACAAACCATCGATCGCTGATCTGGCCACTCAACTGCAACTCAAACCCATCGATCTCGGAGTCAATCACATCCAAAGTCTGGGGATCGATATCGGCCACCTGCGGTGAGCTTTGTTCGTTTTTAAACACGGCCGCCGTGAAACTCAAAGCCGGCAAAAAATCCCACTTCACCCCGATTTCTCGGTTGGTGTAGGTATCGGGATCCAAAGCATCTTTGGCCCCATTGATGTCCATGTACTGCTCACCACTTCTTGGCAGAAACGACTCGCTGTAGCTTAAATACAGCGAGACGTTGTCTCTGGGCTTATAAATCAATCCACCCCGAGGCGTGATTTCAGAATCTTTCCGGGTGCGCGTCTCAAGCACATTGGGATCGGCGTTGAATACTTCGATATCAAACTGATCAAAGCGGGCGCCCAAGACGATCTGGAAGTACTCATTCAAGCGAAGCTCATCTTGCAGATAGAAAGAAAAGACATCGAGCTTGACTCGGGTATCGTCATTGAAGGCATCAAACCCCACCGTGAATGGCTGACCGGCGGCATTGGTCCCGGCTCCTGCACGGAAATCCAGTGGGCGCGTGGCTAGGAAATCTTCTCGATCTCGGCCATTGGTTGAAAACACCGGATTGAACCGTGCCTGATCGGAGTGAGTCCGAATGAACTCGGTGCCCATCAATAGCGTGTGCGCCACCCCACCGGTTTCAAACTCAGAGACCAGATTGCCCGAGAGAATCAAATTGTCTCTGATGGTTTCATCGATGTAGCCGTCGAGCTCGACCACTTTCGTCTGGGGATCATAATCCGTGGCGTAATAATTGGCATAGACCTTGTCGTAGTCGCCGTAGAACACGTTCACATTGCCTTTGATGGACTCGGTAAAGAAGTGCTCCACATTGGCGCGAAACACATGGGCGGTGAGCTCATGATAGTTGTCATTGGGATCGGCAAAGACCACATCTTTGAGTGCTTCAACCGGACGACCGAAGGCGGTGGGAATGCCACGGTCAATGAATCGCTCATGCTGAATGTATTCATAGGACACATCGAGCGTGGTGACATCACTCACGGCATAGCGGAAAGTGGGATTAAAGCCATAGCGATCGCCATAGTAAAAATCGCGATCGGCCTCTAGGGTTTGGGCCATGGCATTGAGCCGAAAGGCTGAGTTTGGGCCGGTGATGATGTTGGTATCGATCGTACCTAGAACACCACCGAAGCTATCGATGCTGGCGGTGTATGCATTAAACGCCTCATCCAAATCGGCCTTTTTAGAGACGCGATTTAAAATACCGCCGGTGCCCCCTCGACCAAATAGCAAGGCGTTGGGACCACGCAAGATCTCGACTTTTTGAATGTTGTAGAGCGCTCGGTAGTACTGGACATCATCGCGGTTACCATCGATGAAAAAATCTGCGGTTGAACGCACCCCACGAAACACCACGGCATCGCGATGTCCCTCGCCTTGTGAGTTATTTACACCCGGGGTGTAGTCGATGATTTGGCCAATGCCATCAAAGCCTCGTGCGATGATTTCGTCTGCCCCAATGATGGTGAGACTTTGCGGCACATCTAGGATGGGCGTGGGCGTTTTGACCGACTGCGACTCGCTGATGGAGAGATACTTTTTCCCTTCAACCGTCATTCGGTCCGTGAGATCTGCGGATGTATCTGCCGAGCGCGCGCTCGACTCACTCGATGGGTCTAATATCTCGGCTAAAGCGTCACTCGGCGGATAAAAAACAACAGACAAACCAAGGGCAGCGCCGACCCAGGTCGACGCGAAAAGGGACAAACCAGACTTCATACATCGTGCTCCTAACAGGGGTGTGAATCCAGCCTTCGATCGGCCGCAATTAATATAGCACGATTTTAGTCCTGTTTAAGATTTGTGACGTATTTTATCCGTCTACAGGTCTTGGTGACACGAACTCACTCAGACCAGGGCTCAGTGCGCCAGAACCTTGGAGGCGCCTGTTCCACCACTTCGACGATTAAATGATCCACGCTCACGCGACGGTGGCGGTCCATGCTGGTGATCTCAATTCGGTGCACGCCCAGCGGTAGATCCGCGGGCAATGGTAATGCCCAAAGATGGCTGTTGTGATCAGGCAAGCTCCGACCTTGAGGCCTCGGTGTGCCTTGATTGGCTCGGCCTTTAAACGTTTCATAGCCTTGAGCTCGCCGATCGCCTTCGGTGCTGACCACCGCCACTCGGCCCACGCTCATCAAGCGTGATGTGGAAAATGGGTCGGCATAGGCCGCACCAACGCTCATCGCCTCTCCCTCACCACGTTGCGTGCGAACCATGGGCTCGGGCGGTCCACCATCAATGGATGCAGTGACCTGCGTGCTGGCCGAGCCCAGCCAGACATTGGCCATCACCGAAACCCCAGCTTGCAGATCTTCTTGCGTGATGATTCCGCGATCGCCCAAATCATGCAACGAATACGGCGGCACCGCGCCCTCCTCTCTGGCTTCAGGCGAGGCCATCCACTCAGACAAGGCCTGATGCATTTTTCTAAACTGAGGCGTGTTCAAACTGACCCACTGGACTCGATCAGCATCGATTCGACTGCCCCGATACGACTCCACATAGTTGGTGCCATCAAAGGCCAACATCAGCACGCCTTTGGGCGCACCCATGCGTTGCAATGCCATCGGAATTCCATTGATGTCGAGATCGCCTTGATACCAACCGCCCGATCCGGCGCCGGCGACGATGTGGCGAAACGGCAACTTAGAGACACCGGTTTGTTCCAACCAGCCCTCAAAAGACTGACCCGGGTCATGATTTTCCAAAGAGTGCGTGTGCCCTGAGAGACTCAGCGCTGGGCGACCTTCGAGTAGCGCATGAATCTCTGCCGCATTGTCCGTTTGATGGATGCCGCTGGTGGCATCCACAAAGGAGATAAAGGGGGCATGGTGCATCACCACCACCCGCTTGTCTTTGGGTGTCGCCGCCAACAGATTCTCCAGCCAGCGCATCTGCACGGCATCCACCCGCGCGTTGTAGCTCGGGCGCTCTGGATTGCCACAGCGCTCCCTGCCCGGCTGCTGCATATCGAAAGCGCCACAAGGGTAGTAAATGTTGTTTAAGGCAATGAACAACACCTCACCAATTTCAAAGGCGTAGTAATCGGGGCCCACCTTTGCTCGCCAGGTATCGGCACGATCGGCTGGGGTGGTGGCATCAAAATCCAGATCATGGTTTCCAAAGACAAACCATTGCGGCACGCCGATCGCACCACCCACGGCCATCATTCGATCGAGCAGATCCAGATCGTCGCCGACCACATCCCCGAGATAAATCAAGCAATCGGGTGCTTGCAGATTTTCGGCCAATAGATCGGTGAGCGCGCTGTCTCTAAAAAAACCCACTTCGTCATTTGAATAGGTTTGTGAATCCCCAATGACAGCGCAGCGAAACGATTGATCAAAGCTCTCCCAAGGCGTCAATGGAAAATCCACAGTCTCTGGCATGGGGCCGGTGGGTGCTAGCCCGCCAAAGCGAAGTGGGCTCGCACTCCCCGCTGGCTTGTGGGTATAAAAAAACTGCGGCACGGAATCGGCATTGAGTGGCACAGAATAGCCGCTGGGTTGGATCACCATCAACGACATATCCTCTCTGACGGGCAAGACATACGAGCCATCGGGTGCGCTCACCGCCACCGCCTCGCCATTGCTGACTTTCACCCCAGCAATGCCCGGCTCATCGGCTTGGCGAATGCCATCGCCGTTGGTGTCATTGAACACATGCCCGGAGACCATGGGCTCTTCGGCATTGAGATTTGAGAGCGCCAGTAAACCGGCCATCAGACAGGTGAGTGTCAATCCTCTTGTTAGCTTCTTGCTTGCCATCGCGCGCATGGGTTTGGAACCTCCATTCGATTAAATTTATAAAGACGCTCAAACAACCAATCGAGCACCTTGCACCCGATCAAACACCAAGAAGGTGCAAGCGGTCATCAATCTTCCAGCGGCTGAAACAAAAAGTCCAAATCATCCGACTTCAGATCCACCGCACCACCCCCGCTCATCAACCCATCGATCAACTCACGCTTTGAGGCTTGCATGGCCGCGACCTTTTGCTCCACCGTGTCTTCGGTGAGCAGGCGATACACAAAGACCTTATGATCTTGCCCAATGCGGTGCGCGCGATCGGTTGCTTGATCTTCCACCGCCGGGTTCCACCACGGGTCATAGTGAATCACCACGTCAGCTGCCGTTAAGTTCAATCCCACCCCACCGGCTTTCAAGCTGATCAAGAAAAGTGGAGCCTCTGAGCGCTGGAACCGCTCCACCACCTCTTCTCTGTCTTTGGTTTGGCCAGTGAGTCGCACGTATTCAATGCCCAGTGACTTCACCTCAGGCTCAATGAGATCCAGCATGCCAACGAATTGTGAAAATAATAAGACACGTCGGCCATCGGCGATCAATTCAGGCAATAAGTCCATCAACAAGTCCAGCTTGGCCGATGAGGCGACCTTGCTGCCCTCATCTTTTAACAGACGCGGGTCGCAGCAGATTTGACGGAGCTTCAAAAGCGCATCAAGCATCACCATGCGCCCACGCTCGGGTCCATGGGTTTGTAGCGCATAGCGGACCTTGTCATGCAATTGAATGCGCTGCGATTCATAGAGTCGGCGCTGCTGTGATCCCAATGGCACCGAGCGGATGATTTGTGTTTTATCAGGCAGCTCTGGGGTGACTTCAGCCTTGGTTCGACGCAAGAAAAAGGGCCGAATGCGACTGGCCAACAAGGCTTGCCGTTCCGAGTCTCGGTTTTTTTCAATCGGCTGTCGGAACCAGCGCCTAAACTGCTCGCGCGAGCCCAACAGGCCCGGCATTAAGAAATCAAACAAGCTCCAGAGCTCACCGAGGTGATTTTCTAAGGGCGTGCCAGTCAAGCACAGACGGTGCTTGGCTTTGAGTTGTCGAACAGCCTTGCTCACCGCAGCTCGGGGATTTTTAATGGCCTGGGCTTCATCTAGGACCAACAGATGCCACTGCAGGCCGCTGAGCAATTTAATGTCGCGCGCGATCAGTGGGTAGCTTGTTAACACCAAATCCGACTGAGACAACTGACGACGCAATTTCTTGCGGTTGGTGCCGTGCCACAGACACACTTTCAAATTGGGCGCGAAGCGTTCAGCCTCCCGACGCCAGTTAAACATCAACGAGGTCGGTGCAATCACCAAGGTGGGTTTCTTTTGCCGCTTTTGTTCTTTCTCAATCAGAATGTGGGCCAAGGTTTGGATGGTTTTCCCTAAGCCCATGTCATCGGCCAAGATCCCACCGAACCCAAAAGAGCGCAGGAACTGAAGCCAAGCCAGCCCGGCTTGTTGGTAATGACGCAGTGTGGCCTGCAGGGAGGCCGGCGCATCGAGTGGTTCAATTTTTTCAAACGATTGAAGCTGCTTGGCCAAATCGGTCAGGTCGCGATCGCCGCGCAGAGTCCAGCCATCGGCGGCTTGGCCAATATCGCTCAGTCGAGATTTGGGGAGCCTCAAACGCCAGCTTTTGAGATCGAGCGTTTGGGTGGAACCTGGACTTCGATCGAGCAAATCCAGCAGACCCGTCAGCGCCGCGCGGATGCGCCAAACCGGCACCTCGACACGACGCTGAGCATCGAGGGGCAAGATGAGTGTGGTTTGATTCTTAGAGCGCTTGTTTTCTTTGGTGCCCAACAGCTTTTTCAAATCCGCCGCGCTGGCTTGTTCCACATAAGACATCAAAGCCGGCAGCATGGAGATGGACTCACCGTCGATACTCACCCCCAAATCCAAGTCAAACTGCTCGCCTTCGGCGCGCTTGAGCTCGCCATACCAGCGCTTGGGCTTGACCAAAGCCAGAGTCAATTGAGCCGACTGCTCCACGCGCCAACTCTCAGATCCCAGCTCCTCGATGCTGGTTTGCACATTCAGCCACACGCGCTCATCGGCGTTGAAATCAGGGACCATCCACACCGACTGATGCTCCGCCGGATAATCCAATCCCTCAATCTCACCCAAGGGCGCCAAACCTAGAGCTCGCAGCCGATCGGTGGCGGCTTGCTCCATGGTGAGATCGCGCTCAACGGCCCAGATTTCCAATGGCTGACTGACATCACAAGCGTCTTGGTCGGGTGCGACCACGGTGGCTCGGTCGGTGTTCCAGACCAATGAACGGACCCCATAGTCGAATGCGAGACTCACCGCAGGCACGGTCACAAACCGACCCAACCGACCAACGGTGATGTTGTGAAGTTTGGCCACGGGCGTGGGCGAATAGAGCCTTTTTTCTTTGCGCTGGACAGCCTGAGGACTTGGCAAGTCTTTGGCAAAAGACTGGCTCTCCCAATCCGCTACCTGACTCGGCCGAAGCGGCTCGCCACCCAGATAATCGAGCGCTTGTTTCACCCGCGGGCTGACCTCAATGGGATAACAGATTCCAGACTGGCGCTCGACCAACCAAGGCGGACTCAATGGAAAGGTGATCCACTCGGCGTTTTGATCCCGATCAGAGCCGTCGAGTTTGGGTGACCAGACGAGCGTTTGTGAGCCATCCTCATTCAGTTGCCAATGGGGTGTGGCCTCGATGGGCTCTGCCAGAGTCAACTTAATTCCAGCTTGTGCGCTTTGCTCCTCATTGTCGGCATCGGCCAGGCAAAGCACCGCCCGCTTGGATTCAATCATTGACCGAATCAATTCAGCCGATGCCAGCCCTAAGGGAAACCACACCAGCCCAGCCAGGCCTGCGCTGCGATCAGCGAGACTGTGGAGCAGCGTGCGGTCGGTATCGGTGATCCAAGTCGAGGCGCGCTCTTTGGCCTCATCGTTGATCAATCGCTGAGGAGAAAACGGGGCCGGTGCGCCAATGATGCCGGCCAACGGGGCTCGGGTGGGACAAACGCTGAGCTGGGTCTGATCGGCCGACAGACACAAGCGATACAACAGTCGGTGATACGGGCGTGCCCCACCCCCTCGCTCATTGCGCGCGTCGGTGGCTGGGCCTTTGGCTCCCCCCGGGGAGGCCCGTCGGCTGGGTTTGGAGAGGTTGTTCACTACACCCCTAAATGGCATTCACAAACCCCCATCATAACCCCAACCCGCCCCCCGAGGCGAGTGCCAGAGAAGCTGGCTAAAACAGGCTGGTTGCCCCCATCAATATGGGGTCTGGCCCAAAAACAGCGGGCGTTCAAAGCGGCCAGCACCGAGCTGGCCGGATCTGGTCTCCGGTCTAGAGAATCTTGCCGGGGTTAAAGAGCCCTTTGGGATCTAGGGCTTGCTTGATCTGGCGCATCATCCACAGCTTTCCGGCATCGCTGCGCTTGGCCAAGGCATCGCGTCGTAGCATCCCCACCCCGTGCTCGGCGGCCATGGAGCCGTGGTAGTGGGCCACTTGATCGAAGACATAGTCTTCAATGGCCGCTTCGTGCTCAATTAATGCCTTGGGCTTACCCTCGGGTGGCACCAGATTGAAATGCAAATTGCCATCGGCCAGATGACCGAAGGCACACAGACGAATACCGGGGACGATCTCCAACAGGCCTTTTTCAGTGGCCTCAATGAACTCACCAAACAATGGGGTGGGCACAGAAATATCGTGCTTTAAAGCCACACCCTCAATCTGCTGGGCATCGGAGATGGATTCGCGGATTACCCACATCGCCTCCGCATCGGCTTGGCTTTGGGCCACCACCACATCATCTAGGCCGCCTGCCTCATAGACCGCCATCAAGCTCTCCATCAAACGCTCTTCTAGGGGCGCTTTTTCATCTGAGCTGTCGGTGGCAATCAAGACCTGCCAGGGACTGGCCGAGTCTAAAATCACTCGCGTGCTCAACCCCTGCTCGGCGCGGGCTTTGCTCACCAAATCCACAGCCAAAGCTGGAATCAATTCAAAGGCACGGAGATGATCGGACATGTCTTGCCGAATAACCTTCAGGAGTGCCAACGCTTGATCCACACTCTCAACCCCCACCCAAGCGGTGGCAGAGACTTTGGGTGCTGGCACCAGCGACAAACTCGCTGCGGTAATGAAGCCTAAGGTCCCCTCAGAGCCGACCAAGAGATCTTTCATCGAATAGCCGGTGTTGTCTTTCCTCACCTCACTGAGCCCGTTGAAAATCTGGCCATCGGCCAAGACCGCTTCAATGCCCAACACCTGTGCTCGGGCATTGCCATAAGCGATGGTCAACACACCGCCAGCGTTGGTGGCCAAGATCCCGCCAATGGTGGCTGACTGACTCGAGGCCAGATCAACCGCCAGTCGGAGGCCATGAGCCAGAGCCTCATCTTGGGCCACCGACACCGGCACGCCAGCCTCCACCACCATCAGGGCTGAGGCATCATCGACTCGCCGGATCGCTTTCATGCGACCGAGTTGGATGATCACCTCTTCTCGATCACCGCGGGTGACGGCGCCACCAACGAGTCCAGTGTTTCCACCTTGCGCCACCATCGCGACACCAGCTTGGGTGCAGGCTTTGACCACCTGAGATAGGGCATCAGTTGAATCCGGACGAATCACCGCCAAGGCATGCGAGTGATAGCGTCCCCGCCATTCGGTCTCATAGGCGTCTAGATCATCGCGCCCCGGTCGCAGCACGCTGCCTGGGCTCAGCTGTTGTTCTAACGCATCCAGCCAGTCGTGATTGGCCTGAGCCTCGGACACATCAGTCGATGGCATGGAAGGCCTCACGGGTATAGTTCACAGGCTCCGCCTCGGTGACCAACACATTGTCTTCAATCCGAATCCCACCAAAGGGAATCAAGGACTCCACCGCCGGCCAGTTGACTTGTTGACCGGCACTTTCGCCTTTGAGCTTTTCTAGAAGCATCGGAATAAAATACAGCCCCGGCTCAATCGTGACCACATTGCCCTCTTTCAAGGCACGGGTTAAGCGAAGCATGGGGTCGTCCGGCGGTGGCGGGAGTGGCCGGCCTTGGCCATCAACTTGACCCGCGACATCATGGACCTGTGCACCGAGGAAGTGACCCAGGCCATGAGGAAAGAAGGTTCGAGTGATGCCGCCGGCCACAATAGATTCTGATGAGCCAGAGACCAAGTCGGTTTGAGATAAGATCTGAGCGATGCCTTGGTGGGCCTGATGGTGCATATCGACAAATGAATGCCCGGCGCGTGCGCTGTGCGCCAACCCTCGTTCGAGATGATCCATCGCATCAATCAAACCTTGGAACATCCCACCCTCTCGGGTCTGGGCGTGGCCCATATGGGTTCGCGTGATGTCACTGGCATACCCCAGATGATCGGCACCGGCATCCAACAAGAAGCTCAAGTGCGCCTTGGGTCCCTCAATGTCTCGGTGTTGGTAGTGCAAGATCGAGGCATGGTCGTTGAGCGCCACGATGCCATCGTAGGGCAAGGTCATGGGGTCTTCATTGAGCGCATGGAGATAGGCTTGGAAAATCCCAAGCTCGCTTTGACCCTCATCGAAAGCGGCCTTTGCTGCCCTGTGGGCTCTGGCCCCTTTGAGACTGGCTTGATAAATACAGGCCCTCTCATACTCGGTCTTAAAGGTCCGGTCTTCATCCAATGCCTGCATCAGTGATCGAGGATTCACGGCGATGTGATCGCCCAGCCCAGCCAAATGTGCCTCTTCGCCAATCACGGCGGTGGCCTCAGAACGCTCGATGCGTTTGACCCAGTCAGCGGGGTCTTTGATGATCTGCACATCCCATTGACTGGCCCACCACTCCTCAGGGGCTTTGGGTGGCGCGTGCCAAAAATCTTCAGGCTGCAGGTACCACAAAACGGGACGCTGGCCCGATCGAAGCTCCAATAAGCAATCGGGTGTGTAAGGCAGCGGCACCCAAGCATTGAAATGGCCGTGAACCCGAAACGGCTGCGCTCGGTCGTCGAATCGCGGATAGCTCAAGCGGCCTGAGTGAATGAATAAGACATCAAACCCATGGGCGTTTAGGAGGTGATCCAGACGCTCGCGGCGATGATTGATGTGGGCACTGTATAGGGCCTGATCCGACATTGGGGTCTCCCAAAGTGAGTTACACTGAACAAGTGATCATTGTAGCGTGAGAATGCGCCGAAACAATGACCAGCTGAGACACCACAAACCACTGGATCGCTAGCGCCAAAGTTTTAAGAACCCATGTCCATCAAGCTCTACAACTCACTGACTCGCCAAAAAGAGACCTTTGTCCCTCAAGACCCTCGGCGGGTGACGATGTATGCCTGTGGTCCAACGGTCTACCACTTTGCCCACATCGGCAACGCACGCCCTGCGGTGGTCTTTGATCTGCTCCACCGAATCTTAAGCCGGCGCTTTGGTGAGGTGATTTATGCCCGAAACATCACCGATGTGGACGACAAAATCAATCAAGCCGCACACGATCAAGGCGTCGATATCTCCGTGATTTCCAAACGCTACGCCGAGGCCTATCACACCGACATGGCAGCCCTTGGAGTCAAACCACCGACCATCGAACCCAAAGCCACCGAGCACATGCCTCAGATCATTGCCATGATCGAGCAGTTGATTGAAAAAAAAGCCGCCTATGTGGCCGAAGGTCACGTGCTGTTTTCTGTCGAGCAATTTGCAGACTATGGACAGCTCTCGGGGCGCGATCGGCGAGAAATGATCGCCGGCGCCCGGGTCGATGTCGCGCCCTATAAGAAAGACCCCGCGGATTTTGTGTTGTGGAAACCTGCCAAAGACGATGAACCAGGTTGGGACAGCCCCTGGGGCCGAGGCCGCCCGGGTTGGCACATCGAATGCTCAGCCATGAGCGCTCATCACTTAGGCCCAGTGATTGATATTCATGCCGGTGGTCAAGATTTGATCTTCCCGCACCACGAAAATGAGATTGCTCAATCGAGATGCGCCCATGGCACCGATGTGTTTGCCAACTACTGGCTGCACAATGGCTTTGTCACCGTCGAGGGCAAAAAGATGTCTAAGTCCTTGGGCAATGTCTTGACCGTGCATGATTTGCTCAACGACTGGCCCGGTGAGGTCCTTCGCTACGTGCTGTTGACCGCACACTATCGTCAACCGCTCGATTGGTCGAACAAAGTCCTCAAACAAGCCCAAACCAACTTGGACCGTCTCTATCAGCGCTTGCAAGACCATGATATCGCGAAGCAATCCGCCATGGCCGATACGCTCACCCCAGACCAAATTGATGATCGAGTCCTTGAGGCATTGGAAGATGATCTAAACACACCCACGGCCTTGGCTGCACTCAATCAACTGGCCAAGGAGCTCGACCAAGCACCTGAGGATAAAAAACATCACATGGCTGAGCGGCTGGCCAACGCAGGGCGCGCCATGGGCCTATTAATGCATGACCCTGCCGATTGGTTTGCCACACGCCAAACTGACGTGGCGCTAAGTGAGGCGGTGATTGAAGCCAAAATTGCCCAAAGAAACCAAGCCAGAGCGGCCAAAGACTTTGCCCAATCCGATGCCATCCGCGATGAGTTATTGGCCGCAGGCATTGTGATCAAAGATGGCCCTGAGGGGACCACTTGGGAGGTGGCGAAGCGATGAGCACCACCCCACACGACCCGGCAGCGGCACAGCAGGCCATCATCGATGAGTTCGAGTTCTTAGATGATTGGATGGATAAGTATCAGCACCTCATCGATCTGGGGCGGCACCTGCCCGAGTTTCCTGAGTCCATGAAAACGGATGAAAATATTCTCCAAGGCTGTCAATCCAATGTGTGGTTTGTGGCCGAGGGCGGGCCTGAGTCATTGACCTTTCAGGCCACCTCCGATGCCGCCATTGTCTCAGGACTGATTGCTTTGGTGCTTCGCATCTACTCTGGCGCGAGCGCCAAGGCCATTTTAGAGACCCCGCCCACTTTTATTGAGGCGATCGGTCTCAAGCACCACTTATCCGCCACTCGAGCCAATGGCTTGAGATCGATGCTGGACGCCATCTCTGAAGCGGCGTCCAGCCAGCTGACCACTTAACTGAGTTTTGGCTTAAATTTATCTAGATCAGAATCGATACACCAAGCCAGCGCCCACACCCCAAACTCGGTAGTCTGCACCCTGAATACGACCAGCACCACCCTCCTCCTTCAACTTCAGGCCACTGATGTTGATGTGATTGATTCTCGCTTGTAACTGCCACGCAGAAGAGAGCTGATACTCAACACCCGCCATCCATTGATAGGCCCAATCCCCAGACTGAGAAAATGAGACTTCTGTGGCCGAGCCACCGGCATCAAAGTCAATTTCTTGGATCCAGCCCAGCCCCAGACCAATAAAGGGGGACCATGCGCGATTGGCCCGATGAAAATAGTAATAACCGTTTAGATACAAAATGGCTGAAGAGAAATCACCGCCGGTCAATCTCGAACCGTCTGCTAGGTCGACCGAACTGTACTCATTGGTCCGGTATTCGAAATCCAGCTCGCTTCGAAATCCGTTGCCATAGTCATAACCAAACGCCAATCCGGTCGCAAACCCACTGTCATAGCGCGCTTTTCCGGAAGCGCCCTCAATGAGAAGCTCATCGTTACCTAGACTCGACCAGTCAAGATGAGGTTTGACGAAAAAGCCCGCCTTTTCACTGCCCCACGCAAGGGAGCTCAACATGAATAAGATGGCAGCAAAAGCGTAGGTACGTTTACTTGGCATAGGTGTATCTCCTAGAATGTTGTCGAACCATGAGCCTAGGCAGATATCCTTTGAATAACCAGCACTTATGTACCAACGGCACTGATATTGTATGAACGGTCAACGACACTTCTGGGCACTGGACGCTCGCCTGTATTTCCTGGTCATCATTCTCTCACTGACGTTGATCTTTGCCTCCCTCAACCCTGAGGGCTCAGGCCAGGTGGCCGGCTGGCTACTGATTCCATTTTGGTTTCTGCACACGGCTCTACCCATCGCTTTGTTGGTTGGAATGCATATCTGGCTCAGCCACTTTAGTACTTTTGAGCGTCTTAATCTCTGGATCAAAATTGCGCTATCAGGCCTGGCTGGGGCGATTTTGTTCTCACCGTTTGCCTTGTTCTTGGATTTGATCTTTGGCAATGGGCCAGCTGAGGTGTTTACTGACCCTGAGACCTTAATGTCCGAATGGCTGAGTGAAATACTGGGTGCGGGCCCGCCCATCATGCTCGTATGGCTAGCCATTAATGCACCACACATTCTTCAACTCAACTTCAGTGACCGAGATTCAAGTCAGCTGACAGAAACTGCAAAAAATGAGCCATCTTCCGATCAGCCAGTGCCGAGTGGTTTCTGGAAAGTGATGCCCAAGTCTCTAGGTCAAGAGCTTGTTTATATACAGGCGGAGCTTCACTACATACGAGTGGTCACCACTCGCGGTGAAGCATTGATTTTGTATAACCTGAGAGATGCTATTGAAGAACTACCCCCAGGATTGGGCATGCAAACACACCGCTCATACTGGGTGGCCTTCAAGCATTTGGAAAACCTAAGGCGTCAAGGATCTCATTGGGTATGTGTGCTCAAAAGTGGACACACGATCCCCGTCAGCCGAAGAAGAGCAGCCTCCGTCAAGAAAATCCTAGAAGGCCGCTCGCCTGAGCCTGCCTTACCGGTCTGAGCGCTCCAACACGCTCAACTCCACCCGACGGTTTTGTTGGCGGTTTTCAATCGAGGTATTGGGCACACGGGGATCGCTCTCGCCATAGGCTTTGACCTGCAAGCGGTTGGCGGCCACGCCCTGTGAGACTAGGTAATCCACCACGGCTTCGGCTCGCTCGCGTGAGAGGTTCTCGTTATAGGCGGTTGAGCCTATATCACACGTATGCCCACCGACTTCGATCAACACCAACTCATTGTGGGTGTTGAGGTCTTGAGCCGCTTCATTGAGCTCTTCTTGGGCCTCAGGGCGCAAGATGCTGGAGTCAAACTCAAACAAGACCATGGCGTTGAATGAAAACAGCGGCTCAGGACGCGGTGGTGTCACAGGCGCTTGCACCACAGGTTCTGGACGAGCAACGGGCTGAGGCTTGGGCTTGGCGCCTAACTTGAAGTTCAGACCCGCGGTGAGCAAGAAATCATTGAACCCGGTGGAGCGATTGAAGGTGGCGCGGTCATTGTCATAGCGCATCTCACCTTGGAAACGCACTGAGAATCGATCCGAATAGGTGTGCTCGACACCTGCGCCCACTGAGGCATAGATATCACGCCCGTTATCAAAAGCATTTTTGTGCTCTTGAATGCCCGTGCCCAACATCACAAACGGACGCGTGTCCTGACCGGGTCTAAAGAAGTAACGACCGATCACACCGTAGGTGATTTGGCGAGTTTTTGATAAACCAGTGGGTGTCGGAATATCAAAATCCATGGAGTAGCGATCGTATTGGAAATCAATCCCAATGTTTGGCGTAAACATGCGCCCGAAGCTCAGACCATAAATGTAGTTTTGGCCATCTTCGATTTGGCGCTCGGTGTCTTCAAACACCATCCCAGTGGAAATGCCCACATGCCAGCGATGGTCAGTGTCACCCTCCGCTTGAGCGAGAGCTGCCTGCGCGAGCAGCACACTTGAAGTCAAAATGCCCAATGCGCTGAGCGAACGGGTCCATGTCATTTGCATGATTGTCTATCCTAGTTTTGGTTTATGAATACTTTCAGCAACCACCTGACTGGCAGGTCATGGTCACTGTCTCATTGTTCTTGTCAGATTGTGTCGCGTGCTATCTGCACCCACTTAGGCAAGCTCCACTGGCCACCGTAAGGGTCGCGACAGGAACACCAATCAGCGCGAGTCGCGCATCTGCTTTTGTTTGAGCTCCCAGCGCTCTTGTGCGTCTAAACACAAGGTGGCGATGGGACGGGCCTCGAGACGAGACAAGCCGATCTCTTCGCCGGTTTCTTCACAATACCCATAAGTGTGGTCATCCACTCGAGCCAGGGCTTGATCAATCTTGCTCAATAGCTTTCGATACCGATCGCGGGTTCGAAGTTCCAAAGAATTTTCAGTTTCTCGGCTGGCTCTTTCGGCCTCATCCCCCACATCACGCACTTCGCTTCGGAGGTTGTCGATGGTCTCTTGCGACTCAGCAATCAAATCCTCACGCCACTTTAAAAGCTTTTGACGGAAATACTCCAAGTGCTTTGGACACATGTATTTCTCGGTCTCTTTGGGCTTATACCCCTTGGTCAGCTTGACTGGTTTCTTAGTCGTTGCCATGCGCTCTCTCGATGCCTCTTTTAATGGTTTGTCAGCATAGATTTGCTTGTTTAGAGCCGAACGATTATATATCCTTTCTGCATGTCGATGACAAGACTTCTTCATGCGCTCATCAAGGCCTATCGTTACGTGCTCTCACCCTGGATCGGCGGCCAGTGTCGGTTCAGCCCGACCTGCTCGGTGTATGCCGAACAAGCCATCGAGCTGCATGGCCCTTGGCGCGGGAGCTGGCTGGCCATTAAGCGCTTGGCGCGATGCCATCCTCTGTGCCCAGGTGGCGAAGACCCAGTCCCAGGCAACGAAGACCAACACACTTAAATCAAAAGGCCTACTGATTGTGGCCACACGCGCTGCCAGTGGTCATAATTTGGGGTATGCTTTAAACCATGACCGATGCGGGGGCTTGGAACATTTGGCTTTTTTGGGTCGTTTTGGCGGCCATTGGGGTGTTTTGGCTGCTGTGGAGAGTATGGCCAACGCCACTGGGGCGCGCCTCACAGTGGTTTGAACGCCACCGTGGCGGGCTGATCTCGAAACACGCCTCGGTCGGGGGCATTGACTGGCATTATCTCGAAGGGGGTTGTGGTGAGCCGCTGGTTCTCCTTCACGGCTTCAACGGCGATGCGCATCACTTCACTCGCACCGCGCGCTATCTCAACCGGCATTTCAGAATCATCGCACCTGACCTACCAGGCTTCGGTGATACCCATTCTGCCGACACCATCAGCCATCGAATCGAAGATGTGGCTCAACATCTACTGGACTGGTTAGACAGCCAACACATCGATACCTTTTATCTCGGTGGCAACTCCATGGGGGGATATATCTCGGTGGCCATGGCACGCTTGGCTCCCGAACGTGTGCGCGCTCTGTGGTTGCTGGCACCTGGCGGCATGCACTCCGCACCGCTCTCACCCGTCCTCCAAGAAGTCGCCGAGGACCGGCACAATCCCTTGGTGGTTAGAGACCACCGAGACTTTATGCGCTTACTCAACTACTGCTTTGTCAACACCCCCTGGATGCCCACACCGTTGCTTCGACTGCTCAGCCAACGGGCCGCGAGCACCTGTGAACAAAGTTTGGGTATTTTTGATGCCATGCTCAATGACTCAGCCCCGCTCGAGACCTTAGCTAAGGACGTGAAGACGCCAGCACTGATCGCGTGGGGCGAGAATGATCAAGTCTTGGATGTCGAGGGTGGGCACCTGTTAAAGGCCATCATGCCTCAGGCAGAGTTGATGATCATGCCCCGCATTGGCCATTTGCCAATGATTGAAACGCCCAAGACATCCGCCGAGACTTGGCTGGCCTTTGCTGAGCAATCGGCCAAAAAAGAGACCTTCTCGCACTAGCCATCGACGCACGCCCAATTGGGCTCTGGTCCGGCCATGGCTTGGGGATCCTATAGAATAGGGGCCATTGGATGGCGAACCCACCAGAGATAAGGAGCCCATTCGTTGACCCAAACCAACCCAGCCCCTCGCTCGTTGTGTCTGATCCGCTTATCGGCGCTTGGGGATGTTTGTCACACGGTGTCCATGGTTCGGGCACTCCAAGCCGCTTGGCCTGAGACGGCCATCACCTGGGTTATTGGTAAAAAAGAAGCGCCCCTGGTTGCGCAGCTGCCCAACATTCGATTCATTACATTCGATAAGTCAGCCAATCTCTCTAGCTTTCGGCGAATCAAAAAATCATTGGCCCATGAGCATTTTGATGTCTTGGTGTTGGCGCAAACCTCGATTCGAGCCAACCTATTAAGCTTGGCGATCTCCGCCAAAAGGCGCGTGGGTTTCGGTGGAAGTCATGCCAGGGAGGGCCACCGTCTGTTTGTCTCAGAGACCATCGATCTTCCCGAAAAAATCCATCAGGCCGAGGCCCTGTTTGCATTCGCGCCTTATCTCTTGGGCGATCCGAGCGTGGATTTGTATGACATCGATCGAGGCTTGCCCATTCCAGACGAAGCCAAAGCGTTTGCCATCACGCATCAACCCGAGCCCAAGCAGGCCGTGGTCATCTCGCCTTGCTCATCGCATGTCCTGAGAAATTGGTCCGCGGCTTCCTATGCCGCTCTCGCCGATTGGGTGGTTGAGACAGCCAAGCGTCCGGTGATTCTCATGGGCGGGCCAAGCGAAACGGAAAAAGCCATGGGGGATGCCATCATGGCCAAGATGACCCACTCGGCCATCAATTTAATTGGCCAAGACACGCTTCATCAGGCCTTGGCGATGCTTGAACGGGCCGCTGTGGTGATCACTCCCGACTCAGGGCCAGCGCACATGGCCGATGGCTTGGGTACTCCAGTGGTGGGCTTGTATGCAGCGACACGGCCTGCGAGTTCGGGTCCTTGGGCCTCGATCGATTATTGTGTGGACGGGTTTGATCAAGCCGCTTTGACGTTTCGAGGAAAACCCAGTGAGGCCTTAGCTTGGGGAGCGCGGATTGAGACAGAGGGCGTGATGGATCTCATCACTCCAGATCAGGTCATTGAGAAATTACAAAGCCTACTGGCTTGATCCATCGCTTGCCTGACCCATCAAGCCATGAGGTTCGCGGCAGTGCTAGGGCTCAATAGTCTGTATAGGATTTTTCTTCTACCAAGTCTGAGCCTAGGGCCAGATTGATTTGTTTTTTCACCGCGGCACGGCGGTCATTGGTTTGATAGACCGCCCGGGCCAGTTCAATAAACTTCTGCCCAAAGTCTTGGTTGGACTCACAATCTCGGATGTCATCTTCAATGGTCCAGAGCGACTCATTGATGGCTTTGAGCTCTTCGCGCATCGCATCGAGACCCAATTGAACCAAACGCTCCGGTTCGGGTGATGCGTTTTGCCAAAGCTGATTCAAAACCTCAAACTCACGGATCACGTTGACCCGTTTGTCTGGGTCAACGATCCGTTCTTTTTTGATCTCTAGGATGGTGAGCTTATCGAGAAGCTCACCGGGAGAGACAGGCGCCATCAACTCCATATCAAACAACCGATAGGGTTCAGCGATTCAGAACAAAATCAAGAATCGCTGTTGTCTGAGTCAGCGTTTTTCAGCGACTTCATGGACAGACGAATCCGACCTTGCTTGTCGACTTCCAACACCTGAACTTTGACTTTGTCACCTTCACTCAGCGCATCGGAGACATTTTCCACGCGCTCATCGGAGATTTGTGAGATGTGAACCAAGCCATCTTTACCCGGCAAGATGGTCACAAATGCACCAAAGTTCATGATCTTGGTGACGGTACCCTCATAGATTGCACCCACTTCCACATCGGCGGTGATTTGCTCGATGCGTTGACGCGCATCATCGGCGGCTTCTTTGTTCACTGAAGCAATTGTGACGGTGCCATCGTCTTGAATGTCGATGGTCGTGCCCGTCTCTTCGGTGATCGCCCGAATGGTCGCCCCACCTTTACCAATGACATCGCGAATCTTGTCCGGATGCACTTTGATGGTGAACAAGCGAGGCGCGTACTGGCTCATCTCTTCTCTTGGCTTGTTGATGCACTGACCCATCTCACTCAAGATGTGCTGGCGACCGGCTTTGGCCTGTGCCAAGGCCACTTCCATGATCTCTTTGGTGATGCCATCGATTTTGATGTCCATCTGCAAAGCCGTCACGCCGTCTTCAGAACCGGCCACTTTAAAGTCCATGTCACCTAGGTGGTCTTCATCACCCAAGATG
This sequence comes from uncultured Wenzhouxiangella sp., assembly GCA_913057255.1. GTDB lineage: Bacteria > Pseudomonadota > Gammaproteobacteria > Xanthomonadales > Wenzhouxiangellaceae > Wenzhouxiangella. The sequence goes on from CAJXNU010000008.1 coordinate 23,992, forward strand.
TCACTCAAAACAGCAAAGCGGTCTTCGTCTTTGATCAAGCCCATGGCAATACCGGCCACTGGCGCTTTGATGGGCACACCGGCATCCATCATGGCCAATGAGCCACCACAGACGCTGGCCATTGAGCTGGAACCGTTCGACTCGGTGACTTCAGAAACCAGGCGAAGCACATAGGGGAAATCTTCAGGCTCTGGCAACACCGCCACCAAAGCGCGCTTGGCCAAACGGCCATGACCGATTTCGCGGCGCTTAGGACCAAGCATAAAGCTGGTCTCGCCCACACAAAACGGTGGGAAGTTGTAGTGCAGCATGAACTGGTCTTTGTACTCACCTTCAATGGCATCAATGATCTGCGCATCGCGACCGGTGCCCAAGGTGGCCACCACAATGGCCTGTGTCTCACCGCGGGTAAAGAGCGCCGAGCCATGGGTGCGGGGCAACACGCCGGTGTGCATATCCAAAGGACGAACCGTGGTCAGATCACGGCCATCGATGCGTGGGTGACCTGAGAGGATGCGATCGCGCACGTAGTGTTTTTCCATGGCAGAAAAAGCATTACTCACCTCGCCTGCATCGAGTGCATTGGGATCGTCTTCACCGCAGAGCTTCTCAATGACCATCTTTCTCAAGGCATTGATCGCTTCGTGGCGCTGGACTTTGTCGCTGTGCTGGTAGGCATCGGCCATGCCAGTGCCGACCAAGGCCTCGACTTTCTCAGCCACACCCTCTGGCTTCGGCGCTGGCTGCCAATCCCATGCTGGCTTGCCGGCTTCGGCTGCGAGCTCAGAGATGGCTTTGATGGCTTCTTGCATGTGGTCATGACCGAAATTGACGGCTCCAAGCATTTCCTCTTCGGTCAACAAATCGGCCTCGGATTCGACCATCAAGACCGCTTTAGATGTGCCGGCCACCACCAAATCCAGGCGCGATTCTTTGATCTGCGACTGGTTGGGGTTCAAGACATACTCGCCGTTGATAAAGCCCACCCGAGCGGCACCCACAGGGCCTTGGAAGGGCACGCCAGCCAAGGCCAGAGCCGCTGAGGCACCCAGCAAAGCTGGGATATCACCATCGACTTCAGGGTTTGACGACATCACCGTGGCAATCACTTGGATCTCGTTATAAAACCCTTTAGGGAACAGGGGTCTTAGCGGACGGTCAATCAAGCGCGAAGTCAGCGTTTCTTTCTCTGTTGGACGGCCTTCGCGTTTGAAAAAGCCACCGGGGATTTTGCCGGCTGCATAGAATTTTTCTTGATAGTTCACGGTCAAGGGGAAAAAGTCTTGACCTGGCTTGGCTTCTTTTCTGGCAACGGCAGTGACCAACAACACGGTGTCGTCCATGCTGATCAATACGGCACCGTCGGCCTGACGGGCGACGTGCCCAGTCTCAATGGTGACATCGTGGGCACCGTACTTAAATGTTTTGCTGAACTTCTTCACTGTGGGGACTCCAATTTTTCTTTAGTATTCAATGCAAAACACCCCGGGACAGCGGTCGGCTGCCGGGGTGTTTTGAAAACTTCTCAAAGTGATGAGACCGGATCTTAACGACGTAGACCCAAACGCTCGATCAAGTCACGATAGCGTTGGATGTCTTTTTTCTTCACATAGTCGAGCAAAGAGCGACGCTGGTTGACGAGCTTCAACAACCCCCGACGTGAGTGGTGGTCTTTTTTGTGCTCGGCAAAATGCCCCGTCAAGTGCTCAATGCGGGCGGTCAACAAGGCCACTTGGACCTCTGGCGACCCGGTGTCGCTATCTGATTTCTGGTGGGTTTTCACCACCTCTGCTTTTTTCTCTGCAGTCAATGACATGACTTTTAATCTCTCCGGCCTATGGTGCATCAAAATCATGCGACCGAGCTTTTCCTTAAAGCCTGCTCAGACTCCCACAAATCCGTCAAAATGGAGTTGTGCAAGAGAACAGTCTTGGAGCAAAAGCCCCGGTCGCACCATGTAAGCCCGTTATTGTAGCCCGTCCTTTGGGGCCGTGACAAGCGACAAGCCACCTAAAAAGGCCAAGCCATGACACTGAAATCTGGCTCAAAAAGCGCCCCAGCCGGCCCAATGGAGGCCCCCAGCTGAGGTTTTTCAGGCCAAATTGAGCTTGGCATCGCCACGCCCAGATTCTGCCAAACGCCCGTATTTCCAGTGCTTTAAAGCACGATAGTGCCCAAATCCATGGCCAGTCAAGTCGCCCTGCCCACGCCATCGCTGGCTGATCCTTAAGTGATGCGTCTCGAGGATTCACGCTAAAATGCCCCCATCCGGTGTTGCTGGCCGGTCGAGTTAAATCTCAGCCAGTCAGCCGCCAATGTCATGCCCATCTGGAGCCCCAAAATGGCCATACTGAGCAGTCAGATCAACACAATGGATGCAGAGTTTGAAGCGCGCGCTGAGCACCACCGTGGCTTGGCCCAAGCTCTGGCCGCGCTCCGACAAACACTGGCACTGGGCGGGTCTGAGAGTGCTAGAGCCAAACATACCGATCGGGGCAAGCGACTGCCTAGAGAGCGAATTGATGGATTACTCGACCCAGGCAGCCCATTTCTAGAGATCGCTCCATTGGCCGCCTATGGCTTATATGACGACCAAGCGCCAGGGGCTGGAGTGATTGCCGGCATTGGTCGAGTCAGCGGGCAGCTCTGCATGGTGGTGGCCAACGATGCCACGGTCAAAGGCGGCACCTACTATCCCATGACCGTCAAAAAACACCTCCGCGCTCAAGAAATTGCCTTGGAGAATCACCTGCCCTGCATTTATCTGGTGGATTCCGGTGGGGCCTTCTTGCCACTGCAAGATGAAGTCTTCCCCGACCGAGACCACTTTGGGCGGATTTTTTATAACCAATCGCGCCTGTCAGCCAGAAACATTCCCCAAATCGCCGTGGTCATGGGCTCTTGCACGGCCGGAGGCGCGTACGTGCCGGCCATGTGTGATGAGGCGATTATTGTGAAAAACCAAGGCACCATTTTCTTAGGCGGCCCACCGCTGGTGAAAGCCGCCACCGGCGAGGTGGTGGATGCAGAAACGCTAGGCGGCGGTGATGTCCACACCCGCCTCTCCGGCGTGGCCGACCATCTGGCCGATGACGATGATCATGCCTTAGCGCTCGCCCGCGATTTGGTCGCCCATTTAAATCGTCCCACTCCCAAGCCGCCGGCCAAGAAAGCCAGTGAGCCCCTGTATGCAGCCGATGAGATGTATGGGATCTTACCCACCGACACGCGCTACCCCTATGAGGTCAGAGACATCATTGCCCGGCTGGTCGATGGTTCTGAGTTTGTGGAGTTTAAAGCACGCTTCGGCACCACCTTGGTCTGTGGCTTTGCCCACATCGAAGGCTATCCGGTGGGCATCATCGCCAACAATGGGATTTTATTTGGTGAGTCGGCACAAAAAGGCGCGCACTTTATTGAGCTCTGCAACCAACGAGGCATCCCCTTGGTGTTTTTACAAAACATCACCGGCTTCATGGTGGGCAAAGACTACGAGCAAGGCGGCATTGCCAAGGAAGGGGCCAAAATGGTCACCGCGGTGGCCAATGCCCGCGTCCCAAAATTCACGGTGATCATTGGTGGCTCGTTTGGTGCGGGCAACTATGCCATGTGCGGGCGCGCCTACCAGCCCCGCTTCTTATGGACTTGGCCCAATGCTCGGATCTCTGTGATGGGTGGCGAGCAGGCCGCCAGCGTACTGGCCACCGTCAAACGCGATGCGATGGAGGCCAAGGGTGAGCATTGGTCGGAAGAAGAAGAGGCCGATTTCAAAGCGCCAATCCAAGAGACCTATGAGCGCCAAGGCCATCCCTACTATGCCAGTGCCAGACTTTGGGATGATGGCGTGATTGACCCCAAAGACACCCGTCGCGTGTTGGGCTTGGCGCTCACCATTGCAGGCCAAGCCGAAGAGTTTCGCGATCAGGCGCCCATGGATTATGGCGTCTTTAGAATGTAGGCCACCGACCATGACCCACACCAACGCAACCAACGCTCCGACCGATGAGGTCTTGTTGATCCAACGAGACGAATCGGGTGTGGTGACCCTCACCCTGAACCGCCCTGAGGTTCACAACGCCTTCAACCCAGCGCTGATCGATCGCTTGATTGATGTGTTTGAGACACTGCATGCCAACCCACCGAGGGTGGTCATCCTCACCGGTCTTGGGCATGCCTTTTCCGCTGGCGCTGATTTGGGGTGGATGCAAGAGATGGTCGAGGCCACTGAGGCAGACAACCGTGCCGATGCCAAACGGCTGGCGCGCTTGTTTCGCCTGCTCGATGAGATGCCCTGCCCAACCATTGCCCGCGTCAATGGTCATGCCTTTGGTGGCGGCGTGGGACTGATTGCCTGCTGCGATCTGGCCATCGCCAGTGAAAAAGCCCAGCTCGGACTGACCGAGGTGCGTTTGGGATTGAGCCCCGCGACCATTGCACCCTTTGTTGTGGCCAAGATCGGCACCAAACACGCCAGACGCTTGATGCTCACCGGTGAACGCTTTGATGGGGCCATGGGCATGCGCTTTGGCCTCATTACCGACACCACGCCCATCGACCAACTCGATGGCCACATTGATGATCTCGTGCAACTGCTATTGGCCGGCTCACCGAGTGCGCAGGCACACACCAAGTCAATCATTCGTTTGGTCTCTCAACGCTTGGATAACGAGCAAGTCGATGAACAAACCGCCCGCTTGATTGCTGAGCTTCGCATCTCAGCTGAGGGACAAGAAGGCTTAAGGGCTTTTCTGGAAAAGCGCCACCCCCATTGGCATCCCGATCTTAATCATCCGAAAAAAGATTCACAGTAATGGCCATTGAACGCCTACTGATCGCCAACCGCGGTGAGATTGCCTGTCGCATCATCGACACCGCCAAGCGACTGGGCATGGAGACGGTGGCCGTCTATTCTGAAGCCGATCGCTTAGCCCGTCATGTTCGACTCGCCGATCATGCCCAGTTCATTGGGGGTCGAGCAGCCAAAGATTCCTACTTGAACATTGAGGCGATATTGGCTGCAGCCAAAGACGCTCAGGCCGATGCCATCCACCCAGGCTATGGGTTTTTGGCAGAGAATGCCGACTTTGCCCAGGCCGTCGTGGATGCTGGCTTAATTTTTGTCGGCCCCAGCGCCCAGACCATTGAGCAAATGGGCTCAAAGGCTCAGGCCAAAGCCTTGGTCAGCGCGGCCAACGTGCCGGTGGTGCCGGGCTATCACGGCGATGACCAAAGCCTGGAGACTTTGCTTCACCAAGCCCAGTCCATCGGCTTTCCCTTGATGATCAAAGCCGCCGCTGGCGGCGGTGGCAAGGGCATGCGCATTGTTGAGTCACATGATGCCTGTGAAGCCGCTTTGGAGGCTGCCCGCCGCGAGGCCAAGGCGAGCTTCGGCGATGAGCGGGTGATTTTAGAGCGATATGTAGAGCACCCACGCCACATTGAAGCCCAGATCTTTGGCGATCACTCAGGCCGAGTGATTCATTTGTATGAGCGCGATTGCTCCAGCCAACGCCGGCACCAAAAAATCATCGAGGAGGCACCCGCAGCAGGACTGAACCCGACCTTAAGAGAAAACTTGTTGCAAGCGGCCGTCGATGCAGCCCGATCGGTCAACTATGTGGGTGCAGGCACGGTGGAGTTTTTACTCGACGCCGATCAAACGCATTTTTATTTTCTCGAAATGAACACCCGCTTGCAGGTGGAGCATCCCGTCACCGAAATGATCACCGGCCTTGATTTGGTGGAGTGGCAGCTGAGAGTCGCCATGGGCGAGCCATTGCCCAATCAAGACGAGATACCCAGCCCCATCGGCCATGCGTTTGAAGCCAGAGTCTATGCCGAAGACCCTGACCAAGGTTTTTTGCCCTCAGCCGGTCGCATAAGATCGCTCAACTGGCCCCAGAGCGCTCGCATTGACTCGGGCGTCGAGGCCGGGGATGTCATTGGTATTGACTATGACCCCATGATCGCCAAGCTCATTGTCCACGGCCAAGACCGCCAAAGCGCTCTCAAGGAGTTGCAGTCGGCCTTGGATCAGTGCTTTATCGAAGGCCTAACGAGCAATGTGCCTTTTCTACAAGCACTGGCCGCCAGTGATCCAATGCAGCGAGGGGATATTGATACGGGTCATCTTGACCGTGAGCTCTCTTCAATCTATCCAGCACCCGCCCATCAAGCCGAGCCGGCATTGTTGGTCGCGGCTGTTGTTTGGATGGCACGCACCGATCGCGAAGGACAAATCAGGCAAGCCAACAGCCCTTGGGGTGTTTCTGATGGTTGGCGCTTAGGCCTTCCGGCCAGACCCCGTTTCTTGAGGATTCATCAAGGCGGTCAATGTCACTCGCTCACGGCCAGTGTCGAGCATGAGGCAGACGATGCGGCCCAGACCCAATCGATTGTTCACATTGACATCGATGGGGCAAGCCACCGAATCACCCCATCGGCGCTGAGCGCAACTGATAATGGTGCGCTGGGACAAGTCTGGATTGGAGAGATCGATGGAGAGGCCACTCAGGCTGTGGTGCATGCCACCGCGCATGGCCTGATTGAAGTCTCGATTGGGCATGTGCGCTATGGC
>CAJXNU010000009.1 GCA_913057255.1 uncultured Wenzhouxiangella sp.
ATGGAAACCCAACGAACTGAATTTGCCAACGAATTGCGGTCTCTGGGTCGTGAGCGGTCTGAGCGCATTCGTGCAGATGCCGATCGTCAAGTCAGGGTTTTGTTGGCCGATGCCGAGCGAGATGCAGCGCGCATTCGGGGTGATGGTGATGCCCAAGCGACTGAGATCTACGCGGCAGCCTACAATCAAGACAGAGAGTTCTTTGCCTTCTGGCGCAGTTTGCAGGCCTATGACCATGCCTTTGGCACGGAAAATGATGTGATGCTGATGGACACGCGTTCAGAGTTTTTCCGCTACTTTGATCAGCCTCGACCACAGCAATAACATACGCTAAAGAAGGGCTCAGCCAATGGCTAAATCCGTGGTTATCCTTGGTACCCAGTGGGGAGACGAGGGTAAGGGTAAGATCGTTGACCTGTTGGCACACGATGTCGATGCAGTTGTCCGTTTCCAAGGCGGGCACAATGCCGGTCACACATTGGTCATTGATGGCCAAAAAACCGTTTTGCATGTGATTCCCTCGGGCGTTCTGACGCCCAAGGCCCGCTGTCTGGTCGGCAATGGGGTGGTGGTCTCACCAAAGTCGCTGCTAAAAGAAATTGCCGGTCTTGAGCAGCAGGGCGTAGAGGTTAAGTCGCGCCTTGGTCTCTCGCCAGCTTGTCCTGTCATCTTGCGCTATCACGAGGCCTTGGACTTAGCGCGTGAGAAAAAGCGGGGCAAGAGTGCCATTGGCACCACGGGTCGAGGCATTGGTCCGGCCTATGAAGACAAGGTGGTGCGGCACGGTTTGCGGTTGGCCGATCTCGTTGATGAGGCGCGTTTAAGAGGCAAGCTTGAGCCTTTGCTCGACTACTACAACTTCATGCTGGTCAACTACTTTGGCCAAGAGGCGTTGTCCGTCTCAGAAGTGGCCGATGAAGCCTTGGAATATGGTCGCTTGATTTCGCCCATGCTCATGGACATCACGGGTCAATTGCACGACTTGCGAGATCGGGGCGCCAAAATACTCTACGAGGGTGCGCAAGGGGCTTTATTGGACATTGACCATGGGACTTACCCGTATGTGACCTCATCGAACACCACCATTGGCGGCGTCATGACGGGCGCTGGAATGGCACCAGGTGATATCGATTACGTGCTCGGCATCACCAAGGCCTATTCCACACGCGTTGGTGGTGGACCATTCCCGACTGAGTTACATGATGAGGTGGGGGCATTGATTGCTGAGCGTGGCAACGAGTTTGGCTCAACCACCGGGCGGCCGCGCCGCTGTGGCTGGTTGGACGCGGTGGCTTTAAAGCGTATGGTCAGAACCAGCGGGATCACGGGTTTGTGTTTGACCAAGCTTGATGTGCTCGACTCCTTTAGTGAGGTGAAGATCTGCGTTGAGTACGAGGGAGTGAGTGATTTTCCAATTGGTGCCGAAGATTGGGATCGACTCCGGCCTGTTTATGAGAGTCATCAGGGTTGGTCAGGAAGCACCCAAGGCATCACCGATCGCTCCCAGTTGCCAGCCAAGGCTTGCGAGTATCTGGACCGAATCGAAGCGCTTGTTGGCGTGCCGATTGATATTTTATCGACAGGGCCAGAGCGAGGCGCAAACATTATTTTCCGTGACCCATTCGGAGCCAGCTGAGTCATGTTAGATCCGAATTTTCTGCGACAAAATACTGAGGCGGTGGCAAGCAATTTAGCGAGACGAGGTCATCATTTTGATCTGGAGAGCTATGCCGCCATCGAAAAACAAAGAAAACAATTGCAGGTGGAAACCGAGAGCCTGCAATCTCGCCGGAACACGCTGGCGAAAGCCATCGGCCAAGGTAAATCTCAGGGCGACAATGTCGATGATTTGTTGGCCGAGAGTGCAGAGGTGGGCGAGTCACTCAAGCAAAAGAGCGCCGCTTTAGAGGGGCTTCAATCTGAGCTCGAGGCCTTGCTGCTAAATACGCCCAATCTGGTCGCCGATGCTGTTCCCGATGGTCTAGAAGAGGCCGATAATGTGGTGATTCGGGAAGTGGGCGAGAGACCAGGGTTGGGTTTTGAGGCACGCGACCACGTCGAACTTGGTGCCATGCACGCCGGCATGGACTTCGAAGCCGCCGCTCGCATGTCAGGCGCACGCTTTGTGGTGTTGAGAGGCTCAATGGCGAGGCTGCATCGTGCCTTGGCTCAGTTCATGTTAGATACCCATGTCAATCAGCATGGCTATGAAGAAGCGAACGTGCCGTTTATGGTCTTGCCACAGGCGATGCAGGGGACGGGTCAACTCCCCAAATTTGCCGATGAGGCATTTGAGATTCAGGGTGAGCACGCGAGATTCTTAATCCCGACCGCTGAAGTGCCTTTAACCAATTTGGTGGCTGACCAAATCATTGATGCCGGTGAGTTGCCTCTGAAGTGGGTTGCGCATACGCCGTGTTTTAGATCTGAAGCGGGTGCCTATGGAAAAGACACGCGTGGGATGATTCGACAACATCAATTTGAAAAGGTCGAGCTGGTGCAGATCGCTAGGCCCGATCAGTCACAAGAAGCCTTTGAGCAACTGACCTCACATGCTGAGGCCATCTTACAGGCGTTGAAACTGCCGTATCGCGTGGTTGCGTTGTGCGCCGGTGATCTGGGTTTTTCAGCGCAGCAAACCTACGACTTAGAAGTTTGGTTGCCTTCGCAAAAAACACACCGAGAAATTTCTAGTTGTTCTCACTTTGGCGACTTTCAGGCCAGACGTATGAAAGCCAGATGGCGGAACCCTGAGACCAACAAGCCCGAGCTATTGCACACCATCAATGGCTCGGGTCTGGCCGTCGGTCGCACGCTCGTGGCGGTACTCGAGAACTATCAACAGCGAGATGGCTCGATTGTGGTTCCAGAGGTGCTCCAAGCTTATCTCGGTGGGCAGACTGTCTTGTCGGTGAATGTCTGAGGTTATTGCCAATTTCAGTGCGGGGCCCTCGGCGTTACCCAAAGCCGTTCGACAACTCATCGCTGATGGCCTCCAACCGACAATGGACGCCTCTCCCTCACTGATTGAGGTCTCGCACCGCGGGCCAGCGTTTGGAGAGGTGGCCGATGCCTTGCGAGAGGCGCTGACTCGCTTGATGATGCTAGATGGGCAGCACGAATTATTGTTACTCCAGGGCGGCGCCAATCAGCAGTTTGCCCAGCTGCCACTCAACTTTGCGCAACAGCAGACCCCAGCGTACCTGCTCACAGGACATTGGGGTGAAAAGGCCTTAGCGGAGGCCGAAAGGATCGGCCCGGCGGTTGTTGCCCCCTCAGCAGCCGATACCGGTTACACCCGCTTGCCCGCAATCGACAAAGTCGATGATCAATGGGCCTATCTCCACTACACGGGCAATGAGACCATTCACGGCGTGCAATTTGATCAACCACCGGATGTGTCAACGGTCCCGTTGGTCGCTGACCTCTCATCAGAGTTCTTATCTCGACCGTATCCCTACACCGCGCTCTCCGGATTTTATGCCGGTGCCCAGAAAAACCTAGGCGTGGCTGGGCTCACCATTGTGGGTTTATCCAAGGAGTGGCTGGCCGACATACCCAAAGCCCAACAACACTCGATGCCAAAATTTTTCGATTACCGTGCTTGGATTGAATCCGACTCGATGCTCAACACGCCGGCAACCTTTGCGTGGTGGGTTGCCTTGGAGATGTGTCGCTGGATAGAGAACAGCGGTGGCCTGACCACCTTAGATGCTAAGAACCGCCAAAAGGCCGGCCGGGTGTATGCCTGCATTGATGTCAGTGATTTTTACCTCAATCCAGTCGAACACGCCTCTCGTTCAGTAATGAATGTGCCATTTTGGATTCATGACAAGACCCTTGAGTCGGAATTTGTTAAAGAAGCAGAGCGGGCAGGGCTTTTGGGTCTCAAGGGCCACCGAGCAGTAGGCGGACTGCGCGCGAGCCTCTATAATGCAATAGAAGATTCCGCTGTGATGGCATTGGTTGAATTCATGAGAGAGTTTGAACGGCGATATGGCTGATAAATCGCTCAATCACATTCGCAAAGACATTGATGAGGTCGATGCTCAAATTCAGGCATTGATCAATCAACGGGCCCGTTTGGCTGCTCAGGTGCGCCAAGCTAAGGGAGAGCTAGGCGAGCCCAGCGCCTACTACCGTCCGGATCGTGAAGCGCAGGTCTTGAGGAAAGTGGTCGAGAGAAATCAGGGCGATGAGGTGGGCCTGAATGACTCCGTCATGCTCCGTGTGTTTCGCGAAATCATGTCGGCCTGTCTGGCTCAGCAAGAGCCCATGCGCATCGCTTATCTCGGGCCTGAGGGCACTTTCACTCAACAGGCAGTCTTTCGTCAGTTTGGCCATTCGGTCAGCGCAATAGCCCAACCATCGATTGAAGACGTGTTCTTGCAGGTGCAAGGAGGCGAAGTCGACTTTGGTGTGGTGCCGGTAGAGAACTCGACTCAAGGGGTTGTCTCTCACACCTTGGATATGTTCTTGCACTCAGACATCAAAATCGTGGCCGAGGTTGAGCTGCGCATTCATCAGCACCTGCTCACCCATGTCAAATCGCTCGATCAGATTCAGCGAGTGTATGCGCATCAACAGTCGCTGGCTCAATGCAAACATTGGTTGGCGGCCAACTTGCCAAACGCGGAATTGATTGGGGTTTCGAGCAATGCCGAGGCAGCGCGTCGTGTCAGGCAAATGGATGATGCAGCAGCCATCGCCAGTCGCCAGGCTTCAGAACTCTACTCATTGCCCGTGCTTTTTGGAAACATCGAAGACCATGTCGATAACACCACACGCTTTTTGGTTCTTGGACGAGCATTGTTGCCATCGTCGGGTGATGACAAAACCACCTTGTTGGTGGCAGGCAGTGATGGGCCAGGTGCCTTGTTTAAGATGATTGAGCCACTGTCACGGCATGGGGTCAACATGAGTCGGATTGAGTCTCGCCCATCCAGACAGGGGCGCTGGGACTATGTATTCTTCATCGATTTAGATGGCCATGTGGACGATGAGCCATTGCAACGATCGATGGCCGAGCTTGAGGCCCAAGCGCGTTTGGTTAAAGTGCTCGGCTCGTACCCGCGTGCCATTGAGAGCGTCTCTTCGTAATGAAAGCGAGGGATTATTTGCATCTGGCCAACCCAGCTGTCTCGGATCTTGTTCCTTATACGCCTGGGAAACCGGTTGAGGAGCTCGAGCGTGAGCTGGGCATCTCAGACTCAATTAAATTGGCGTCTAACGAGAATCCGCTAGGTGCCAGTCCGCTGGTGGCAGAAGCGATTCAAAAAACCCTTGATGGGCTGAACCTTTATCCGGATGCCAATGGGTTTTATTTAAAACAAGCTTTGTCTGAGCATCACGATTTGCCGCCCGATTGCATCACGCTCGGCAATGGCTCAAATGACATCTTGGTGTTTCTTGCGCAGGCCTTCCTCAATCCAGAGGTCGCAGCAGTCTACTCGCAGTATGCCTTTGCGGTTTATCCAATCGTGACTCAGATGATGGGCGCCAAGCACCAAGTCGTGCCAGCACTTCCGATCGATCATCCGATGGCGCTCGGACATGACCTGAGAGCCATGTATGCGGCAGTTGATGACGATACGCGACTGGTGTTTATTGCCAATCCCAACAATCCAACGGGAACCTGGCTGAATCAGGAGCGGTTAATCGATTTTGTTGGCTCATTGCCGCCGCACGTGATCTGTGTGATTGATGAAGCCTACACAGAGTATGGTCAGACGGACGTGTTGGGTGATGCCAGCACCTGGCTTGACCGGTTTCCAAACTTGGTGGTGAGTCGGACATTTTCGAAGGCCTATGGGCTGGCCGCACTGCGCGTAGGGTATGCATTGGCCAATCCCGGCATCACCGATTTGCTCAATCGAGTGAGACCACCGTTTAACGTCAGTGTCTTAGGCTTGGAAGCGGCGAGGGTGGCCCTTCAAGATCAGGCATTTATTGAAAAAAGTCGGGCAATGAATGAGGCAGGTCTTGCTCAGCTTAAAGAGGGCTTGAGTGCTTTGGGTGTTGATGTGAGTCCCTCTGCCGCCAATTTTGTGTTGGCGCATTTCGGCCGCCCCGTCGATGAGATCAATCGAGGCTTAATGAAACAAGGAGTGATTGTCAGGCCTGTGGGCAATTATGGCCTGGATCAGTCTTTGCGCATCACGATTGGGACACCTGAGCAAAACACGCGGTTATTGAATGCACTCGCCAGTGTCTTAGAAAAGATGTAGCCACAGCAATGGACTTGAAGTCGTCACCCATTGCCTCGCCCCTGTCTGGCTCTTATCGTCCGCCTGGCGATAAATCGGTCTCCCATCGTTTGGCATTGCTCAGCGCCTTGGCAGAGGGCACCAGTTATATCCAAGGCTTTTTAGACAGTGCCGATACCGTTGCGACAGCCATGGCCACTGAAGCCATGGGCGCTCGTATTCAATGGGAGCGAGGGCCGAACGGATTGGAGTTGGTGGTCGAGGGCGGGGATTTGCACCCGCCGCAAGGCCCTCTTGATTTCGGCAATTCGGGAACTGGCATTCGCCTGATGGCGGGTGTCTTGGCTGGACTCGGTCACATGCCAGAATTTGCGGGCCAATGCATAGAGCTGATCGGTGATGAATCCTTGAGTCGGCGGCCGATGATGCGAATCGTCGAGCCGCTTCAAGCTTTGGGCGGAGACATTGAAGCAAGCGAGGGACATGCCCCTTTGTTTGTCCGTCCTCGCAAGCTGACCGGCCAAAGACAGGCGCTAAAAGTAGCGAGTGCCCAGGTCAAATCAGCGATCTTGCTGGCGGGGCTCAATGCCTCTGGCTCGACCCAAGTCAGTGAGCCGACGCCAAGCAGGGACCATACAGAGCGCTTGTTGCAGGCCTTCGGTGTCCAATTGGATCGGATCAGTGAGACCGAGGTGTCCCTGCTTGGTGGTCAAACATTATCGCCAGGACATTTTTCCGTGCCAGGAGACATCAGCTCGGCAGCCTTTATCATGGCAGCTGGACTGCTGGTGCCCGGCTCAAAGATCGTCCTTGAGCATGTGGGCTTGAACTCAACGCGAGATGGCATACTGCGCGTCATTGAGGCCATGGGTGCTGACATCGAAGTGGTCGGTGATCTGACAGGCCCCGGCGAGCCGATTGGCGGTCTGACTATTAAAAGTACCCCACTGGAAGGAGTGACAATTCCGGCTGAATGGGTGCCGCTGGCGATTGATGAATTCCCCATCATCATGGGGATGGCCGCTATGGCTGAAGGCGAGACTGTCGTGGCAGGGGCCGAGGAATTGCGGGTTAAAGAATCCGATCGGCTGGCTTTGATGTGTTCTCAGCTCTCCAAATTGGGCGTGGATGTGGAAGAAACCCATGATGGGGCTGTGATTCGTGGCGGTCAATTGCACGGAGGTATCGTTGACTGTGATGGAGATCATCGAATTGCCATGACCTTTGCCGTGTTGGGTTTGGTCGCCGAGAGCCCAATCATCATTCGCGATGCCCATTGGATGCAGACAAGCTATCCAGGTTTCGTGGAGGATATGAATCGACTCGGCGCTCAGTTAGAATGGCTGGCGTCATGAGCACTGGACCAGCCATCCCTGTCATTACCATTGACGGCCCATCAGGCGTGGGGAAAGGTGCCGTTTCTGCCGCCTTGGCCGATGCGCTGGGGTGGCATCTGCTCGATTCTGGGGCAGTCTATCGGGCAGTGGCTTGGGTCGCGCTCAACCGTGACATCGAGGCGACGGACGAGGCTCAATTGGTGGCTGCGTGTGAGGACGTGGATTTGAAATTTGAATCCTCAGGCTCAGACATTGCGGTGTTGATCGACGGGGTCTCAGTCGGTGACCAATTGCGGTCTGAACCCGTGGGTCAGATGGCCTCAAAGGTGGCGGCCATCCCCGCAGTGAGGCGCGCCTTATTGGATCTACAGTACGATTTCCGCCAATCTCCCGGTTTGATCGCAGATGGGCGAGACATGGGCACCGTGGTTTTCCCGGACGCCCAAGCGAAGATCTTCCTCACAGCCAGCGCCCATGAGCGGGCCACCAGACGCTTTAAGCAGTTGAAAGAAAAAGGGGAGGATGTTATATTTGACAGCTTGTTTAGTGAAATCGCTGAGCGTGACCGGCGTGATCGAGAGAGAGCAGTCTCTCCCACCGTGCCGGCAGACGATGCCAAAGTCATCGATTCGACAGATATGAGCTTGGAGCAAGTGATATCTGAGTCCAAGGCGTATGTTGAATCGATAATGGGTGGTAGCGAATAAGCTAGACAAGATAGGGCCTGCCGGCCATTGGTGCGAAAGCCCAAAGCAAGCAGGGTGTTTAACGAGCAAAGCCGCCAGGTTTTGCAGATGACCAAAGTCAGTTGAGCAATCCTTTAAAGAGAGGGAATGCCGGTCTGGCCAACCAGGAATACGTACATCACATGAGTGAATCTTTTGCTGAGTTATTTGAACAGAGTCTAACCGAGCGCGAGCTCCGACCCGGATCGATTGTGGTTGGTCGCGTGGTTGAAATCCGCGACGATGCGGTGGTGATCAATGCAGGACTGAAGTCCGAAGGCATTGTCCCAATTTCCCAGTTTGAAACCCGCGATGGCGCATTGGAAGTGGGCGTCGGCGATGAGGTTGAAGTGGCATTGGATGCCATTGAAGATGGATTTGGTGAAACCCGCCTGTCCCGCGAGAAAGCGAAACGCTCGCGCGTTTGGACAGAGCTCGAGTCTGCGCTGGAAGCTGGCGCAACCGTCATGGGCCAAATTTCAGGCAAGGTCAAAGGTGGCTTTACAGTCAATATTGACACCATTCGGGCCTTTTTGCCCGGCTCGTTGGTGGATGTGCGCCCCGTCAGAGACCCAGGCTATTTGGAAGGAAAAGATCTTGAATTCAAGATCATCAAGCTAGACCGCCGTCGCAACAACTTGGTGGTCAGCCGCCGCGCGGTGGTTGAGCATGAGTATGCCGCCGAACGCGACGATCTAATTGATCGCCTGACTGAAGGTGCGGTCATCAAGGGTGTGGTTAAAAACCTCACAGACTACGGTGCTTTCCTCGATCTGGGTGGCATCGATGGCTTGTTGCACATCACAGATATGGCATGGAAACGAGTTCGTCATCCATCAGAGATTGTAGAGGTGGGTGATGAGCTAGAAGTCCGCGTTCTCCGGTTTGACCGCGATCGCATGCGCGTATCGCTTGGTTTGAAACAGCTGGGTGAAGATCCATGGAGTGATATTGATCGCCGTTACCCACCGACTGCGCGTTTGTTTGGCAAAGTCACCAACATCACCGATTACGGCTGCTTTGTAGAAATTGAAGATGGGGTTGAAGGTCTGGTGCACGTCTCAGAGATGGACTGGACCAATAAGAATGTCAATCCAGCCAAAGTTGTCCACGTCGGCCAGGAGGTTGAGGTGATGGTCTTGGATGTTGATGAAGAACGCCGTCGCATCTCTTTGGGCATGAAGCAGTGCCAGCCCAACCCATGGGAAGCTTTTGCAGCCACCTACAACAAAGGCGACAAAGTCTCAGGTGCCATTAAATCCATCACCGATTTTGGCATTTTCATCGGATTGGAAGGCGGCATCGATGGCTTGATTCACTTGTCGGATATCTCTTGGATGGATACCGGCGAGGACATGGCACGCGACTATAAGAAAGGTGAAGAGATCGAGGCAGTTGTGTTGGCCGTCGACCCTGAGCGCGAGCGCATTTCATTGGGCATCAAGCAGATGGATCAGGATCCTTTTGCGACATACATGGCCGAGCACCCCAAAGGCTCTCTGTTGAAGGGCACGGTCTCGTCGGTGGATGCCAAAGGCGCGGTGATTGACCTTGCGGAGGGTGTTCAGGGCTATATTAAGGCCTCAGATCTGTCGTCAGAGCGCGTTGAAGATGCCAGCAAGGTGGTCTCGGTGGGTGATGAGATTGAAGCGAAGTTCTACTCACTCGATCGTAAGACTCGCCAGTTAAACCTCTCAGTGCGTGCCAAGGACGAAGACGAGTTGGCTGGTGTGATTGACCAATATCAGTCTCGCTCTAGCAGCTCCGGCACCTCTTTGGGTGACCTGCTTAAAGAGCAGTTGGACAAAGACGCGTAAGGGCTTTCCATGACACGATCTGAGCTTATCGAGAAGTTATCGGCGCAGCAGACTCATCTGAGCTTGGCTGATGTCGAGTTGGCGGTGCGCGCCATCATCGATCAGCTCGGATCCGCTCTGGCCCACGGAGAGCGAATCGAGATCCGTGGGTTTGGAAGTTTTGCGTTGCACCACCGCCCGCCCAGAGTGGGTCGCAATCCCAAGACTGGAGAGCCTGTGGCCTTACCGGGAAAGTACGTGCCGCATTTCAAACCAGGCAAAGCGCTTCGGGAGCGTGTTGATATCCATGGTCGCTGATCGCCCCATCGCCTCTTCGTTGCTGCATCGAACCCCGGGGGTCTAACCCATGTTTCGCTGGTTGCTGCTGATTGTTCTGGCAGTGGCTGTGGTGTTGGGCCTTATGGTCGGCATGCTCAATCCCCAACAGGTCCTCGTCGATCTTTTCTTCTACTCGGGCACTTTGCCATTGGGTGCCGTGATGCTGCTGTGCTTTATTGCCGGCATGATCGTGGCCCTATTTATGGATGCATTGCGCCGGCTGATGCGCTTGACCAAGCGCTCGTCTGAGTAATTTCATGTCCATATTCGAAATGCTATTGTTCTTGGTCCTTGTGGTCGTGGCCATCGGCGTGGGTTGGGCATTGGGGCGATGGCAAGGATCGAGGGAGCTCCGCCGTCAAAATTATCTCGCCAACCACTATTTCAGAGGACTGAACTACCTGCTCAATGAAGAGCCAGATAAGGCCATTGAGATTTTTTTGCAGCTGGCCGAGCGCAAACCCTCGCCTGCTTATCGAATCGGCCGGCAAGCCAGCCACGATGTGATTGAGACCCATTTGGCGTTGGGCAGCCTGTTTCGTCGTCGTGGCGAAATGGATAAGGCCATTCGTTTCCACAAGCACATCATTGCTCAGCCCCACTTGAATGAGGCCCAGCGCACACAGGCTTTGAGGGAACTTGGCAGAGACTATCTGCAGGCAGGTTTGCTCGATCGGGCGGAGCGTTTATTCAGTGAACTGATTGAACGAGAGCAAGATGATGCTCAGCCCACGCGCCAGCTAATAGATATCTACCAGCAAGAGAAGGACTGGGTCAAGGCCATCGAGCAAGCCCAGCATCTCCAGACGCAAGAGCCTGATGAGAGCAATTTTTTATTGGCGCAATACAACTGTGAGCTGGCTGAGCAGGCATTGGCTCGTGGTGATACAGATGGCGCAAACAAGGCCCTCCGACAAGCCAAACGATATAAGCCGGGGCATCCAAGGGCGCTGATCCTATCGGGTGACATGGCGCGACTGGCAGGCGATCATGCCGGTGCGATTGATGAATATATCAAAGCGTGCCAGGCCGATCCTGAGGTCTTTGTGTTGCTCGATGAGCTTATGCTCAAAGCCCATGAGCAATTGGATCGAGTCGACGAATTCATTGAGTGGCTGAGTGACTTTTGGAGCACGAGCCAGCTCAGCGCCGCCCTGATCTCGCTGGCCACATTACAAGCTAAAAAGAATCCGCAGGCAGGCGTTCAGACTTTATTGGATGGCTTAGAAAAGCGGGCCACCATCAACGGTCTGGAAGCTTTGGTTCATATACTGCACCAACACGACATGAGCCTTGCCGAAGTTGATCCTGAGCTCGTTGGTCGTCTGATGCAAGAACTGAGAAACGCGCAAGCGCGCTATCGCTGTAGACAATGTGGGTTTAGTAGCAGCGAGCACCATTGGTTGTGTCCAAGCTGCCGACACTGGGGCACCACTCGTCTGGTGCAAGGTCCCTGGGGAGATTGACGGTTTGGTGACCGAGTTTTGGGCTGTTGCTTGGGTGAGTGGCGTCCTGTCTGGCCTCTTGGTGGCCAGTTTGGGTGGATGGGCCGGCCGTTGTCTCCAAAGGCATGGGGTCGTTGATGAACCCGATCAAGCGCGTCGCTTGCATGCCCAAGCCACACCCCGTGGCGGTGGGCTTCTGGTGGCCGGTGCCCTCATCTTGGCTTTGTGCATCGAGATGTGGGCGCTGGGGAGCTGGACAACAGTTTGGCCATTGGGACTGTTTGTCATCGGGGCGACCACCATGGGTTGGCTGGAAGACATTCGGCCACGCCCGATCCGGTACCGGCTATTGGGGCAATTTGGTCTGGCTCTGGCGGTGGCTTTTTGGTTGGGTGCCATTGGGGGCGTTCAACTGGGACCTTGGCTATGGGTCAACCCATGGCTGTGGACAGCCCTTGCTGTGGTGGCCCTGGTGTGGCTGATGAACCTCCACAACTTCATGGATGGCACCGATGGCTTGGCGGCGAGCCAGGGTGTTTGGTCTGCCAGTTGTTATGCCTTTCTTTTCTATGGTGCTGATCAACACGCTTGGGCGGCCTTTGCGATCGCAGTGCTCGGGGGGTATGCGGGATTTATCGTCTGGAATCGCCCAATGGCACGGCTATTTCTGGGTGATGCCGGCTCCTTGCTCCTAGGGAGTCTGGTGGGAATTTTTGCTTATCAGGCAGTCAGCAGCGGGGCAGCGTCATTGGTGACCTGTCTCATGATTTCAGCGGTTTTTGTGGTGGACGCCACGGCCACACTGGTTTGGCGCGTCATCAGAGGGCAGCAGTGGTATACTGCGCATGCGTCCCACGCCTTTCAGCGTTTGATTGCAGGGGGCTTGAGCCATGCTCAAGTGTTAGGCATCTACATGATGCTAAACTTAGGGCTTATCCTGCCTTTGTTGATCGGGGTGTTGGTTTGGCCCCAGCATGAGCTTTGGTTTGGGATGGGGCTTATTTTGGTAATGTTTTTTGGATGGTGGCGCGTTCAAAGGCACACGAGGAAAATGGGGGCTTGAAGGCTAAGATGGCTATGGAAAAACCTGCGACAAGCCTAAATCGGCGAGCATTGGTCATTGCCCATGACTTCTCAGTCCTAGTTGTCGCATGGCTGGGTGCTCGCCTCCTATCGATTTGGCTAATCAGTGACCAGCCGGTGAGCTGGCCGCAGTTGGCCGTCGAAGTCAATCTGATCCTAATCATTCAAGGCTTTTTACAGTGGCGAGCTGGCTTATATCGCGGCGTCTGGCGTTTCGCGAGCTTGCCGGATTTGGGTAATTTGTTGCGCGCGGCGATTTTAGGTGCCGTGGCTGGCATTGCGGTGATGCTACTTTTGGATGTTCCGCTAGAGGTCATGCTTCTGGTCGTTTGGGCCTTTCCAGCCATCTTGCTTTTGTTGTTGAGCCTGCCAAGGCTGACCTACCGCATTTTCAAAGATATGCGCTCGGAGGTGCATGAGCGACGTGTCACCCAGCGAACATTGATTCTCGGGGCAGGGCGGTCTGGCCAATTGCTTCTGCCTGAATTGCGCCGGCGCGGACGGTATGACGTTGTAGGCTACTTAGATGACGATGAGCAGCTCCGCGGAAAGCTGGTCAGCGATCTGCCTGTTTTGGGACCCATCACGCGTCTGTCACGCGTGTGTCGCGAAGCAGCAATTGATTTGGTGGTGATTGCCATCCCATCGGCAACCAACTACCAAATGCAACGCATCGTGTCTTTTTGTGAGGCCGCGGGCGTGGAGTTTAAAACCCTGCCCACACTGAAACAAATGGGTGCCACGCTCACGCGCTTTGACGATCTCAAGCCCGTGGCCATTGAAGATCTCTTGGGTCGCGACCCAGTGTCCCTAGACTGGGATGCTCTGCGAGCTGGTTTGGCAGGACGCCGAGTGTTGGTCACCGGTGGCGGTGGATCCATCGGTGCTGAGCTGTGTCGCCAGATTGCGCGCCTGGATCCTGCCTCGTTGGTGATCTTAGATAACTGTGAATACAATCTTTATCGTGTTGATTATCGCTTGCGCAGTGAATTTCGCGATTTGGTGATTGAGACGGTGTTGGGTGATATTTGTGATTCCGCCACCGTGGGGAATGTCATGGGCAAAGGCCGACCCGACGTGGTCTTTCATGCCGCGGCGTATAAACACTTGCCGATGCTGCAAAACCAAGCCAGAGAAGCTTTCCGCAACAATGTGCTCGGCACGAAGCGGGTTGCGGATGCCGCTGTGATGCATGGCGTTGAGACCTTTGTTCTGATCTCAACAGATAAAGCAGTCAATCCGAGCAATGTGATGGGGGCGACCAAGCGCGTCGCAGAACTGTATTGCCAGCACGTCAATCAGCAATCCACCACGCGATTCATCACGGTTCGTTTCGGCAATGTCTTGAACTCCACCGGGTCTGTTGTGCCGTTGTTTAATGAACAGATTCGACAAGGTGGTCCAGTGACCGTGACCCACCCCGATATCACGCGCTACTTTATGACCATCGCAGAGGCTGGCCAGCTGATTCTGCAGGCGGCAGTCCTAGGTCGAGGTGGTGAGGTCTTTGTCTTAGACATGGGTGAGCCGGTCCGCATTAGCTATTTGGCTGAGCAGCTGGTTCGTTTGGCGGGTAAAGAGCCAGGGCAAGACATAGAGATTATTTATACGGGTCTGAGACCCGGAGAAAAGCTGTTCGAGGAGCTCTTCCACGAGCATGAACCGCATGCCAACACCGAGCATGAGAAGATCTTTTTGAGTCGCAGTACTCTTGATCAATCATCACTCGCTGCTCTCATCGGCCACTTGCAAGCCGCTGAACGGGCCTCGCAGAGCTACGACACGGGTCTGTTAAACGACTTGCTTTTGAAAATGGTTCCAGAGATGGGTCGCAAACCCAGCCGGCGCGACTCGAAAGTCATCCCACTGGCTGGATAGCCTGAGTGTCTTTGAGGCCTGGAAAAGATCACCCAGCAGGAACCGTCGTGCCTTGGGCGGTTGAGTCCAAGTTGCTCGTCGATAATCCACTCTCCGATCCAATTCAACGCGCTCACCCAGTGTATTTGCCTCCAGGTTATGAGGACAACCCGAGCAAACGCTTTCCTGTTCTTTGGAGCCTGGCCGCTTATACCAACGCAGGACCTGGGCAGGTGGCGTGGCGAAACCATGGTGAGACGCTGCCTGAGCGGCTAGATCGTTTAATCCATGAGGGCCTTATTCCTCCCGTCATGATGGTGTTTCCAGATTGTTACACCAGCCTCGGGGGCAATCAATATGTGAACACGCCTGCCATGGGGCGTTATGCAGACCATATTGTTGAAGAGCTTATTCCCGCACTGGATCGGGATTTTCGAACCATCCCCAATTGGGAAGCTCGGGCTGTCTTTGGAAAATCATCTGGCGGCTTTGGCGCGCTGCATTTGGCCATGCACTTCCCACAAACATGGAAGGCCGTGGCATCACACGCCGGCGATTGCGGTTTCGATCGTGTTTACACTCGAGATTTCACCATCACCTGCGATGTCTTGGCACGTTACAAAGGTGATTTAGCCAAGTTCGTGCGCGCCTTTTGGCGATCGAAACGGCCGGGTCATGCCGACTTTCACGCTCTGATGACCCTTTGCCTTGCCGCCAGCTACTCGCCTGATGTAAACGAGCCCTTGGGTCTGGCATTGCCTTTCGATCTAGACACCGCAGAAATCATTCCATCCATCTGGTCGCGCTGGCTCGCGTTTGATCCTGTCAATGCCTGCGCAAAAAAAGCCCAAGCCCTAAAAATGCTCGGCGGCTTGTGGATTGATGTGGGACAGCGAGATCAGTACTTTATGCACTATGGCACACGCTCTTTGCATCAGGCTTTGAGCGAGGCTGGCATTGATCATCACTTTGAAGAGTTCGATGGGACGCACTCGGGCATTGACTGGCGTCTAGATCACTCAATTCCATGGTTGGTGGCCCAATTGGCCAATGACTGATTTAAAATGATGGCATGTTGACGGTCACCCCCTCTGCCAGAGAGTATTTTCAGGGTCTGTTAGATCAGCAGCCCGACAACACCCATCTGCGCTTGCGCGTCATTCATCCCGGAACACCGCAGGCCGAGGTTGACTTGGCCTATTGTCCACCAGGTGACGAGCAGCCCAGCGATCAGGCAATCGATTGCGGGGTCTTTGTCTTATTCGTTGAGGCCGATAGCCTGTCAGTTCTTGATGGGGCCATGATTGACTTTGAGCGAAATGCCACGGGTGGTGACTTGTCTATCCGTGCGCCAGGTCTCAAGGGCGAGCGTCCCAGCAAAGATGCGCCCATTGAAGAGCGGATTGCTTGGGTGCTGGAGGCACGGATCAACCCCATGGTGGCCTCGCATGGGGGCGTGGTTCATTTGGTTGAGGTAACGCCTGATCATGACGTGGTGTTGCAGTTTGGAGGGGGCTGTCAGGGTTGTGGGATGATTGGTGTGACCCTGAAGCAGGGGGTGGAGACCACCATCCAACAGGAAGTCCCAGAGATTCGAGCTGTGATTGACGCCACTGACCATGCCAGTGGCGAAAACCCCTATTATTCAGGCTAATCGACCTTCAAATCCACCAAGCCCGATTGTGCTGAGTACCACGCCGACAGATCGGCAATGTCTTGATCGCTTAGGTCGCGAGCAAACCCCGACATGATCGCGTGATTTCTATCGCCAGAACGATAGGCTTTGAGTGCCTGGACCAGGTAGTCGGCATGCTGACCACCGAGTTTGGGATAGTCATCTTGAAGTGAGAGATTGCCGTCAATCCCATGGCAGCTTTGGCAGACTGTGGAGATTTCCAATCCCCTTTGCGGATTACCTGAAGCTTGTGCTAGCGAGGCCAACCCAATCATCAAAACCGCCATGATGGCTTGTTTCAGGCTAGGGCGCATCATGGGTTCTCTCCGCTGTCTTGTTCACTGCTGGTTGAGCCATCGACTTCCGGGGTCAAGCTCACAAAATAAGCTGCGACATGGTGCATGTCTTCATCGCTGAGTGTATGTGCCTGTGCGTTCATGGTTGGGTGCTTGCGCGTGCCATCTCGGTAGGCCTGCAAAGCAGCGACGATGTAGCCATAGTTTTGGCCGCCAATTCTTGGCACAGAATAGGTGGGGTAGACGTTTTGCTGAAACGGGATGCCATGACAACCATTGCAGGTGTAGGCAATGATTTTGCCTTCTTCGGGATCGCCTTGCTGGGCTGAGACTGAGCCCATCAAGCAAAGGCCGACCAGCAGGGCATAAATTGGGTGAATCACTCTCATGGTGGGGTCCAAGACAAGCTGCTCCAAATCAGTTGAGGACCTATTATAACGGGGCAATTGACCTTGGTGTAGACCTCCCGGGATTCCGCCAAATGATTTAAAATGTGGATTGGCTTAATCACGAGAGTTGATATGTCGTCGCTGAGACCCTTGGATTTGTTCGATATTGCCTCGGACTTAACGGAAGAAGAGCTCATCATTCGCGATACCGTTGGTCGATTCGTGGATGAAAAGGCCATCCCTGTCATGGGGGATAGCTTTGAAAAAGCCCAGTTCCCCATGGAATTGGTGCCGGAGCTGGCGCAAATGGGTTTGTTTGGTTCGACCATTCAGGGCTATGACTGTGCCGGTCTGGGTGCGGTGTCCTATGGTTTGATTTGCCAGGAGCTCGAGCGTGGTGATTCGGGTCTGAGAAGTTTTGTCTCTGTGCAATCGTCCCTTTGTATGTATCCCATCTATGCCTTCGGCTCAGAAGAGCAAAAACAGCACTGGTTGCCCCAAATGGCCGCCGGTGAGGTGATCGGATGCTTTGGTCTGACTGAACCGCACGGTGGATCTGATCCCAGCAACATGAAAACCCATGCCAAAAGGGATGGGGATGATTGGATCATCAACGGCGCCAAGATGTGGATCACGAACGGAACATTGGCAGACATCGCCATTGTCTGGGCGCAAACCGATGATGGGATACAGGGCTTTATTGTTGAAAAGACCTTTCCAGGCTTTGAGGCGCGCAACATCCACAAAAAGATGTCACTTCGAGCGTCGGTGACCTCAGAGCTCTACTTTGACAATGTCCGAGTACCGGATGCGAATCGGTTGCCAAACGTGAAAGGCTTGAAAGGGCCTTTGTCGTGCCTGTCGCAAGCTCGCTACGGGATTTGTTGGGGTCCCATAGGTGCAGCGCAGGGCTGTTTGCAAGAGGCGCTGGATTACACAGCCGAACGCACTCTGTTTGATCGACCCTTGTCTTCCAACCAGGCCGCTCAGATCCGGTTGGCTGACATGGCCAGACGCATCAGCAGCGCGCAGCTTCTTGCGCTGCGATTGGGTCGTTTGAAAGAGCAGGGGAAAGAACACCCGACACAAATTTCGCTCACCAAATGGAACAACGTCCGCATGGCGCTGGATATCGCGCGGGATTGTCGTGACTTGCTCGGCGGGGCGGGCATCACCCTAGACTATGTCGCCATCCGACACATGCTGAACTTGGAGTCTGTGATTACCTACGAGGGCACAGAAACCGTTCACCAATTGGTCGTGGGTCGGGAACTGACGGGGCACAATGCCTTTTAATCGCCCAGACCAACCGCCACAAAATGAATAGCCGAATCCACCGCGCTGAGCTCATTGACCAGCAGTTCAGTGAGCGCGTGCGCGAACTGGCCGCTCACCCAGAGATAGAGGCCTCATCGGGTTCTGGTCTGGCTGATCAGGATCTCGTGGAGTTATTCGAGAGCCAGATCAAGTCGCGTCAGCTTGATTTGATGGCGCGCGTCAAGCGACAGGAAAATAAAGTTTTTTACACGATTGGGTCGTCAGGTCACGAGGGCAATGCGCTTTTGGGGCGATTGTCTCGGCCCACCGATCCTGCGTTTCTGCACTATCGCTCTGGGGCACTGATGGCCGAGCGTTATCGGCACAAGCCTGAGCTTGATTTCATCAAAGCCACCTGCCTGTCTCTGGCTGCAGCCGCCACCGATCCTGCCTCGGGTGGGCGACACAAAGTGTGGGGCCATCCAGATCTTTGGGTGCTCCCACAAACCTCCACCATCGCCTCACATTTGCCCAAAGCGCTGGGAACCGCCTTGGCAATTGAGAGCGGGAGAGCGCAAGCCACGCATCAGCTCCCAGTTCCAGACGATGCCATTGTGCTGTGTAGTTTCGGCGACGGCAGTCTCAACCACGCGGCAGCACAAACCACGCTCAATGCAGCCTCTTGGGCCTGCCATCAAGGACTGAAGTGTCCCTTGGTTTTTGTCTGCGAGGACAATGGCTGGGGCATTTCCGTGCCGACCCCCACCCACTGGGTGGCTGAGAGCATGCGGCACCGCCGGGGCTTGGATTATTTTGCTGTGGACGGACTGAATTTAGAGGCGGCCTACCCAGTCATCGAGCAGGCGCTCACGCGGGCCAGGGAGGCGAGGCGACCCGTATTTATTCACCTAAAAACGGTTCGGCTGATGGGGCATGCCGGTACCGATTTTGAGATCGAATATCGTTCTGAGGCGGATCTACAGGCCACTGAGGCAGCGGATCCGCTGTTGGTGTCTGCCCGGCAGGTCCTCAGACGGGGCCTGATGAGCGCTGATGATATTTTGGCGCTGTACGAGGAGACCCGACAGCAATGCCTGGCACAGGCTGACCAAGCCGATTTAGAGCCCAAATTGAGTACCCGTGAGGCCATTGTGGCGCCGCTGGCACCGTTGTCTTCGAAGCGCCTTTTGGCCGAGGTCGAACGAGGCATGGATCAGGCAGCTCGTCAGGCCGTGTGGGGTCAGGTTTTGCCCGAGGACAAGGGGCCAAAACACATGGCCATTTTGATCAATCAGGCCTTAAGAGACATTCTCATAAAGTATCCACAAAGTATTGTTTTTGGAGAAGATGTTGCCAAGAAAGGCGGCGTTTATACCGTGACGAAGGGACTGTGGGCCGACTTTGGGCGGCGGCGGGTATTCAATACCCTGTTGGATGAAACCACCATTTTGGGGTTGGCGCAGGGGTATGCCAACGCTGGCTTTCTGCCGATCCCTGAGATTCAATATTTGGCCTATTTCCACAATGCCTGCGACCAGATCCGAGGTGAGGCTTGCTCATTGCAGTTTTTCTCCAATCAGGCGTTTAGTAACCCGATGGTGGTCCGCATCGCAGGCCTGGGTTACCAAAAAGGCTTTGGCGGGCATTTCCACAACGACAACTCCATCACTGCATTGCGTGATATCCCAGGGATCATTCTGGGCTGCCCATCCCGCGGTGATGATGCCGTCATGATGCTTCGAACCATGATGGCGCTGGCCGCCATCGATGGTCGTGTGTGCGCCCTCATCGAGCCGATTGCCTTGTACATGACCAAAGACCTCTATGAGAGTGAGGACAAGGCCTGGTGTTTCGATTATCCACCGCCTACCGAAGCCCTTGAACCTTTCTCACCGCGGCTTTACGAACAAGACAACGCAACCTTGTTGATCGTGACTTATGGCAACGGCGTGCCTATGGCTTTGAGAACGCAGGCGACGTTGAATAAGGCGGGGCATTCAGTCTCTGTCCTGGATCTGCGATGGCTCAAGCCACTGCCGATTGAGGCGATTGTCGAAGCGACACAACGGGTGAGCTCTGTCTTGGTGGCCGATGAGGGACGGCCGGGTGGATGCGTGGGGGAGAGCATCATTAGTGAATTGGCACAGAAACGATCGGGTCTTAAGTTGCAGCTCATCACGGGCGAAGACAGCTACATCCCCCTAGGAGGCGCAGCTGAGGTGGTGATGATGCGAGAGGATGATATTTTCTCAGCTGCCCAGACGCTGTTGGCGACCACTTAGCGCCCGTGATCAAAGCTTGACATGGATTCTTGTCGTGTCAGTTAAGCTTTGGGCGTACTGTTCATTATTCTGGAGCGGCGCTAGTCATGCGTATTTTGATCACAGGCGGTAGTGGCTTTATCGGGCAAGCGCTCTGTCCAGTCCTGTTGGACCAAGGTCATCAGGTCATGGTGGTGTCTCGTCGGCCTCAGCGCGCGGCCAAGCACCTGCCCCATGACGTTGAATTCAGAGCCTCGGTGGCTGAGTGCGTTGATTTCCAGCCGGAGGTCATCATCAACTTGGCCGGCGAGCCCATCGCCAATCGCCGCTGGAGTGAGGCCCGCAAAGCTGAGCTACTTGAGTCTCGAGTAAGAACCACCGATGCGCTCGTTGCTTTGGCCAAAACGCTTGATCAAAAGCCCAAGGTATTGATCTCAGGCTCGGCCGTTGGCTTTTATGGCGACTGCGGCTCTGAGACAGTGACAGAAGACAGTGAGCCAGGGACGGGCTTTGCCCACGAGTTGTGTGCACAGTGGGAAGCCGCGGCTCGGCAAGCCACACCTTATGTGGATCGTCTGTGCGTGATACGAATTGGGCTGGTGTTAGACCAGCCAGGCGGTTTGCTTGATCGAATGGTCCCGCCCTTTCGCATGGGTCTGGGTGGTCGGATGGGTTCGGGCAAGCAATGCATGCCGTGGATTCATCGACAGGATATGGTGCGAATCATCGACTGGTTGATCAACCATCCATCCGCCGACGGCGTGTTCAATGCCTCCGCACCCAACCCCGTGGACAATGCCACGTTCTCCAAGGCCTTGGCACGGCACCTCAATAGGCCTGCCATGTTCCCGGCACCCTCATGGGTCTTAAAAACCGCCTTCGGTGAGATGTCGGAGCTGATGCTCGAGGGCGCTTGTATGGTGCCCCAAAAACTGTTGGATGCAGGATTCGACTTCATCTACCCAGAGCTAGACCAGGCTTTGGCCGACATTGTTGAGCGTTAGGCTAGCCGAGCATTACTCTAGCGGTGTGTCAATCACCAAGCTCGCCTCGGTCAAAGGCCCCACGCTAACTCGACCTTCATAATCACCTGGGTTGGGCGCGACATCGCCACTCATGGAGATGCGCGCGGTGAGAATAATCTCTCCAAAAGCCGACAAAGTCAGGCCTTCAATCATCGCATCGGCATCACTGAGCGATAGGGTGGTGGGTAGATCATCAACGATCAATCGGCGGGCAGCCAGTGGGGTTGGTGGTCCATCCGTTGCCTGTGCGATCACAAAAACCACCTCATCGCCCTCAAGCGACTCTTGGATTTCTGGGGCAATCTCAATGGCAAGATCAATCACCCGACCCGTGGGCACTTCCCCAAGCTGCTGTCGGGCCAAATTGATTTGTCGCTCTATTGAGGTGCGCACCGGCGCCTCAGCGGGTAGGGTGGCAAGCAGTTGTTGCCATTGGCCTATGGCATCGGTGTATTGCTCATTAGAAAAGGCGATCACGCCTTTGAGCCACAGTGCTTTTTGATTGGCAGGTTCTGTGGCCAATGCCTGCTCCAACAGCAAGATGGCCTCTTCGGGCGTTTGCCCGACATTGGCAAAGATCAGGGTCTCAGCGAGTTCTACCTGAGTCAAGGCGTCTTCAGGGTCTAGGTAGAGTGCGCGCCGAAACGCATGCTCTGCTGAAGAGAAGGATTCGATGTTTTTATAGGCACTGCCCAGTGCTAGCCAATTGGCTTGATTGTCGGGGTTGCGTTCGAGTTGATTGGCGATCGTAATAAGCTGCCCCCTCAGTTGATCCGATGGGGTCTGATCGCGTTGGATGGCTCGGGGTTCGCCTACGATGGCATAGACCGCAATTAAGCTAAGTGGGACGAGGATCAGCACAGACACGCCTGCCAATAGGTAGCGATCACGTTGGTGTTGCCAAAGCGGGATGAGTATGCTCAGTAAGGCGATGGCAATGGCCGCCAAAGTAACAAATACAAATAAGGTCATGACTTCAGTAGCGCTCGTCGTTGACGGATGATGATGACCGACCCAATCAGGCCAATCACTAGCAGTAGGATGGGGCCAGCCCACAGTAAGAGGGTATGTGAGGCTACCGGGGGACGGTAGAGCACAAAGTCACCATAGCGCTCAACCATGAAATTTCGGATTTCTTGATCGGTCCGCCCATCTTGAATCATCACAAACAACTCCCGCCGAAGGTCCTGTGCCAAAGGCGCATCGGAATCGGCCAGCGACTGATTTTGGCAGACAGTGCAGCGGATCTCTTCGGCGAGTGCTTTAAACCGGATCTCTTCGAGCTCTGAGCGAAATGGCAACGGCTCAATGGCAGAGGCCAACAGTGGTTGACTGAGGCCTAAGATGATCAAGCAAAGAAGCGGGAGCACAAGTCGTCTCATGAGCTGGCCTCTTGCTTCAAGCGATCAATTCGCGCCAATAGATCGCGCAACACGGACTCATCAATGGGACCAATGTGTTTGTGCCGAATGATCCCGCGCTGGTCAATTAGGAATGTCTCTGGTGCACCATAGACGCCAAGATCGATGGCGCTCCTGCCTTCAAAATCCACCATGTGGTAAGCCCACACATCACCAAACTGGGACAGCCAGCGCTTCGCATCTGCTTGTTCATCTTTCCAGTTAAAACCGACCACGGGCACGCCGGATTCTTCGGCCAGTCGGCCAACGTAGGGGTGCTCGATGCGACAGGATTGACACCAGCTGCCCCAGACATTCAGCACCCAAACCTCGCCTAGGCGATCGGCAGTGCTTGTGCTGATGTTGGGCTCATGCAGTCTGGGAAGTTCAAAGTTAGGAATGGGCCGCCCCACCAAGGGAGATGCGACGATTTTTCGTTCCTCGGCCGTTTGCATGCCAATCAATAACAGCCCAACGAGACCGCCAAAAACGATCAGTGGCAAGAGCAGTCGGATCATGTGATGGATGCTGCCGAGGTACTGAGTCCATCACTTGCCGATTGCTTTTGTTTTAAGCGATAGCGCCGATCGGTTGCGGCCAAGGTTGCGCCAAGTGCTAGGAGCAAGGCGCCACCCCAAATCCAGCGGATAAAGGGTTTGATGTGGATGCGGATACTCCATGCATTGCTTTGGGCATCGAGCTCCTCACCCATGGCGATGTAGAGGTCTTTGAATACGCCAGGTCTCAACGCCACCTGAGTCATGGTTTGGCCACTGCGATGATAAAGCCGCTTTTGAGGCGCCATTTCTTGCACAAGCTCACCGTCTTTGGTGATGGCAAAGCGGGCCTCATCGGCAATCCAGTTTTGTCCTTTGACTGAGACAACCTCTTGTAGCGTGAACTCATAGCCAGCGATGCTCACAGACTCCGATGGTGTCAGACGAACATCGCGCTCATAGGTGGCGGATTCAACCATGGCCACTCCGATGATAAATACACCCACGCCAGCATGGGCCATGATCATGCCCAGCTGATGTCTAGGAAGCCCAAAGCGCGATGTCTTTTTTCGATCAAATAGGTAGTGGAGTGATCCAAGAATCAGCCACAAGCCACCCATCCAGCCAGTGATGGCGCGTGCACTCCACGCATCGAGTAGCGCCACAATGATCAAAGCAGCGACCAGAGACAGCGCCAAGCTTCCCAGCAAGGGGTAGACAACGCGCAGCAGTTGATCTTTGCCCCAGCGAGAGAAGGGTCCCAGTGGCATCAACACAACGATTGGCGTCATCAACAACACAAACATGGCGCCAAAGTAGGGGGGTCCCACTGAGATTTGGCCCCAGCCCATCATGTCGATGATCAGTGGATAGAGAGTCCCCAAAAGGACCATGGCTGCAGAGACAGCAAAAAAGACGTTGTTCAGGAGCAGCAGGGTTTCTCGGCTCATGAAATCAAAGCCTTTGCCGGTCATGATGCGAGGTGCTCTAAGTGCATATAAAACCAAAGCGCCGCCCGTGACCACAATCATAAAGCCTAAGATAAACATTCCTCTTTCTGGGTCATTGGCAAAGGCGTGGACGGAAGTCAATACCCCGGAGCGCACCAAGAAAGTGCCCAATAGTGACATCGAAAAAGCCGCGATGGCCAACAGAACGGTCCAAGCAGGGAAGGCGCCACGTTTCTCAGTCACGGCTTGTGAGTGAATGAGTGCCGTTCCAATCAGCCAAGGGATGAATGAGGCGTTCTCAACCGGGTCCCAGAACCACCATCCGCCCCAGCCCAATTCGTAATAAGCCCACCACGACCCAAGTGCAATGCCAACGGTCAGAAATGCCCATGCCATCAGGGTCCAAGGACGAGACCATTTGACCCACTGTGATTCAACGCGACCACCCAGAAGGCCTGCGATGGCAAAGCCAAACGCCACTGCAAAACCCACATAGCCCATGTACAACAAAGGTGGGTGAAAGATCATTCCGGGATCTTGCAGTAATGGATTTAAGTCTTGGCCATCCAATGGTCCGGGGATCAAGCGATCGAAGGGATTCGATGTCAGCAAGGTAAACAGCAAAAAGCCAACGGAGATCATCCCCATCACCGCCAGCACTCTGGCAATGAACGCACGCGGTAGAGAGCGGGACAATAGGCTCACCAGTAACATCCAACCGGCCAGCATCAGGATCCAAAGCAGCAGAGAGCCCTCATGACCACCCCAGACGGCGGAAAGGCGGTAGTACCACGGCAGCAACAAATTAGAATTCGTGGCGACATACGTCACGGTGAAATCGTGATTGAAAAATGCGATGCTCAGTGCGGTGTAAGCCGCCAGAGCAAACACGAAATGGCCAATGACTAGGGTGTGGGCCATGGCCATGAGCGCGGGTCGGTTCTTGTAGGCGCCATACAGCGGCACGGTAGAGAGAACCAGCGCCAGAATCAGCGCCAAGCTTAAAAAGACTTGTCCGAGCTCAGCAATCACTCGAGCACTCCATGGGGCGCCCCGGCTCGCTCCAGTGCTGAAGCAACTTCGGGTGGCATGTAAGTCTCATCGTGCCGCGCCAACACTTCTCTGGCTTGGAACATGCCGTTCTCGTCGAGCCGGCCTTGTGCGATCACTCCTTGTCCCTCACGAAATAAGTCGGGCAAGATGCCGGCATAGGTCACTGGCACAGAATGGGCGCCATCGGTGACTGTAAAGACGACGGCGAGGGAATTTGGGTCTCGCTGGATACTGCCAGCCTCCACCAGCCCGCCTAGGCGGAAGTTCCGTTCGGGTGGCAATTCACTGGTTTGAATGTCGCTGGGCGCGATGAAGTAGAGCATGTTGTCCTGCAGCGCCGTCATGGTAATGGCCGCTGCTGTGCCCACACCCAAAACCAACAGGGCAACGGCTGTCAAACGCTTGCGACGCCTCGGGGTCATATTTGATCTTCGCTCCTCATTAAGTAATCTTCTTTGATCTGGCCGACAATTTTTCGGTATCTCTGAACCGGTTGGATGGCTTGCCAAACAATCACAGCCGCCGCAATCGCATAGCTGCTCCAGACATACTCAGCATAGTTAAAGTCAGGAATCATGCCCACCCATCCTCAATGCTTCTAAGACCCACTTTTTGCGCTGGTCTTGGTCCAGCAGCTCATTTCTCGCCCGCTGCAACAGCAACGCTCCGAACATTAATTTTACCGCAACCGTCATCCAAATTAGGGGCGGTAGCATGCTCGCATCCATTGTCGACGGGCCAAACAGATTGATGGTGGAGCCTTGGTGCAAGGTGGTCCACCACTCAACGGAAAAATGAATGATGGGGATATTCACCACGCCCACCAGAATGAGGATGCTGGCGATGCGAGCACCCTGTCGGCGGTCATCAAAGGCGGCATACAGCCCCATGATGCCCAAATAGACGAACAGTAAGACCAGCATTGAAGTCAGTCGAGCATCCCAGGCCCAGTAGGTGCCCCACATTGGCCGACCCCAAATGGCACCAGTGACTAAGCAAATAAGCGTAAAAGCCGCACCAATCGGTGCGGCGGTCATGGCCATGATCTCTGCTGTCCGGATTCGCCAAATCAGCGTGATGGTAGCCAGAATGGTCATCACAATATAAGTGGCCATGGCTTGCCATGCCGCCGGCACGTGAATATATAAAATTCGATAACTGTCGCCTTGTTGGTAGTCGGGTGGGACGACAAAGAGTGCTTGGTAAAGACCTGCCGCAAGAGTGATCAGGGTCAGTCCCCAAAGCCAGGGGATAAGGGTCTGCGCGAATCGGTAAAAGATCAGCGGCGATCCAAGCTTATGAAACGCAAGTTTTATCTGAGTCCACATGGCTATTCAATATTTAGACGCAAAGCAGCAGCAGTGGCTAGAGGCACGAGACTGAGCGCCAGCACCAATAATGCCACCAACAAAAGCAAATAAGGCCTCACTGGCAGGCCATCGAGAAACGCAGAAACTGCACCCGTGCTAAAGATTAACACGGGGACAATCAGAGGAAAGATGAGTAGCCCTAAAAGCGCGCCACCTTGGCGCGTCCCTAGGGTCAGTGCGGAGGCCAAACCCCCAACCAAAGAAAGGATCGGCGTGCCAATCAAAAGGGTCAGCATGAGAAGCCCCAAGGCCGCATTGGGAAGGTAGAGCATCTGTGCCGCCACCGGCGTCAGCACAATGACGGGCAGAGCGGTGATGAGCCAATGCGAGCCCAGCCGCACGAGAACCAAGCGAATGACGGGTTGATCCCCGACCCACCACTGTTCCAGAGTGCCATCATCAAAATCCGACTTAAACAGGCCATCGAGCGCCAGCAGGCCAGAGAGCAAGGCAGCCACCCAAATCATGCCAGGTGCGATGGCTTGCAAAAGATTGGGTCCCGGGCCGATACCCAATGGAATCATGGCCACCACCGAAAATAGGAACACCAGAGGCAGCAATGACTGACCACCGTGTCGTCGTGCCCGCTTCAAGTCACTGAGCAAGAGGGCAATCAGCGGCTGAGCCTTGGATCGGTTCATGCGGCTCGGGCCCCAGCCACCACTTCAAGGCGATGTAAGGTGCGGGCGAGACTGGGTTGTCGTTGATGTGCGGTCACGATGGCGGCGCCTTGGTCTGACAAGTGCCCATCGAGCAACTCATCGACCCACTGGCAGGCATGTGTGTCCAAGCTGGTGTAGGGTTCATCTAAAAGCCAAACATCGGCTGGTGCGACCAGGAGCTTAGCAAGGGCCAAGCGTCTTCTCTGACCCGCCGAAAGATGCCCTGCCAAGCGTCGTATATAGGGTCCGAGGCCGGCTTGCTTGAGTGCCTGATGGGGCGTCAGCGGGTGCCTGTTGGCTTGCTTTGGATAAAACCTTTGCATGAAAACCAAGTTTTCGATGCAGCTGAGATCGTCCTTCACCCCTGCTCGGTGACCAATAAAGGCAATGGATGCGTCGCGAGTCAACTCACCTTCGCTGGCGCGCAATACGCCAGCAAGGGTTCGGAGGAGGGTCGTTTTACCCGAACCATTGGCACCGGTGACGACGCAAATGGTGGCCGGGTAGAGCTCTAAATCGATGGGCTGAAAGACGGCTTCGCTGTGACGATGAAAGCTGACTTGGTTGGCAGTGAGATAGGGCTTCACGACATGAACTGGGTGGCTGATCCGCTCTCTATCCTAGCATTATTCGCAGGCATAAACCTCATGATCGAAGCGTCGCGTGAGCTTCTTAAAGCGAATGGTGGTATGCGGCCAAAGCGTGGTATTGCGACCGCTAATGGGATGTAGGTACCAGCTTTGGCAGCCACCGGCATTCCACACAGAGCCTGATAAGGTCCGATCCAGCTGATCGTTCCATTGGGTTTGGGCGCTCTTGCTGATCTCTACTTGTCGCCAACCCCGAGCGCGCATCTTCTTGATTGCCTGAACGATATAGTGGATCTGGCCCTCAATCATCAAAAGCACGGAGTTGTGCCCGAGTGCCGTATTAGGTCCTAAGAGCATGAAGAAATTGGGAAAGCCATGCACGGTGCAACCTTTATACGCCATTGGCCCATCGACCCATAACCGGCCGAGATCGGCTTGGTCTTTTCCGATGACGAGCCCTGCAGGGATGGGCGAGGTGGCCTGAAATCCTGTCCCCAGTATGATGACATCGGCAGGATGGCTTTTGCCGGTCTGATCGACGATGCCTGAGGCGGTGATGTGGCTGATGGGCCGATCGACCAGGCTAACATGCTCGAGGTTGAATGTCGGGTAGTAGTCGTTAGACATCAGCACGCGCTTGCAACCCATGGCATAGCGGGGGGTCAATGCTTCGACCAGTCCGTTATCTGTGACCTGATGGCGCAGGTGCTTGAGTGCTTTTCGCCGATGCAAAGTAGATAGCCGTGGCCAGCGAGTAAAGGCAGGGAGCCTTGTCTCTAGCAGTAAAAAAAGCCCCAGACGGGTGAGGTAGCGGGCGGGTGGGAAGAGGCGATAGAGTCGTTGCCAGATGGGTCGGATCGGGCGATCGGGTTTGGGCAATATCCAGTTCGGCGTGCGCTGAAACACACTGAGTGAGCGTGCCGATTGAGCCACATGGGGAACAAACTGCACGGCCGAGGCGCCTGTGCCAATGACGGCCACGCGTTGGTCTGTTAGATCAAGGTCAGCCGGCCATTGTTGGGAATGAATGATGCGGCCTGCAAAGGCTTCCAGCCC
>CAJXNU010000010.1 GCA_913057255.1 uncultured Wenzhouxiangella sp.
CAATCTCGATGGCAGTGAGCAGCGAGGCAGTCGGCGATGCCTCCCCGATCCCGGTCGGATTTTACGGGAGCTATCCGGACGTTATCCTGGTGCCGGTGTGGATCTTTTAGACCAACCACCACCCACAGACCCTGTCGAGGTGGAGGCACTATCTGGGGCGTGTATGCTGGTTAGAACCGAGGTCTTTCAAGCACTCGGTGGTTTTGATACCAAATACCCCATGCACTTTGAGGATCTGGATTTAATGGCCAGAATTCAAGAAGCTGGCCATACCATCCGCTTGGTGCCTGATGTGGCCATTTCACATGCAGGGGGCGTCTCATCCAATCACCGGCTGCTGGCAGTGATGCGTGACAAGCATGAGGGGCTGTGGCTTTATCTAAAGACCCATTGCCAAGATTCATGGCCCGCTTGGTCCAGGCCATTGTGGTGGATGGGCATCAAAGCCCATGCGCTTAT
Source organism: uncultured Wenzhouxiangella sp. (assembly GCA_913057255.1). GTDB lineage: Bacteria > Pseudomonadota > Gammaproteobacteria > Xanthomonadales > Wenzhouxiangellaceae > Wenzhouxiangella. The sequence goes on from CAJXNU010000010.1 coordinate 460, forward strand.
GCTCACCCCCATTTTGTGGTGGCAGCAACGCCAAGGCAGCTAGCATGGCCCAAGCTCGCTCAACGCTGCTATTGATTGGCGCCACCCAAGGGGTTGGGGAGAGTGTGATTGAGGGCTTGATGACTCAAGCCTACTCGAGACCACTTGCCATTCATGCCATCTCAAGAATGCCGCGACAGCCCAGCCGTAGTGAAAACAACCCCCTCACCATTCAATGGCATGCCCATGATCTTAAGCACTCGGCGATTGATCTGTCCGCTGATTGCGTGATCTCCGCAGGGCCAGTGGGTTTGCTGCTACAGCAACTCGAGCATTGGGGAGAGAAACACAAACCGCGAGCTGTGTGGGCCTTGAGCTCAGCCAGCCCAGATTTCAAATCAGAGTCGTTAGATGTCAGAGAGCGCGAGCAAATGAAAGACATTGAGCGGGCCGAGCAGGCACTCATGCAACATTGCCAGCGTTACGACATTAATTTTCAGCTCTATAAGACAACCATGCTCTATGGGCGAGGGGATCGCAACGTCAATCGCTTGGCTGATCTCATGGCTCGGTTCAGATGGTTTCCTGTGACTGGCAATGGCCAACGTGCGCCGGTGCATGTCGCCGATGTCGCGGCTTTGCTGCAGGGCCAATTAATGGCTTCGTTAAGTGATGAAAAAATTCAGACGGGCACTTGGCGTCTCCAAGGCGGAGAATCGTTTGGATACCGCGTGATGCTTAAACGGATTGCAAAAGCCCGTGATCTCAAAGTTAGGTTGGTGCGGCTCCCAGCTGCCCCCTTGGTGGGGTTGCTGCACCTTGTCCATGCCACCGGGCACCTTAAAGACATCAAGGCTCAGATGCTGGCCCGACAGGCCATGGATTTGACAGTGGATGATTCTGAGGCCAGGGCTCAGCTTCACTGGGCGCCTGGGCCATTTCGGCCCTAGGCGCTTTTGAACAAGTCTTAGCCCTTGAGCGGCTTGTATCGGATGCGTTTGGGCTCAGCATCTCCAATGCGACGCTTTAAATCGGCCTCGTAGTCAGAGAAATTGCCTTCAAAGAATTCGACATGCGAATCGCCCTCGAACGCCAAGACGTGGGTGGCGATCCGGTCTAAGAACCAACGGTCGTGAGAGATCACCAACACACAGCCTGGGAAGGCCAGCAAGCCTTCTTCCAAAGCGCGGAGCGTTTCGACATCCAGATCATTGGTGGGCTCATCGAGCATCAATACGTTGCCACCGCTTTTCAAGACCTTGGCTAAGTGCAGGCGGTTGCGCTCACCACCAGAAAGCTGGCCCACGCGTTTTTGTTGCTCAGCACCTTTGAAATTGAAGCGGCTGGCGTAGGCCCGAGCAGCAATTCGGTAATTGCCCACCTGAACCTCCTCAGCGCCATCGCTGATTTCTTCCCAGACTTGCCGGTCACCATTTAAGCTATCGCGGCGCTGGTCGACATAAGCGAGCTCCACCGTATCACCCACGCGAACCGTGCCTTGATCGGGCTGTTCTGTGCCGGCGATCATATTAAACAAGGTGGTTTTGCCCGCTCCGTTGCCACCAATAATGCCAACAATGGCGCCGGGCGGAATTTTGAAGCTCAGATCTTCAATCAATAAACGGTCTTCAAAACCTTTTGAGACGCCATCGGCTTCAATGACGAGATCGCCGAGTCTGGGGCCGGGTGGAATATAGATCTGAGCGGTTTCATTTCGGCTCTGAAACTCTTTGGAGTTTAGCTCCTCAAACTGCTTCAACCGAGCTTTGCTCTTGGCTTGGCGACCTTTGGGATTGGTCCTGACCCACTCAAGCTCTGATTTGATGGTTCGCTGCCTGGCCTCTTCTTGCTTTTGCTCCATCGCCAGACGCTGCTCTTTTTGCTCCAGCCATGAGGTGTAGTTGCCCTCAAACGGCAGGCCATGGCCACGGTCCATTTCCAAGATCCAGCCGGCCACGTTGTCTAGGAAGTAACGGTCGTGGGTGACGGCGATGACAGTACCGGGGAATTGGTCTAGGAAACGCTCCAGCCAAGCCACAGATTCAGCATCCAAATGGTTGGTCGGCTCGTCGAGAAGCAGCATATCGGGCTTAGATAACAGCAATCGACACAGAGCTACGCGTCGTCTTTCACCCCCAGATAAATTGGAGACCTTCGCCTCCCAAGCAGGTAGCCTAAGGGCATCTGCTGCCACTTCTAAGGTGCGATCCAAAGCCCAGCCATCGACTGCATCGATCTTGTCTTGTAATTCGGCCTGCTCGGCCAACAAGGCGGTCATCGCCTCATCATCCATCGACTCGCCAAATGCTTCTGAAATCTCATCAAAGCGGGTCAGCAGTGATTGAATGTCTGAGACCCCTTCCAGGACCACCTCACGCACCGTGGCTTGATCCGGCAATTCAGGTTCTTGAGGCAGGTAACCGATGCGGATCCCAGGCTGGGCGCGGGCCTCACCGTCAAACTCCTTATCAACGCCAGCCATGATCCGCAGAACCGTGGATTTGCCGGCGCCATTGAGGCCTAAGACACCAATCTTGGCACCCGGGAAGAAAGACAGCGAGACGTCTTTAATGAGGCTTTTGTTCGGGGGCACCGTTTTAGACACTCGGTGCATGGTGTATACGTATTGGCTCATGGCCTGAATGATACCAATCTATGGCCCAAAAAGGCTAAGCTTTGGGTATGGAAATATTAGTCACAGGCGGGGGTGGATTCCTCGGACAGGCCATTGTCCAGCAACTGCTGGCTAGGGGCGATCATGTTCGAGTATTAAACCGCAGCCACTACCCTGAGTTGGAAGCCAAAGGCGTGCGCTCTTACGTGGGTGATATCGCGGATATTGATGCGGTGATGGCCGCGGCCGACGGGGTCGATGCGATTATTCACGTCGCAGCCAAGGCGGGCTCGGGCTTGTATAAACCAGATTTCTATCGGGCCAATGTGGTGGGCACAGAAAATGTCTTATCGGCCTGTCACACCCATGGGATTGGGTATTTGGTCTACACCTCCTCACCGAGCGTGGTGCACGCAGGCGGTGACATCGAAGGGGGTGATGAGTCCTTGCCCTATGCCACCCATTTCGATGCCCCTTACCCAGAAACCAAGGCCCAGGCAGAAGCGATGATTCTGAAGGCCAACTCGGCCAGCCTAAAGACGGTCGCACTTCGACCACACCTCATTTGGGGGCCGGGAGACAATCAGCTGCTGCCCCGGTTGGTAGAAAAAAACAATGGCCGGGGCATCCGGCTGCCCGCCCCACATAAAAAAATCGACACCGTTTATGTGGACAACGCGGCCCATGCGCATCTATTGGCCCTAGATGCACTCATCAAAAATAACTCCGCTGCGGGGCGTGCCTTCTTTATCAGCAATGATGAGCCCATGGAAATCGCCCACATCATGACCGGCTTGATTGAGGCGGCTGGATACAAACCCAACATCCGGCCCATCCCACGGTGGCTGGCGATGGGTTTGGCCTCGGTGGTGGAAGGCATTTGGCGGTTATTGAGACGTCGCTCCGAGCCGCCTTTATCACGCTTTGTGGTGGAGCATTTGGCCACCGCGCATTGGTATGACTTAAGCCAGGCCCGCGAAGTCTTGGGCTATGTGCCCCAGATCTCGATCGATCAGGGTTTGTCCCGGTTGCGTGAGCGCCAGTAGCTCAATACGCGCTCAGGCCAAGAGCGTTTTAGATAACTCACATCGCCTGGGTCAATCCCCTCATAGCCCGAGTACTTGTGCTTAATCCAGGCATTGCGATCGGTTTGGGCCAACAAGGCAAACAGCCAGTGATTGATGGGATGGAAACCTTCTTTTTTAATCAGTGCGGTGCCAAAGTCGATGATGGTGGGGATGCCTTCGGCGGATGCCAAGATGTTCTCTTTTCGTTTCAAATCACCATGCGCCACACCGGCGGAATGCATCTGATCAATTGTCTGCCTCAATTGACCAAACAATGACTGATCGGGTGTGTCCAGTTCGCTCAAAGGCTCGCCGTCGATCCATTCCAGCACCAAATAGTGCCCCGAATAGAAGCCATAGCAGATGGGTATCCCAGAGACTGCGGCCAAGCGTTCATAGGCTTGATATTCACGTTTTAAGGCATGCAGCGAGGCCCAGCGTTTGATGGCCCCTCCAAGGCCCCAGCCTAAGCTTTGGGTGGTCTCCCTTGATAAGGGGCGTTTGATGATGAGTTGGACGGGTAGGTTAGGATGCCCTGGCTCAAAACGCCGGACCTCGCCTTGGTGATGAGAGGCACTCGTTACGGGCTGACCGGATTGGAAATCCAATGTCTGAAGGTAGGCCGCCAAGGCCTTTGGGTCCACGGCTTGATCGGCTGGCGGTGGGATTTCTCTCATGGGGTCTATGATAGATGAGGATTGAGCCAAAATTTCTGGCAAAATGGGGGTTTAGGACTCGAAATTGGCCCCAGCCGTCCCCATTATGGCCAGAGTCTATGATCAGCAGGGATGATTTGACCATGCCAATTTATGAATATCGTTGTCAGGCCTGTGGCCACGAGTTTGAGAAATTGCAAAAAATATCGGACCCCGTCATTACCGAGTGTCCCCAATGCCACCAAGCTGAGGTCAAGAAACTGGTCTCGGCCGCCGGCTTTAGACTCAAAGGCGGTGGTTGGTACGAGACCGATTTTAAAAAGTCGGGTAAACGCAACCTAGCTGGCGATGGCGCTGAGAAAAGTAGCTCATCGTCTACCTCATCGGCTGGCGCAGAAACCAAGGCCGCCTCGAGTGGCTCGGACAAGAAGACCACCACCAGCTCGAGTGATAAAGTGGCTTAGCGCGTTGGATTTAAAAGACAACTGATAAACACATCGAACACGACACAAAAGAGATAAAGGCTTGATCCATGCGAACCCACCTCTGCGGTGACATCACAGAAACACTCAACGAGCAAACCATCACCGTCTGTGGTTGGGTGGACCGTGCGCGGGACTTGGGCGGTTTGATCTTTGTGGGCTTGCGCGACCATGCCGGTCTTTTGCAGGTGGTTATCGAGCCGGATAACAAAGCAGCCTTCGCAGTCGGCGAGACCTTACGCAATGAATTTTGCGTGCGTGTGACCGGGCGGGTGCGTTTAAGACCAGAGAGCCAGTGGAATTCAGACATGGCCACGGGCAAGGTCGAAGTGGTGGTCGATGAGTTGACCATTTTGAGCACCGCCGCCCCATTGCCTTTGTTGATGAGCGATGAGGATGGTGAGGAAGTTCGTTTGAAATATCGCTATCTGGATCTGAGACGCGAGCGCATGCAGCACAACTTACGTCTTCGAACCCGGCTCACTCGAGCGATTAGACATTACTTGGACGGGCTCGATTTCCAAGACATTGAGACCCCGATACTGACGCGCGCCACACCCGAAGGGGCCAGAGATTATTTGGTGCCGAGTCGTGTGCAACAGGGCCGTTTCTTCGCCCTGCCACAATCGCCTCAGTTGTTTAAGCAGCTGTTGATGATGGGTGGCATGGACCGCTACTACCAAATCGCTCGATGTTTTCGCGATGAAGACTTGCGAGCCGATCGCCAGCCGGAGTTTACCCAGCTCGATTTAGAGATGGCCTTTGTGGAGGAGGCCGATGTGCAATCTGTGGCCGAGGGCATGGTTCGGTCGGTGTTCGCCGAGGTCTTGGATATTAAGTTGCCCGATCCTTTCCCGCGCATGAGCTGGGCAGAGGCCATGCATCGGTATGGATCCGACAAGCCCGATTTAAGAAACCCGCTGGAATTGATCACCATCTCAGAGCACGTCAAAGACGTCGAGTTCAAGGTCTTTTCTGAGCCTGCCAATAAGGAGGGCTCGCGGGTGGTTGCACTGAAAGCCTCTGGTGGCGCCTCACTGACCCGACGCCAGATCGATGAGTACACCGAATACGTGGCCCGCTATGGCGCCAAGGGCTTGGCGTGGATGAAAGTCAACGACCGCGATGGTGGAGTGGATGGGATTCAATCACCCGTTGCCAAGTTTCTAAGCGCTGAAGTCATTGAAGCGATACTCCAAGCAACAGACGCCCAAACTGGCGATGCGCTCTTTTTTGGGGCCGGCACGGAGCCCTTGGTGGCTGCGTTCATGGGGGCGCTAAGAAATAAGCTGGGCCATGATCTCGATTTGATTGCAGCGGGATGGGCGCCTTTGTGGGTGGTTGACTTCCCGATGTTTGAGGATGACCCAGAGACCGAGCGCTTGTATGCCCTGCATCACCCATTCACGGCACCGGCGGTCCCCGATCCCGAAGCGCTCAAGCAAGACCCCACCCATGCAGTCTCGAGAGCCTATGACTTGGTGCTCAATGGGGCAGAGATTGGCGGGGGCTCGATCCGGATTCATGATCAAACCATGCAGCAGGCCGTGTTCGATCTATTGGGCATAGATGCCAAGGAAGCCAAAGAGCGCTTCGGTTTCTTATTAGAAGCCCTGCGATACGGCTGCCCACCGCATGGGGGCATTGCCTTCGGTATTGATCGGATCGCCGCCTTGATGGCCGGTGAGAACTCCATTCGTGAGGTGATCGCCTTCCCGAAAACCACCAATGCGGGTTGCCCATTGACCGGCGCCCCATCGGGGATTGATGCAGGCCAGCTCGATGAGCTCGCCATTGCACTAACCAAGCCGCCAGGCTCCTCAGACAACGCCGAGGACTGAGCCATGAGCCCCGTGGTCTTAGTACACGGGTTTTTGGTGGGTCCTTGGTCGATGCGCTGGCTGGGGCGGCGGCTGGAAAAGGCAGGCTTTGCCACCCACAGCTTTGGTTTTTCCTCCCGTCAGCTGAGCTTGAGACAGGCGGCGGATCAGTTGGCCATTTTTTGTCAACGCATCCATCCATCCCCGTGTCATTTGGTTTGTCACAGCCTGGGTGGACTGGTTGCTCTTGAGATGCTCCATGCTCAGTCCAGAGATGAGCCACCTGACTCAGTGTCTGCCGCTTCATTGGTGTTGTTGGGGACGCCGGTAAAAGGCGCACAGGCCGCTCAGGGCTTGGGCAGAACCGCTTGGGGGCAACGGCTGTTAGGCGAGGCCAAGTCGAGCCTCAATCACTCGTTTGATCACGCGCCCCAAGGCTGGTCGACCACGGTGATTGCCGGTACCCGATCGGTGGGACTGGGCCGACTCTTTTCTCCTTTGCCCCTGCCCAACGATGGCACGGTCGCGCTCAGTGAGACGACGTTGATGGGGGCTCGATCCATTCAAGTCCACGCCAGTCACTCGGGGCTGTTGATGTCATCAGAGGTCGCCAAGCACACCGTATCCTCGCTCCAGCCATCAAGGCCCAAGCCATAGCGTCTGGGTCACGAAGCGGCGGGGCATCGGTTAAAATCAAGCTTTCACGGATCATCTGGAGTGGATAGACCCCATGGCAGGTCACAGTAAATGGGCCAATATTCAGCACCGCAAGAAGGCCCAAGATGCAAAGCGCGGCAAAATCTTTACACGGCTGGTTCGAGAGCTCTCCGTCGCTGCCCGAGAAGGCGGTGGCGATCCTGAGTCCAATCCGAGGCTTCGACTGGCGATCGACAAGGCCAACAGCGCCAATGTCCCCAAAGACAACATCGAACGGGCGATCAAAAAAGCCACAGGTGAGTTAGAAGGTGTGAGTTATGAATCGCTTCGCTATGAGGGCTATGGGCCTGGCGGTGTGGCGGTGATGGTCGATTGTTTGACCGATAACAGAAACCGCACCGTGGCGGCTGTGCGCCATGCCTTTAGTAAACACGGCGGCAATCTGGGGACCGATGGCTCAGTGGCTTATTTGTTTGAGAAAAAAGGCGTGATTCAGTTTGCACCCGGATCCGATGAAGACGCCATCATGGAGGCCGCACTCGAAGCGGGTGCCGAAGACATCATCACCAGTGACGATGGCAGCATCGAAGTAGTGACCGAGGCCGATGCTTATGAACAGGTTCGCGATGCGCTTAAAGCAGCAGACCTTGCCTATGAAGAGGCAGAGATCACCCAAAGGGCGTCGACCATGGCTGAAGTCGATGTGGAGACAGGCCAGAAGGTGTTGAACTTCCTCGATGTGTTAGAGGACCTCGATGACACGCAAGATGTTTGGTCAAATGCCGATATCCCTGCTGAAAGTTATCAGTGATGCGAATCCTTGGGATTGATCCAGGCTCTCGCACCACCGGCATCGGCATCATTGAAAACGAGACCTTGGTCCATGCCGAGAACTTAAAGTTGGGCTCAGGTCCCATGCCGGAGCGACTGGGTCAGATCTTCCAAGCCATCACCGAGATCATTCGAATCCACCAACCGGTGGTGGCGGCGGTTGAAACGGTCTTTATGAACAAAAACCCGCAGGTCACCATCAAATTGGGACAGGCTCGAGGGGCCGCCATTTCAGCGGCGGTGAACTCAGGGCTGATGGTCCACGAGTATGCGCCCCGAGAGGTCAAGCAGGCCTTAGTCGGCCGCGGTGGAGCAGCCAAGACGCAAGTCCAACACATGGCACGTGTGCTCTTGAAGCTCAGAGAGGATGTGGGCGAAGACGCCTCCGATGCATTGGCGGTGGCACTGTGTCATCATCATACCCATCAAACCAACCAGCGACTGCCCACAGGAGTGCGCTTTAGATGATCGTTCGACTCTCTGGCTTGCTACTGGATGTCTCACCGCCATCGGTGGTGATCGATGTCTCTGGCGTGGGTTATCAAGTCGAAGTCCCCATGAGCGTCTTTGACCAGTTGCCAGCGATCGGTGAGCCTGTGGTTGTCTTAACAGAAATGATCGTCAGAGAAGACTCACAAACACTCTATGGTTTCCAACACGCGGCCGATCGTCAATTGTTTCGGGATTTGTTGAAGGTCTCTGGCGTCGGGCCGAGACTGGCTTTGGGCATTTTGTCGGGGGTCAGTGGCTCTGATTTTGCACTGATGGTCGAGGCCGGTGATGCGGGGGCGCTGACAAGATTGCCAGGCATTGGCAAAAAGACCGCAGAGCGACTGATTGTCGAGATGCGTGGCAAGTTGGCCAGTGTCGATGCCGGTGGCGGTGATGGGGCCATGGGTGGCAATGATGCGGCCATGGAGGCTAGAGCTGCGTTGACTGCCTTGGGTTATTCTCAAGCAGAGGCCTTAAAGATGGTCCGACAGGCCAGCAGTGAGGCAGCCGATGATGCATCGGCACAAGCCCTCATTAAAGCGGCATTGAAACAGAAGATGAAGACATGAGCATCGACGACATCCGATTGATTGATACGCCCAACCAGCCCGACGAGATTGCCGTCGAGGCAAGCCTCCGGCCGGAGTCCCTGGCTGACTACATTGGCCAGCCATCGATGAAAGACCGGTTGCAGATTTATTTGGAATCGGCCAAGAAACGGCATGAGGCCCTCGATCACGTGCTGATTTTTGGCCCACCCGGGTTAGGTAAGACCACCTTGGCTCACGTCATCGCTGCTGAGATGGGCGTGAAGGTTCGCCAAACGTCAGGCCCCGTCTTAGAGCGGGCAGGGGATTTGGCGGCCATGCTCACCAACCTAGAGCCGGGCGATGTCTTGTTCATCGACGAGATTCATCGTTTGAGTCCGGTGATCGAAGAGGTCTTGTATCCGGCGATGGAAGATTATCGAATCGATATCATCATCGGCGAGGGCCCGGCGGCGCGCTCGATTCAACTGGACTTGCCCCGTTTCACCTTGGTTGGTGCCACCACGCGCGCGGGCCTGTTGACTTCACCCTTGCGAGACCGCTTTGGCGTGGTTGAACGTTTGGAGTTCTACGGTGCTGATGACTTGTCAAAGATTGTTTCTCGCTCGGCTGGCATCTTAGGGATTGAAACCGATGAGCCGGGTGCACTTGAGATTGCTAAGCGTGCACGCGGCACGCCACGCATTGCCAATCGCTTGCTGCGCCGCGTGCGAGATTTTGCTCAAGTTCGTGCGGATGGAAAGATCAACGAATCGGTGGCGGGTGAGGCATTAGAAATGTTGCAAGTTGACCGCCATGGGTTCGACACCATGGACCGACGCCTGCTTAAACTATTGATCGAGCAATTCGAAGGTGGCCCCGTGGGTGTCGAGAGTTTGGCCGCTTCACTATCTGAAGAGCGAGGCACCATTGAAGATGTCATCGAGCCGTATTTGATTCAGGAAGGATATTTGGTTAGAACCGCCCGCGGTCGCATGGCCACTCGCGCCTGCTGGGCGCATTTTGGTTTGAAACCTCCGGCCGATAGGCTTGAAGGTGATCTATTCGAGTCATGAGGGCAGATTTTCGATGGCGGCATCTCTGACTCATCACTTCACCTATCGCGTTTACTGGGAAGACACCGATGCCGGTGGTGTTGTCTATCACGCCCGCTATCTGCACTTTTATGAGCGAGCCAGAACCGATTGGCTGCTGGCGTTGGGCTTTCCACAGGTGGAGTTTCGAGAAAAGACCCAGTGTGTGTTTGTCGTCACTCGCATGGAGATCGATTTTTTAAAGCCAGCGCACTTAGAAGATGAACTTCGTGTGAGTGTCCGCGTCGAAGAGATGAAGAAAGCATCGATGGTGTTTGCGCAAACCATCGAACGGGTGTCAGACCATGCATTGCTAAATCGTGCCAAAGTGAGCGTGGCGACTGTGCATTCTGATACCTTTAAACCCACTCGATTGCCCCGTGAATTGGTCGCGGCCCATCAACCCAGCTAGGACAAAAAGACAATGGAAGCCACTGAATTACAAATTTGGGAATTGATCGTTGAAGCCAGCCTATTGGTGCAGGGAGTGATGGCGCTGTTGGTTCTGGCCTCTATTGTTTCTTGGATGGTGATTTTTCGAAAACGGCAGATGCTCTCGCGCGCCAGAAAGCGGGCACTGGCCTTCGAAGAGGTATTTTGGTCAGGCGCTGATTTATCCAAGCTCTATGACAAGGTGGCCAGCGATCAGGCCAGCCGAGAGGGCTTAGAGGCCATCTTTCAATCGGGTTTTAGAGAATTTACCCGCTTGCAAGAAGAACAACACCTCAATCCAGAGACCTTGTTTAACGGCTCGCAGCGGGCCATGCGGGTTACCTTAACGCGTGAGGTCGAGCGGCTGGACCAGCACTTGAGCTTTCTGGCCACGGTGGGCTCTGTCAGCCCTTATGTGGGCCTGTTTGGGACGGTGTGGGGGATCATGAACTCCTTTAGGGGCTTGGCTGGCGCCCAGCAAGCGACCATTGCCATGGTGGCGCCAGGGATCTCAGAGGCCTTGATCGCGACCGCGATGGGTCTATTTGCGGCCATCCCGGCTGTGATTGCGTTTAACAAATACTCCAGCGAGGTTGAGCAGTTGGAGATGCACTATGACAACTTCAAAGAGGAGTTTGGCTCAGTCTTGCATCGTCAGGCCAGAAAGCTCCAGGAGCAGCGTTAATGGCTCATGACGGTTCAATGAGGCGACGACGCAAGCGCATGTCAGAGATGAATGTGGTGCCTTATATCGATGTCATGTTGGTGCTGTTGATCATTTTTATGGTCACCGCACCTTTGATGAACTTGGGCATTGAAGTGGATTTGCCTCGCGGTCAAGCGGGTCCTTTGAGTGATCGAGGGGATCCTTTGATGGTGACCGTGACGGCCAGCGGTGATTTGTATTTGGATCTGGGTGATGCGCCAGAGCTTGTCGATGAGCAAACCCTAATGGACAAAGTGGGCGTGATTGCCCGCGCCAACCCCAATGTCCAGGTCAGCGTCAGTGGTGATCGCGATGTGGCCTATCAGCACATTTATGGCGCCATGATTTTGCTTCAACGCGCTGGTGTGGAATCGGTGGGTTTGGTTGGTGATCCAGAAGACCGCTAAGACCCAGTACAAAGATTTCAGCGTGGCGCTGATCCAGGCGATCGGCGTCCACATCGCTTTTTTGGCGCTGTTTGTAGCCTCCAGCTGGAATTGGCAATCATTTGAGCCACCCATGCCACCGGTGCGGGTCAGTTTGGTCGATATGGGCCCCACGGTCGCTGAGCGTGAAGCCCAAGAGCGTCAGAGAGCCCTCGAGGCAGAGCGTGCCGAGCAAGCTCGGCAGGAGGCCGAAGCCTTGGAGCGAGCGCGCCAAGAGGCTGCCGCTCGGGTCGAACGGGAGCGCCAAGCCGAGCTTCAGGCTCAAAGAGAAGCCGAGGCAAGACGGGCAGCAGAAGAAGCGGCCAGAGAACAGGCCGCCAGAGAGGAAGCGGCTGAGCAAGCGCGATTGGCCAGAGAGCGCCGTGAGGCCGCCAGACGCGAGGAAGAAGCCCGACGCCAAGCCGAGGCTGAGGCCCGTGAGCGAGAGTTGGCAGAGATTCGGGCCCAACGTGAGGCGGCTCAACGCGAACGAGAAGAACAAGAGCGGCAGTTGGCCGAGTTGGCCGCCGAGCGTTTGGCCAAAGAAGAAGAGCGACGCGCGATGGAAGCAGCTGAACGTCTAAGACTGGCCAACGAGCAGGCTCAGGCCGATGCGCGTCGAGCGACATTGCGCGAAGAGTATATACTGACCATTCAAGAATTGATTCGGCGCAACTGGAACCGACCGCCGACCACCGCAGTGGGCATGAACTGCACTGTTAAGGTCTTCCAAATCCCAGGTGGAGAGATCATCAGCGCTGAGCTAATCTCGCCTTGTAATGCAGATCAAGCCACCCGGCGGTCGATTGAAACCGCAATCAACCGAGTCACCGCATTGCCGTACAGAGGATATGAAAGTGTTTTCGAGAGAGAAATTGAGTTTGGCTTCCGCTATGACGGTCAGTAAGGGTTATCCACTGTTGAAAAAAGTCATTGGCATGGCTTTTTTGGCCTCGATGTTGTCGTTGCCGATGTTGGCCTCGGCCCAGCTTCGCATTGAGATTGTCGATGGTGTCGAGGGCGCCATACCCATCGCCGTAGTGCCCTTTGATTGGCAGTCTCAAGCCCAGCCACCGGCAACGGGTGTGGCTGATATTGTCGGAGCTGATCTGGCTCGCACGGGCTTATTTGAGCCCCTGTCGACGGATCTCATGATTGAACGCCCCACATCCCCAACCACTGTGGGGTTTGGCGCTTGGCGTCTCGTTGGCGTGGATTATGTGGTCGTGGGTCGAGTGATTGATGCCCCCAACGGGCCGGGCCAAGAGATTGAATACCATTTACTAGACGTCAATACAGAAAGAAGCTTGCTCTCCCAAGCCATGCCGGTGAGACCTGGCGATCTCCGCTTTGCCTCACACCGTGTGGCCGATGCCATCTATGAAGCGTTGATGGGTGTGCCTGGGGCATTTGCCACCCGCATTGCCTATGTGGTGGTCAAAAACGTGGGCACGGATGACGAAGTCTTTGAGTTGATCATTGCCGATGCCGATGGCTTCAATCCACAGGCGGTGGTGCGCAATTCAGAACCCATCATGTCGCCATCGTGGTCGCCGGATGGCCGCCAAATTGCCTATGTCTCATTCGCCACGGGCCGGTCCAATGTGATTGTCCAGGATTTATTCACGGGTCAAAACCGGGTGGTGAGCTCGAGTCGAGGCATCAATGGCGCGCCGGCTTGGTCCCCGGATGGACGCCAATTGGCCGTCAGCCTGTCACGAGGTGGGAGTCCTGACATTTGGACGATTGATTTGGAGACGAATGAACGTCGGCAATTGACCGATCACTGGTCAATCAACACAGAGCCCGCGTGGTCCAAAGACGGTAGTGAGCTGTTTTTCACCTCAGACCGAGCGGGGCGGCCACAGATTTATCAAATGCGGGCCGATGGTTCGGATATGGAGCGGGTCACCTTTGAGGGTGAATACAACTCTCGGGCCTCTATTGGTTTGGATGATCGCTACTTGGCCACGGTGCACAGTCAGGGGGATAACGACTTTCGAATTGCCATTTATGATCGAAAAAACGAGCGTTTGCGTGTATTATCGGACGGGCGTATGGATGAATCGCCGAGCTTTGCGCCCAACGGCAGCATGATTTTATATGCGCGTCGGGACAATGGGCGAGGGGTGTTGGCCGCCGTGTCAGCCGATGGCCGAGTGCGACAACGGCTGGTGAACAGCGAGGGCGACGTGAGGGAACCGGCATGGTCGCCACTGTTGCGGTAAGATAAGAGGACCCACCGCTTAGATGAAGACCTGGGTCCAAAGAATTGATTTGTAGCCATTTTCGGAGGAAGCATGAACACTGGATTGCGTTTGATTGCCATCGTTGCCCTTGCCGCTGTATTGGCCGCTTGCGCACGCGATGTACGAGATGAGCCAGTTGCGCCAACAGCGCCTGGATCGTCAACCACCACTCAAACTGACCGCATTGATGCGCGGGATTTCTCAGATGCACGCAATCTAGAAAACCCCGACAGCCTGCTGAGTCAGCGTGTCATTTATTTCGAATTTGATCGCTCAGACGTCCGGGCTCAATTTCGACCCATCATTGACGCGCATGCCGCCTATCTCAGTGCCAACCCATCAGCGCGGGTGAGCCTCGAGAGCCATGCCGATGAGCGCGGTTCTCGTGAGTACAACCTAGGCTTGGGCGAGCGTCGCGGCAATGCCGTCAGAGCGTTGTTGGAGGCTGCTGGTGCCAGCGCAGACCAAATAGAAGTGGTCAGCTACGGTGAAGAGCGCCCAGTGTGTCGTGAGTCAGAGAATAACTGCTGGGAGCGAAACCGTCGTGTGGAGATCGTCTACACCGCACGATAAATTTGGCTGAGTGATTCAATGAATGCACGATTGAAGCAATTGAGCATCGGGGCAGCGACAGGGGTCGCTGCCCTTGTTTTTTTAGGATCTCCATCTGAGTCTCCCGCGCAGGACACGGAGACCATCTATCAACTCCAAGCCTTGCTAGAAGAGGTCCGCGAACTGAGAGGACAAGTTGAGGCGCAGCAGGTTGAAATAGAGAATCTGCGTCGCCGACAACGCGACCAGTATTTGGATCTAGACCAAAGGCTTCAATCCATTGGACGTCAAGCAGCCAGTGCTGAGCCGGCCGAAGAAGCGGTGGTCGCCGAGGCTGATGCGATGACTGAGCCAGCCACCGAGGTGGGCCAGCCCATTGAGGATCGTCCAGAAGTGCGTCCAGCGATTAACACACAAGCTGAAATCATCACCTTGGCACCCCCTGCCAGTGGAGGTGAGCGCACGCTAGAGCAGGCGACAGAGCAAGAACAGGCGGCTTATGACCAAGCATTCAGAGCGCTTCGAGAAGCCCGTTATGGTGATGCAGCGACTCAGTTCAATGCCTTTGTTGATCGTTATCCAAATTCTAGCTATGCCCCCAATGCCTATTACTGGCTGGCAGAGACCTACTATGTGACGCGCGATTTTGAAACAGCAAGAAGCTTGTTTACCAACGTGTTGGAGCGGTTTCCTGATAGCTCAAAGGCCGGAGACGCGCTGTTGAAATTGGGCTTTAGCTATTTTGAATTGCAGCAGTGGCCGGAGGCGCGTTCTGCCTTAGAGCAAGTCCGAAGCCAGTATCCAGACACCACCTTGTCACGCTTGGCGGAGAGCCGTTTGAGGGACATGCGTCTATCGGGCCGTTTTTGAATTTCCGCCGGTCTGATTCAATGACTTCAGTATCATTTGCTCAACCATCCAAGGGGAGTTGGCCATGAGTGCCACCATTCGTACCGTTGTCTTTCCTGTGGCCGGTCTCGGCACCCGCTTTTTGCCGGCCACCAAATCGGTTCCAAAAGAAATGTTGCCCGTGGTGGATAAGCCACTGATCCAATACGCGGTGGAAGAGGCCGTCGCTGCGGGTGCCACGAAGCTCGTTTTTGTCACCGGCCGCACCAAAAATGCGATTGCTGATCATTTTGATACGGCCTATGAGCTAGAGACCGAGCTGGCGGCGAAGCAAAAAGATGAGCTGTTGACCGTCGCGCAGTCTGTATTGCCCCATGGGGTGACGTGTCTCTATGTTAGGCAAAGCCAGCCTCTTGGGCTGGGGCATGCCATTTTGTGTGCCAAGCATCTCATACAAGAAGACGCCTTCGGGGTCATCTTACCCGATGATCTTATCGACAATGGCGCCGATCCGGTGATGTGCCAATTGGCTAGACATCATCACGAAACGGGCGCATCGGTGGTGAGTGTCGCGGAGGTCATCCCTGCCCACGTCAGTCGCTATGGTGTGGTCGATGCCCCACATTTTGAAGGGCGATCGGGCAGGCTACAGGGCATTGTTGAGAAACCAGAGCCCGAGGATGCGCCATCGAACTTGGCTGTGGTGGGTCGCTATCTCTTGAGTGCTGAGATTTTTGATATCTTGGAGCGCACACCGGCAGATCACCGCGGTGAGATCCAAATCACCGATGCGATTGCCACTTTGTTAAAAGATCGGCCCGTCGATGCGTTTCAGTTTGAGGGTGAGCAGTTTGACTGTGGAAACAAACTTGGGTTTTTGCAGGCCACGGTTCGTTTGGGTATGAAGCACCCAGAATTTGGTGAGGCGTTTGGGCAGTGGTTGAAAGACCAGTAGCCTGGCAGTGGCGGATATTTTGTTTGGAATGGATATGGATTTTGAAAAGTTATTGGCGGGTGTGCAAGCAGCGGTGTCTAGAGCCGGTGATGAGATCTTAAAAATTTATGCAGACCCTGAGCTTTTTGATACCGAACACAAAGCCGATGACAGTCCACTGACCGCAGCAGATTTGGCCGCCAATCGAGTTTTAGTGGCCGCGCTGACTGAGCTCACACCCAATATTCCCATCTTGTCTGAGGAATCGGCTCAAGCCCCTTGGTCAGAGCGCCAGCATTGGACGGCGTGCTGGGTGGTGGATCCGCTCGATGGCACCAAAGAATTTTTGAAAAGAAACGATGAGTTCACCGTCAATGTCGGGCTGGTGGTCGATCATGAGCCTGTACTGGGCGTGGTCTTTGCCCCAGCCCTTAAGAAGTGGTACTACGGCGCTCAAGGGCAAGGCGCTTGGATGAAACTCGGTGATGCCGAACCTCAAGCCATTAGCGCTGCCAAGCACTCTGGAGAGCGTCCATGGCGCGTGGTCGGGAGTCGTTCGCACCAAAGCCCAGAAATGGCTGGGTTCTTAGAGCGTTTGGGTGAGACTGAAATGGTCGCCATGGGCAGCTCATTGAAGCTTTGTTTGGTCGCCTCAGGTGAGGCCGATCTTTATCCGCGATTGGGGCCGACCAGTGAATGGGATACGTGCGCTGCCCACGCCGTGGTCAATGTGGCCGGTGGCCAAGTGTTGAACCGAGAAAACGGCCAACCGCTCACCTACAACGCCCGTGAGAGCATCCTAAATCCTCACTTCATTGTCTGCACCGAGCCCAACCCAGACTGGTTTGAACCAGCGGGTTAGGATCTCGGCACAGGCGGTGAATTATTGATCGGACTCGGCGTCTTTATCAAAGTCACCCACATTGACGGTCAGCCACTGGCTTGGATTGAGATGGCGTCTGACGGTCTCGGTCACTTCCTCGGCAGTGAGCGCTTCAATGGCCTCTTCAAAACGTGCTCCGTAGAACAAGTCGCGACCGAGGTATAAATTGGTGTTGAGCTGGCTGTTGAGCGCTTGATCAGAACTTCTGCCCAGTTCAAGCTCTTTTAAGTAGCCCGCTCTGACCGCATTGAGCTCTTCCTCGTCAAAGCCTTGGTCAACGACTTGGTTGAGCTCTTCGAACATCACTTCGTTTAGGCGGTCTTTATTTTCAGGTGCGAACATCGCAAAGCTCACAAAGCTCGCCTCTTCATACAAATCAGATGCCGAGAAACGACCGCCCACACTGTAGCTCAAGCCTTCCTGATCTCGAATCCGGTCGGCCAAGCGTGAGTTCAAAAAGCCTCCGCCAAGCAATTCACCGGCCATCATCAAAGCAGGATAGTCTGGGTCATCACTTCTCATCGGTAAAGACTGGAAGCCGATAAACATCGCATTGGCTTTGTCGGGCATTTCTTGGACCAAGGCATCGCCTTCAGTGGCCATGTAGGTCGGTGCGATGCGCTCATAAGGCACATCGGCCTGCCACTGGCCGAATGAATTTTCTAAGGTTTCTCGCAGTTGCTCGACATCCACATCGCCCACAAAGCTGATGGTGGTCTCAGGACCCATCCCAAAGTGTGAGGCGTGGTGGGCAACCAAGTCATCTCGAGCAATGGCTTCAACTCTGGCCACCTGTTCATCCCAGCTCGGGCTGTAAAACGGGTGGTCTTCGGGATAGTCATTCCGATGGCGGCCTAAGAGGTAACTGGCAACGGCAGTGGGCTCATCGCGCTGCTGATCGATGGATGTCAGTGTCTGACGTCTGAGCTCATCCAGCTCACTCTCCGGAAAAGTCGGATTTTTTAAGACATCTTCGACAATGGCCAATACCTGACCCAACTGATTTCGTTGGGATTCAATGAAAACAGAGGTGCGTCTGCCACCCCCAACGCTCATCGATGAGCGCAGTTTATCGAGCTCGTCTCGAATGGCTTGTCTAGAAAATTGCTCGGAACCGCGACTGAGCATTTGCGTGGTGACATTGGGAATATCACCCAGTCCACTCAAGCTCTCCAAGTTGCCCATTCGTAGCGTGATTTGGCCCCAAACCCGTTGTCCTCGAGTGGGCTTGGGTAACACAGTGACTTTGGCGCCGTTAGACAAGGTGAAGTTGACCAAATTGGCCTCAATGTTCTCGGCAGTTGGCTCAAACACCTCTTCAATCACATCCACCTCGCGACCTTCATAACCGGCCAACAAGGTCTCTACATCGGGCTCTGCGGGGATTTCAGCGCGCTCTGGCTGACTGTCTGGCAGGAAAACACCCACCGTGCGATTGTCTCTGGTCAGATAGGTATCGAGAACGCGCTGCACATCGTCCACTGTCACGGATTCGATGCGGTCTCGGTGCAACAGCATCAAGCGCCAGTCACCCATGGTGGCCCATTCAGACAGTTGGATGCCCACACGGCCCGAGTCATTCATGGCTTGCTCGATGTTGGTGCTGAGCGCATTGATCGCTCGATTGACTTCCACCTCGCTGGGTGGATTCTCTTTTGCCGCATCAATCGTTGCAAACAACTCGTCTCGGATGACATCCATGTCTTGACCATCCCGGCTTTGGGCATAAAACATCAGCAAAGACGGCTCGGGCAGTGCGAGGCTGAACGCACCCACCTGGCTGGCGAGTTCTGGAACAATCAAGGTGTCATAGAGCCGTCCCGAGGGCACATCACCCAAGATAAAGGCCAAGACTTCGAGAGCAGCATAGTCTTCGTTCAAAGCCGATGGGATGTGATAAGCGGCCATCAGGGAACGAACCGTACCCGCTCGGCGGACGGTGACGGTGCGCTCACCATCTTGTACGGGATCACGGGTATAGGTGTCCCAAAGTGCCATATCGCCGGTGCGGTCAGGCTTAGGGATATCCCCAAAATACTCATCAATCAGAGCCAGAGTCCGCTCAGGCTCGATGTTGCCTGAAACAATCAAAATGGCATTGTCCGGCTGATAGTAGCGACGATAAAAAGACTGCAATCGCTCAATGGGCACATTCTCAATGTCTGCGCGCGCGCCAATGGTGGAGCGCCCGTAGCCATGCCATAGATAAGCCACGCTCATCACGCGCTGCATCAGCACCCGAAATGGATTGGTTTCTCCAATCTCATATTCGTTTCTGACCACGGTCATTTCAGAGGCCAGATCTTCCGCATCAATCAAAGAATTGACCATTCGGTCGGCTTCCATTCGAAGCGCCCACTCCAAATTCTCCTCACCTGCCGGTAGAACTTGAAAGTAGTTGGTGCGCTCATACCAGGTGGTGCCATTGGCCTGCCCACCGCGCTCGGAGATTTCGGCTTTGATGTCTTTGTGGGTCGGCGTGCCATAAAAAAGCATGTGCTCAAGCAAGTGAGCCATGCCCGTCTCACCATAGCTTTCGTGCTTTGAACCCACTTTGTAGGTGATGTTAATCGTTGCTGTGGGGCGACTTTGATCCGGCACCAAGAGCACCTGCAAACCGTTGTCTAGGCGATACTCACTGATGCCCTCAACGGTCTGGACAAACTCGATTCGGTCATTGGCCAGTGCATTGTGAGCAAAAAAACACAGTGCCACAGCCACCCAAAAGTGGTTCAAGAAACGGGTCATGATGAAATTTCCTTCGATAAAAAACTGGAATGAAGACGATCTGTGAGCGAGACACGGAGGTTTTGAGTATCAGCCCCCGGCTTCGCTTCCCCAGATTTCCTCAAGGCGTTGGTCTCGCCCACAGCGCCAGCGATAAAAGCCATAGCGTCTGGGATTTTTTTGGTAGTAGTCTTGATGATAGTCTTCGGCCTCATAAAACGCGTCAAACTCAAGGATGCGCGTGTCGATGGTTTGATTGGGGAAACGCGATTGTATCTCAGCCAAGGATTGCTCAGCCGCTTCTCGCTCGGCTTCATTTTGAACAAAAATCGCGCTCCGATAGGTCTCGGCCAGATCACAAAACTGTCCATTGGCTTGAAAAGGATCAATGTTTCTCCAAAAAACATCCAATAAAGCCTCATAACTGACCAAGGCTGGATCATAGGTGATTTGCACCACCTCCAAATGCCCAGTGCCACCAGCCACCACCTGTTGATAGCTGGGGTTTTCGACCTCGCCGCCACTAAAGCCCGAGCGGGTCGAGACCACGCCCGTTAACTTGTCATAGGGTGGCTCCATGCACCAAAAGCAACCGCCGGCAAACGTGGCCGTGGCCAGCGTTGAGTCAGCGGCCTGTTGAGTTGACGACTCAGATGATGACTGAGCCCACACGCTCAGTGATAGGGCCAAAAGTAATGGTGCCAGTGAGCTTGATCTCATAGAAAACCTCATGCCGGTGCCTGCCTCAATGCCGGCAGGGGCTGGTCGGCCGGTATGAACCGCAAAGCCACCCCATTGTTGCACCAGCGCTGCCCCGTGGGCTTGGGCCCGTCACTAAAAACATGGCCCTGATGGCCCTTGCACCGAGCGCAGTGATACTCGGTTCTGGGCCAGATCAGTTTGAAATCTCTTTTGGTGTTGATGTGGCTCTCCTCAATGGGTCGCCAAAAGCTCGGCCAGCCGGTGCCCGAGTCATATTTGTGTTCGGCAGAAAACAGAGGCAGATAGCAACCCGCGCAGACATAGGTGCCTGGCCCATACTCTTTATCTAACGGGCTGGAGAAAGCCCGTTCCGTGCCTTCGCGCCGCAATATTCGGTATTGCTCGTCGGTCAACCACTCGCGCCATGTGGCCTCATCGACTTCTAAAGGCTCAAAGTCGATGGAGGTCGATTCATTGGCTTCAACTGAGAGGGCCGTGAGCCCACCCATGCCGAGGAATGATACGGCCCAGGCGCCTTGCCGTACAAAGGCACGTCGGCCGAGATTGGCTGGTGGCGACTCATTGGGGGTGTGTAGCGGGGTCATCTCATTCATAGGTTTATTTAACCAGATGGCTGGCCCTTTGATGTGAAGAGGCTAGGATGTGAAGGGGCTAGGGGAGCGCCTCGGCGAGGTTGCCTTTGTCTTCAAGCCACTGGCGTCGGTCAGCCGCACGCTTTTTGGCCAGCAGCATGTCCATCAATTCATCGGTTTTTTTGGTGTTGCTGACTCGAAATTGCAACAAACGCCGAGTGTCAGGATCAATGGTGGACTCTCTCAACTGCAATGGGTTCATCTCACCTAGGCCCTTAAAGCGGGTCTCAGAGACTTTGCCCGTCATTTTCTCGGCCTCAATCCGCGCCAAGATGCCCCGTCTTTCCTCAGCATCTAGGGCATAAAAGGTTTGCTTGCCCACATCGATTCGATACAGCGGGGGCATGGCGACAAAGATATGACCCGCATCCACCAGTGGCCTGAAATGTTTGATGAACAGCGCCGATAGCAAGGTGGCAATGTGCAATCCATCGGAGTCGGCATCGGCGAGGATGATAATTTTCCCATAGCGCAACTGGCTCAAATCAGAAGAGCCTGGATCGACGCCAATGGCGGTGGCCAAATCATGCACCTCTTGGGAGCGTAAGACCTGATCAGGCTCGCTCTCCCAGGTGTTTAGGATTTTGCCACGCAAGGGCATGATGGCCTGGAATTCTCGGTTTCTTGCTTGTTTGGCGCTGCCACCGGCCGAATCGCCCTCGACCAAAAAAAGCTCGGTATGATCCAAGTCGGTGGAGGCGCAATCAGCGAGTTTGCCGGGCAGTGCTGGCCCCTGCGTGACCTTCCTACGAGCCACTTGTTTGCTGGCTTTTTGTCGTTTGAGTGCATGTTCAATGGCCAGTTTGGCAATGGCCTCACCATCGGCCACGTGCTTATTTAGCCAGAGTGCAAAAGCATCTTTGACCACGCCCGAGACAAAGCTGGCAGCAGACCGAGAGCTCAAGCGCTCTTTGGTTTGGCCAGAAAATTGTGGGTCAGCGAGTTTCACGGACAACAAAAAGCTCAAACGGTCCCAAACATCTTCAGGCGAGAGCTTCATGTTTCGTGGCAACAGATTTCGGATCTCACAAAACTCTCGAAGCGCTTCAATCAGACCGGTTCTCAAGCCATTGGTGTGGGTGCCACCCGCGGGTGTGGGGATTAAATTGACATAGGATTCTTGGATCAGATCGCCCTCGGGCACCCAAGTCAGCGCCCAGCTGGCTTCTTGATCACCACCGGCGAGCTCTCCCACAAACGGCGTAGCCGGCACGCGCTCTTGACCATCGAGTTGTTCTTCTAAATAGGCCACCAAGCCATCTTCAAACAGCCACTGCTCCTCGCTGCCATCGACCTCATCGCTCAGGCTGATGGCAAGCCCTGGGCACAAAATGGCTTTGGCTTTTAAGAGGTGGCGCAATTGTGGTCTGGAGACGTTGGCGCTATCAAAGTACTGACCATCCGGCCAGAAATGGACAGCCGTCCCCGTATTGCGTTTGCCCACTTCCCCAACGGGCGTAAGCGACTGTTTGGTGATGCCATCTTTGAAGGTGATTTGATGGACTTTGCCATCGCGCTTGATGTCACAGACAAGTTTGGATGAGAGCGCATTCACCACAGAGACGCCAACCCCATGAAGACCGCCAGAGAATTTGTAGTTTTTGCCAGAAAATTTGCCACCGGCATGCAGGCGCGTGAGGATCAATTCCGCACCGGGCAGTTTGTGTTCTGGGTGTAGATCAATCGGCATGCCACGGCCATCATCGGCCACTGAGACCGATCCGTCTTTGAATAAATGCACCGCAATTTTTTTGGCATAACCGGCCAAGGCTTCATCAACCGCATTGTCCACCACCTCTGCCACCAAGTGATTGGGGCGAGAGGTGTCGGTGTACATGCCCGGTCGGCGTTTAACCGGGTCCAGACCCTGTAAGACTTCGATATCCGAGGCTTGGTATTGACCACTCATTGAATTTTCCTATGACCGCAAAACATATTCAGGTGCGGGTGCACGTAAATTATAGTGTGACGCCATCACTCGGCCATAGGCCCCTGTGTTGGCGATGAGTAGCAAGTCGCCCGGTTGGCACTCGGGCAAGAGTCGATCCAGCCCCAGGATATCACCCGTCTCACAGATCGGGCCGACGACGTTATAGACATGGTCGCCGCGCTCACCGAGTCGGTCGAAGTGAACAATGGGGTGCCATGCGCCGTAGAGCGCTGGCCGAATGAGGGAGTTCATTCCGGTGGCCAGACCCACATAGCGAATGTCGCCTTTGCCCTTGGTTTGAGTGACACGCGCCAGCAACACGCCGGCATTGGCCACCAAGTACCGACCCGGTTCCAACCAAATATCCATCGGCCGGGGCAGTTGTGCCTTCAACCGGCCAATGCCCGCATCGAGTGCGGCCAAATCCAAAGGCAGCGCATCATCGTGGTCTGGAATACCCAGACCACCTCCCAGATCAATGGTCTCGACCGAGGTCAGGGTTTGGGCGGCCTCACCCAAAATCTCAAGCGTGCGATGCCAGTTGTCGGGATGCAAAATGCCAGAGCCGGTGTGGGCATGAAGCCCAACGATGCGGATGTCGTGTGCCTCGGCCAGCCGCGCAATTTTATCGATCTCTGCCAGAGGGACACCAAATTTCGCATGGCTTCCAGCAGTCCGGACCATTTTGTGGTGGCCGAGACCAGATCCAGGATCCAGGCGCAAAAAGATCGACTGACCCGCAAAATCCTGCCCCCAGCGCTCCAAGATAAAGGTGTTATCCACCGTCACGCGCACGCCCAGGGAAAGCGCTTTTTGATACTCATCCCGATTGGCAAAGTTGGGCGTATAGAGAATGTCGCTGGTCTTGAGATCAGGCAGCTCGGCGGTGGCGTGTTCGACTTCTTGTAGCGAGACACACTCAATCCCAACCCCACGCCCATGCAGGGTGTTCAAAATCTCAGGATAGGGATTGGCTTTCATTGAGTAGAGCACGCGATCAACATGTTCTAAGTTCAACAATCGATCGGCGGCTGCCTCTATGGTGGGGAGATGATAGACATAGGCGCAGTCGAGTGGCGCCATCAAGTCACTGAGCGCTTGTTTGTTGATGCTCCACCAAGGCGGTTGCTGCGCCGGCGCGTCTTGGTCTCTGAACAATTGCTCCCAGGTCGGGCCAAACACCGAATCACCGCCTAAGCCGCCGGGGATGAGCTGCTGATGGAGCTGTTGCACCAAGCGATCGGCGTGTCTGGCTTCAACGACAAAGGTCAGATTGAGGTCATTGGCTGCTTGCGAGACTTGATAAATGCGCCGCTGCTCGAATACCTCCAGGGCGGGCCCCAAGCGGTGCAAGATGGTCCGAATCCCTAAGCCAACCAGCGAGACACAGGCACAATCGGGTACCCATTCAACGTGGCAGTGTTTTTTGAGTCGATCAATCAAGCGCTCGATGTCTGCTTCATCGGCCACATTGGCCCTGAGATCCAAGGTCAAAGTCACATTCGATTCCGATGTGGAGACCTGATCGACGGATAAGCCCAGCGCTTTAAACTCTTGAAACACATCGGCCAGAAAGCCAACTTGTTGCCACATGCCAATGTCTTCAAGAGAAATGAGCGCAATGTGTCGACGCTGCACAATGGCTTTGACTTGGGCACCGTGGTCTCTGGCCTTAGATGAGATCTGTGTGCCTTCTATATCGGCACGAAGCGTTTGCCCCAGCCACAAAGGGATGTTGTGCGCACGAAGCGGGGCGAGCGCATGCGGGTGAATGGCTTTGGCGCCCATGGCAGCCAATTCTTGAGCCTCGCGGTAACTGACCATTTTAAGAAGGCGCGCGGTCGGAATACGATGTGGATCGGCGCTAAAGAGGCCCGGCACATCCGAATAGATCTCAACGCGCTCGGCATCGAGCAGGGTGCCTATCAGCGCAGCCGATGTATCAGACCCCCCTCGGCCCAATAAGACGGTCTCGCCCTCGGCATTGCGGGCACTAAATCCAGGCATGATGAAGCACTGGCTTTGCTCAGCCAGTGTCTGGGCCAGTTTGGGGTCAGGATGCGCATCGCAGGTCGCCGCCATATAGTGCTGACGCTCAGACCTCACGGGCTGTGATGTCGCATAGAGCAGGTCGGTGCTGGCCATCAGTGCAATCTCAATGCCGCTCTTGGCCAGATAAGCTTGACCGATGGCGGCACTCCACACCTCGCCGAGAGAAAGGAGCTCGGCGGCTCCTTGAGGCGTCTCTAGGGCTGCACGGTCACTCAAGCAGTCATTGAGTTTGTGCCAGTGCTCATCGAGAAGGGATGGGTCGAGCTCAAGCGCATGGAGCAGTGATTGATGTCGATCTTTCAGGGTGTTGAGGAGTTCATCGGCACTCATCGAAGGGTGCGTCGATGTGTGATTCGCCAGCAAATCAGTGACCCCACTGAGTGCCGAGACCACAATAAAGGGATGTCGATGCTCATCGAGGGTGCGTCGGGTGATGGCACAAATCGCCTCCCAAGATGCGGAGTCACTGACTGAGCTCCCACCAAATTTCAG
The DNA here is from genome assembly GCA_913057255.1 of uncultured Wenzhouxiangella sp. Taxonomy (GTDB): domain Bacteria; phylum Pseudomonadota; class Gammaproteobacteria; order Xanthomonadales; family Wenzhouxiangellaceae; genus Wenzhouxiangella. The sequence goes on from CAJXNU010000010.1 coordinate 26,265, forward strand.
GACGCGCCAGATGGGCTGCGTCTTTTGGGTCGCTGTGTCCATCACAGCACGATTGAAGAGAAATGCTCAGTCATTGAGCTATTTTACGTCATTGACCTCATGTTCAGCGCTCAGTGAATGTCGAAAAAGTTTGCTTTTGGGGCTGATTTGGGCGATGCATATGATCGATAATAGGGAATTGATTTTTTGTCGTGGGTGATCGCCATGGGTTCACGCAAAATTAAGCTCCACGGGTTTAACAACCTCACCAAGGCGTTGAGCTTCAATATCTATGACCTGTGCTACGCGACCACAGCAGAAGAGCGTCGCGATTACATCGCCTACATCGATGAAGCCTACAATGCGGAGCGTCTGACTCAAATCTTGTCGGATGTCTCTAACATCATCGGCGCCAACATCTTAAACATCGCCCGTCAAGACTATGAGCCCCAAGGGGCGAGCGTCACCATGCTCATTTCCGAAGAACCCGTGGTGATTGATGCAGACACCGCCACCGCAGCGCCTGGTCCATTGCCAGAGAGCGTGGTGGGGCATTTAGACAAAAGCCACATTACCGTTCATACCTACCCAGAGGCGCACCCGCACGATGGGATTTGCACCTTTAGGGCAGACAT
>CAJXNU010000011.1 GCA_913057255.1 uncultured Wenzhouxiangella sp.
CGAAGAGTACGAGGGATGAGTTGTGTCGGTTGACCCCGTAGAGAATGCCGGTATCAGCCGTAAGGTCGAAGGATGTGAAGGGGAAGAAGCTTGAAAGCGGTGATGAATTGAACTTGTTGTGGACCTGGAGCTCATCAGTCAGGGTCGGGAGTATACTCCGGAACCCCTGCTCTTGTTGGAAGAGAGGCGGTCTGGTGTAGCTCCGTCGTGAGGCCACGATGCCCTTGATCGCCGCCTCAGCCTCATTGAGATCTTTCTCGCTTGAAGCGTAGATCGAAATGTAGAGACCGACGTCGAACAACTTCTCCTCGGCTTGTTGGAGCTTATCTCGAAGATCCTCAAGGTTATGATATGCAGCCTCCAGCTTTGGGTCACGTACCATCCCCTTCTCAGCTCGACTGTTGATCTGACTTTGGACCTCAGCCACCTTCTTTTGGAACTTCTTGAGCGTGTCTTTGGTGCTGATCGGATGGATAGTGATCGAGACGTCCATCTCACGTTCCAAGTTAAGGATCGGTTCGAGCCACCCGTCGTTTAGGTACCGAGGATAGGCCACCACAAAGAAAATGCGCATCAGTTTGCCACTAATATTTATATTCTTCGGGCTGATATTGATCGCTGATGGAGCGACGACATCCTCAAGGGTCATCAAGGCAGACTGCATCGCCTTGACATGCTCTGGTGCGCTTGAATCGGTATTTGTCGACCGCTTTGGGTTGATGAAGTCAAAGATTCCCATATGTGTTTAGGTTGCTGAACCGGTTATTTCTGGTGGTTTGGTGTTCACCTCATCCGGATTGAAGATCTCATTGCTTGGGGCCAAGGAAGCGATGAGGTCTTAGCGGAAGCGTTACAGCGTGAACTCGATGGTGGACTGGATCTCAGAACAACGCGGCAGCGATTAATCAAGCAGGTGGAGTTTAAGGCCACACATCAAAATCGCGCGGTCACCGAAGCACGGGATCAATTGCATCAGATCAGGAATGAACATCGCGCACTGGCCGCCCAACAGCAAAAAATTCCCCAACTTGAACAAGAGATTGTGGCCGCCAAACACAGCCTAGAAGAGCTAAAGGCCATCGAATGGGCCATGGAAGCCCTTGAATATCAGCACACCATCACCGCCTTGAGTTCTGACAAAGCCGCACTGCCGCAGGCTCTGGCCTCCCTGAGCGGTCAAGAGATCAAGCAAATCGAGGCACTTGAACACCAGCAAAAGAAAGCCGAGGACGAACTGGTTGGCATCGAAAAGTCCATTCAAACACTTGGCGTTGAGCTGGAGGCCACTGGCATGGCTGAAGCCATTCCAGATCCTGCCCTGACGCAAACGGTAAGCAAGCATTTAGAGACCATTCGCTCGATCGACCAAACACTGCTGTTAGAGCAAAAGCAGCTCAGTCAGTGGCAAGCGCAGTGCAAACAAGCGCTGGAGCGACTCGGTGTGGATTCAAGCATTGAGCTGCAGTCATTGCCCAAACTCAGTGTCAGTGACATTGACCAAGCCCAAACCTTGGCCAGAAAAATTGATCGAGCCCATCAAATGGCGAATCAAACATCGCCACAGAGCGGCTCGGCTCAAACGAACGGAGCGCGCTGGTCTGCGCCTGTCTTGGTCATTCTCTCCGGCTTAGCTGTGGCAGGACTGGCGATGGATCTATCTGTCCTCGCCATGGCCTCCTTGGCTGGCATCACCGCACTCTCGCTGTGGCACCTCATCGCTTCCAAGAAAACCCCATCACAACCCCGCTCAGAAACAAACGCAGAGACCCTTGCATCCCTAGAAGCTCAGGCGCGAGACTTGGCTGACCAACTGGGATTTCAGCCGGCTTTACTGAGTGAGAATGCCAGTCTTGTGTTTGGCGATGCGCATCGGCAATACCAGGCTGCAGCCGATGGGCTAAACAGCAGTGAGCAGGCAATTGCCTACAACCAAAACCGGCTGATAGAGACTCAGCGTGCATTGGGTCAAAGTCTCGGTGAATTCAGTGCCGATGTCGCACACGCGGTGTTGGAGGCGAAAAATACGAGCAGCCTGCAAGCACAGCTAGAAAACTGGCTACACAACGCTGAGATCGCACACGCCGCGAGCAAAGAGATTCGTCAATTAAAGCAAGCCCAGAAAGCACTGCTAGACGATCTAAAGGATAAGGAGGCCAGTCTAGGGGCCATCTATAAAGAGGCCAATCTGCCGGTTGGCGCCAAAGACACACTCAATGGCTACCTGAGCAAACGAAATCAGTGGCAAGAGATTGAGGGCAAAATCACCGCCACACAAACCTTGCTGAATGACCGCTTAGACCGCTTAGATGCCTTCCCTCGCATCATGCACTGGGTCGAAGCCAACGATGAGGCCTCACTAAAAGCTGCACTCAAAGAGCACCAAAGCGCAGGTGAGCAGCTCGAACAGCGACAAGAAGAATTGATTCGTTTACAACAAGCGATTGAGATTGAGAGCACTGGCGACCGCTTAAGTCATGCCAGCGCCGAACTCGATCAAGCGATCGATGAGCTCAATACTAAAAGAACCCAGGCTTTGGAAGCAAAAGCCGGTCTATTTTGGCTAGATGCCATCAATGAACAAACGCGCGAGGATCAGGGTGACCGCACCTTTGACCAGGCACGCGATCTATTTTTCTCCTTTACCCACCATCAGTGGGTTTTGGAGCTTGAAGATACCTTCGTTGCCCGACGAACGCATGATCAGGCACCCATTCCGCTTGGTCAGTTGTCCACCGGCACCCGTATGCAACTCCTGCTTGCTGTGCGAATGGCCAGAGTCTTAAAAGCTGAAGCCAATCACCATGCCTTGCCATTATTTATTGATGAAGCGCTGACCACCTCAGATCCTGAGCGGGCTGCTGCCGTGATCGCCAATATTCAAACCCTCGCCATCGAGCAAGACCGCCAAATCTTTTACTTGGCAGCCAGCGACTATGAGCTGCAACTTTGGCATCACCTAACCAATGAGCACCCCACCCACATTAGACTCAGCACGCTCTCAGAAAACTCTGCTGCCGACCCCAAACCGCGTCTGGAATTTCAGTCGAGCAAGGAAATACCCTCCCCCAGGGGCCAATCTCTCACTGAATACGCCAACACGCTCGCCATTAAGCACTTGTCGCGGTTTGACCCGGTGGATGATCTACCTCTGTTTTACATCTTGGCCGATGATCTGGATTGGTTGCATGAACTGATGAGCATCTGGCGATTAACCACATTGGGCCCATTTGAGCGATGGCTACAAACCACACAAGCAAAAGCTCAGATTGAGGAGCCCAAGCGACAGACACTAAAATTACGTTGCCTGGTGGTCAGGCGCTGGTGGTCTGCTTGGCATGAGGGCCAAGCCAAGCCCATCACGGAAGGCCTCCTGCATCAAGCACTCGAGGGCGGAGGCTTAACAGACACCTCGCTTCCAGGCGTCATTGCAGCCGCCCATCGCGTCGGCTTTGATGGGGGCCAATTGCTGTCTTATCTAAAAGAGCACCGCATCGAAATGACCAACAGCCATCGTCGCATCAGCAGCCGGCAGCTCAAGCTTTTGCAAGAGTTTCTAGAAACTCATGGTCATCTACCCATTGGCTCACCACTCAATGTCCAGCAGCGCCGCCAACGGGCATTTGAACGCTTGCCATCGGACATATCCTCGAGCGAGCTGGAATCGCTAGGCGCCCTCATCGACCGGCTAGAGACCGGTGCCGGCTAAACACGCCATCAGATCTTTATGATTCAACCCATGGTGTGGGAGACATATCTTTTTTCAAATACAAGGGGTGTGCGGGTTGCCCCGAGCGATTGAGCTTTAGCACCGAAAGTGGCCGACACAGCGTCTTGACGTGGCTCGCTCGGTCCATCAACACACCATGATTGCCCCATGCAGCCACCACCAAACTCACCATCCGAGAGAGTTTGAGTAAAATCGCGTCATTGTCTGGGCCCACCGGATCAGATGCATTCAATAAGCCCCTTGGATCAGTGGAACGAAAAGCAAACAAATTGCCCATATAAAGCCCGCCAAAGCCCCAAGCTTTAGCAAATCCAATGCAGCGTCGAATGGTGGGATCATCTGTGGTGGCGTCCGCTGTGGATGGATTGAGGCCAATAAAAAGTACCTTATTTTGCGTTGCAGACCACTCTCGGAGTAAGCTGTAGCGATAGCTTTGGCAACTGGAGAATGTGGCCTCGCGCTTCATGTCGGTATGGAAGGGGAATGGTGTCTGCATGGCGATGCTTTATCATAGCGCCAAAAACGGCTTTCTCGCAGCGCTAACCAGCGTTCTCGTCAGCGCGCTTTCCACCATGGCCGTGGCATCGGATGCACCCATCGTGTTTGATCGCCTCTCGCTATCTGAGGGGCTCTCACAATCCAACATATTTGCCATGACGCAAGACCGAGATGGTTACTTGTGGCTAGGCACAGAAAGTGCAGCGGACCGATTTGATGGCTACCAAATTCGCTCTCTACGTTTTGACCCCAGCGACCCACAGTCTCTCACCCGCGGCTCGGTGACGAGCTTCCACAACGGCCCGCTGGGCCACCTATGGATCACCACTGAGTATGGCATCAGCCGGTTTGACTTGGACACCCAGGAAACCACGCGCATACTCGAAACGGACCCCAGACCAAACAACCCGCTGTTTTCAATCATCTATGGCACTCAAGCCTTTTGCCAAGACCAAATCATTTCCATTTTTTCAAATTTGGCCTGGCGCATTGATCCAGCTGCCCAACAGGTCCATCCCATTGACTTTGTAGGCGAATCGTCCAACGGACTGATCGGCTCAATCATTCGAGACAAGGATGGAGCAACCTGGCTCAGTGATGGCGGCCACCTCTGGAAATCAGATTGCCAAGACTACTCCCTCCATCACAACGCATCGCGCCCATCTAACTTAGCCTCCAATCGGTTTGGCTTGTCTCTTTTGGCCACCACCCCACTGGGCCACGTGGCTTGGGCTGGGCTCGATGGTGTGCGTGTAATCGATCCGACCTCAGGTCAGCGGCTTGCCACCATCAAGCCCAGCGAATATGGCCAGCCCGATGACAATGTGCTCGCGATCGGGTCTGACCCCATCGGCGGACTTTGGCTATTGACGCCCCAGGCCCTGATACGAGTGGTGTTAGATGATGATGGGCTCACACCTAGGAAATGGGAGGAGCAGCTCAAGCATGAGATTGATCTCAGCGTGATTGAGACTCGGCCGGCCATGCATATCGCAACCAGTGGCGATGGACTGGTTTGGGTATCGGTGGCTAACATTGTGGGCGCGTATCGACCCAATGAGCAGACCTTTCAAACCTTTCGTCATGATCCCATGGATCCGGAATCTTTGCCCCCAACCGTGGGCTGGAATGGTTACGACCTCCTCAGCGATGATTTTGGTGTCTTGTGGATTGGCTCCAAACTCGGTGGCGTCGCCCGCTATATCCCTGAGAGACATCGATTCAGTCATATTAGAAACCCCACGCACCCGGCGTATGTGGTTAGAGGCGTTGGCAAGCAGCGGATCGATCAACAGCGGTATTTATGGGTGGGCCTGGATGACCGAGGCATTGAACTCTGGCAAGCTGACATTAATCAGAATTTTTACAGAATACCTTTCTCAACAATCAATAACGGCCATGAGGTCGATATCGATCGACTTCGCATCCGATCGATGGCCACCCACCCCATCACTGAGGATGTTTGGTTCAACAGCGTCCAATTTTTAGGTGTAGCGGACGCAAAAGAGCCAGCGGTCACCATTCATTCAGCGCATGCCGAGCTATTTTCGCGGCATCGACCAATGGCCTTCAGCCCAGATGGGCGTTTTCTCTATCAAGGCATCGGACAAGTGGTGGTACAACATGAATTTAGCTCGACTGGAGAATGGCTGAGCGCTAGGCCCTTAAACTGGCTAGCGGAGAAGATGACTTTCTTTCGTTTGAGCGCCATTCACGTACTGAACGATGGCACCGTCTTGATATCCGCTGAAGACGCACTCTTTGCGACCAAGCCTTGGAATCAAACCGTCGACCGCATTGAGCTTACCCCACCACCCAATGCTCCAATAGACGCACCGGCAGCAGACTTCAGCGCAAATCGCATCCTATCCATGCTCTCTCTAGACAACAACACGCTATGGATTGGGACAGAAGCGACTGGCTTACTAGAGACCCAGATCCGAGGCACCGAACAAGGCATTGTGCTAGAAACCAAGCGCATCTGGTCTGAACAATCGGGACTACCGGATGTCACGATTTATGCCATTGCTCAAGATGGCCTCGGCCATATCTGGGTCAGCAGTAACCGAGGGCTATCACGAATCGATCCGATTGGCGCAGAGGTCCTCAACTTTGGCCTAGATGATGGATTGCAAGCCTATGAATTCAATGGCGGTGTGGTACATCAAGCACTAGATGGCTCACTTTATTTTGGTGGCATCAATGGGGTCTCCTCATTCCAGCCCACGAGAATCAACCCACATCCCATACCACCGCATGTGCAGTTGGAGACGGTGCTGATCAATGAACAACCAGTGGACTCGACATCACTAAAACAGCTCCAATATGATCAAAATAATTGGGTGATTAACTACACAGGCCTGCATTTTGTTGCTCCGGAAAACAACCAGTTTGCTTATCAACTTGAGGGCCTGGACTTGGGTTGGGTTGAAGCCGATCGGGAACGCGTGGCGCGCTACACGGGCCTCAATCCAGGCCGTTATCGATTCTGGCTACGAAGCGCCAATGGAGATGGTGTTTGGTCTGAACCCGAAATGCTTTTTGAGGCACGCATCGCGCCACCGCCGTGGTTGAGCCCTGTGGCTTTTGCACTCTATGCCTTGACCTTCCTACTGGCTGTGACTGCATTTGTCGCACGCGCGAGACAGCGGCGAGTGGAGTTACAACAGTTGGTCAATCAGCGCACGCAAGAATTACAAACAAAAAATGAGCTGGTCGTGAAACAATCTGCCGCCCTGCAAGAGGCCCTCAATGCTCGAACCTTATTTTTCGCCAACGTGTCTCATGAATTAAGGACACCACTGACGCTGATTGATGCCAATCTAAATACGATCCATCAAGCCCTACCCAACCACGAGTCGGTTGACATTGCACAACGCTATTTAAGACGCCTAGTACGACTGGTGGACCAGCTATTGGATATGTCAAAGATTAGGCTTCATGGGGTGCAGACGGCGGCCACTCCCTGGGCACTGGATCACCTTCTAAGAACAACACTCAGAGCCTACGAGGGTGTCGCCAAAGAAAAAGCCATTGATCTGGTAGAGGCCATCGAATCTGACTGGTACACTCGCGCCGACCAAGCCAGCGTTGAGAAAATTCTTCTCAACTTATTGACCAACGCCATTAAATTCACGCCATCAGGCGGTCGCGTCAAGCTCACGCTTGAGGCCGACCCAGCTGGCGGTGTTTGGTTGGCTGTGGCAGATACAGGCCCCGGCATTCCCGCGAGTGAACAACATACCATTTTTGAACGCTTTCATCGTGTCCCCATACAGGAGTCCCAACGCGTCGCTGGCGCTGGTTTGGGTCTGTCGCTGGTCAGTGAGGCAGTGACGGCCATTGGCGGTCACTTAAAGCTCGACAGTGAGTTGGGCGAAGGTGCCAAATTTTCAGTCTGGCTGCCTGCCCAAAAAGGCATGGTCTCCTCCACCGGAAATACCCTGCCCAATGCGATGAATGAACTGACGCCCGTTGACACCCACACGGAGATCGCGCTGATTGGGGAGCAAGGAGGTCAGCGCGAGGAGGCAACCGAAAATGTAGCAGATGAAATGGGCACCTTGTTGGTTGTTGAAGACAACAAAGATCTTCGAGACCACCTCGCCACCCTGCTCGATGATTCATGGGTGGTCCACACCGCGGCCGATGGCCTCGAGGCCTTGGAGTCCCTCAGGACACATGATGTGGATGTCATCTTGAGTGACATTATGATGCCAAGACTGGATGGATTGGGCCTGCTTGAGAGCGTCAGAGACGATCTCAGCACCAGTCACATTCCTTTCTTATTCCTCACGGCTCGAAGCGATGATGAGACTGAGCTCAAAAGCCTGACACTGGCGGCCGACGATTTTCTCCGCAAACCATTTGATCCGCAGGTACTTGAACTCAAACTGAAAAACGTGTTGATCAATCGAAGGCGCTTACGAGCCCATCTGGAGCAAATACCTCACGCAATTGCCGGGTCGAAAGAGCCAACCGTTGAGGGTGCCACACCAAGTGAAGCGACTTTTGAAAGTGAGAATTTAAGCCCGCGTGATCATCGCTTCCTGGAACGCCTGAGTGACTGGATGGAGACCCACTTTTCAGACCCTGACGTGACGGTCGCCGGTCTTGCTGAGGCCATGGCTGTGGATGAGCGAACACTGCAACGCAAAACCCGCGCTTTGTTTGGTCAAACGCCGGCTTACTTCATCAACGAATATCGAATCCGCCAAGCATGCAAAGCCTTGGCCAATCCAGCCCTAGAGATCCAAGAAGTGGCCTATCAATGTGGCTATAACAATTCGCTCTACTTTTCCCGCGTATTCGCCAAGCATCGTGGCCAATCGCCATCTCAATGGCGAAAAAATCACCAAAAATAACCATTGGTCGCTTTTGTGACCCCGCCTGTCGCCTAAAGACACTCAGACACCTCATCAGATCAGTAGCCTAGAATCAGTTGGCGGTCAATTGGCGTTGGCGCCCAACTGGAACTCCGCCACAGATATGTGGGTGACAGGCAAGGAGGCGTGGCGGAGTTCCCCTTTTTTCTGACGTGCTTTTGCTTCGGTGCACGTCCAATCACAATGGGCTTTCGATGTCGCAACAAACTCCTCCACTTTGGTCATCGAACATGGGTTCATTGTGGGTATGTCGCCGTCGGATCCACTGTAGCTGTACCCCCTAATTTGGCAGTGGATCCGAAGGTGGCAGACCTTTGCTCCCCTCGTCTCTATTACAACCCATCAAGCCGTGAACGCCCTGCCCTTGGGATTTTTATCGAGCGACAGACTCTGTCGCAATTCAGTGATACGCTTTCAAGGTGTTCATATCGCTGTGATCGACAGATGCAATGCTCCACGATTTATGACAATTTAGATAGGAATTGGGCCATCAAGATGTCCAAACTGAGACTCGCCCATGTTTGAAACCCAAGATTTGATCCTCACACCCAGCGCACGCCTGTCACGCGCTTTGCAGCATGAGTGGGCATTGCAGTGTGTAGACCGAGGAGTCAAAGCTTGGATCAAACCCGAGATCATGCCCTTGAGCATTTGGTTTCGATCCCTGCAAACAGAAGTCTTGGTGAGCCGAGCGAGCTCTGAAATACCCCTAACCTCTGTGCAATCACGCCTTATTTGGCAACAAGTCATTGAACAAGATGTCCTGGTGGGCCAATCGGGATTGGCCAAGATGGCAGAGGCCGCTTGGCTTTTAATCCACGAACACGAACTGCCCAAACCCAGCCAGTGGCCCGATGCGCTCTTAAATGAGGACCAACGCGCGTTCAAAGGCTGGGCGCAAAAGTATCTGGCTCACTGCCAAACCCATCAACTGACCGATTTTGGACAGTTTCTCGACACGCTCCCTGAAGCATGTGCTTCGGGCTGGCTGCCCCTACCTCAGACCATCACCTTGCAAGGCTTCCACCTATCGCCCGCACCATGCTATCAAAGAATCTTTGAGGCCATGGCCAAGGCCGGCGTAGAGATCAACCATGTTCCACCCAAAAAGCCCGATGTAAAGAATTCAGTCACGATGCATTCTTGCCCGAGCACGGACGACGAAGTGATCCGTGCAGCCCACTGGGCTAAAGACTGGATTGAGGCAAAGCCAAATGATCGAGTCGCGATCGTGGTGCCTAGCCTCAGCCAGATCCTCAGTCAAGTCGAAAAAAACATGCGGGCCGTTCTCGACCCACCGGGCTTTTGTTTGGAACCCGATGCCACACCGGGCTGGCATATTTCACTGGGCCATCCCTTGAACCAAACCCCGATGGTGGCGGACGCCTTGGCCACGCTCAAGCTCAATACCTACCGCATCAGTCAACCAGAAGCCGCTCGTCTGTTGCGTTCCCCCTGGCTCAAAGGATGGCCAGCTGAGAAATCCAACCGCCATCGACTCATCTTAAAACTCAATGATCGACAGCCCTACTGGCTGGATCTAAAAACGCTGATCCGATATGCCCATGAAAGCGGCTGCCCCACCTTGGCCAAGGGCCTGAGTGCTTGGCAACGCCAGCGGGACAAATCACCCAATCAGGCAGATGCCGAGCGATGGACCAAGCAGTTCCAAGAAGAACTCACCACGTTGGGGTTTGGGTTTGGACGAACACTCAACAGTGTTGAATATCAAACCCTGCAACACTGGCATCGCGTATTGGAAGATCACAGCGGTCTGTCGGCCTTAAACACATCGAGCTCGCATGGAGTCTCTCGGGCTATGGCATTGAATCAACTCAATGCCATGGCAGGCGATGTCTTATTTCGAGAACAAGACCCAGGTGCTCCCATCTCTGTTTTGGGGGTTCAAGAAGCCATGGGCTCAGAATTTGATGCCGTCTGGCTCACCGGCATGGACCATGAAACATGGCCTAGCGCAACACGTCGTGAGCCACTGATCCCCGCGATTATGCAAACTGAGATCTTAACGAGCACCCCAGAAGGTGCCGTGATGCTGGCCAAGCATCAACTGACAGGCTTACTCTCGATGGCTCCTCACATTGAGATGAGCCATCCGATTGGCGACGAGAGCCTAATGCTCAAACCCACGCGACTATTGGAACAGTGGGTTCAATGGGAAGATGTCACGCACACCGAGCCACTCAATCTGATGTCCATCTCGGCGGTGACTCTAGAAAAAAGTATTGAGGACACCCAAGGACCGCAGGCCGCGACGGGACAAACCACGGGTGGAATCCGACTGCTCAATGATCAGTCGTCCTGCCCATTTAGGGCCTTTGGCATCCATCGACTCAAAGCCAAAGAACACCGCGAGCCCAAACCCGGCATACCAGCAAAAGACCGTGGCACCATGGTCCATGACATCCTCGAGCACTTTTGGAAAGAAACCATAGACTCAGATGGCTTGGCCCAATTGGATGAAACCCAACTGAGAGAAAAAATCACCGCTCTTGTGGAGACACGGCTCTCTGACTATGTCAATCAATACCCAAGGGCACTCGATACTCAAGGCCAAGCACTTGAGATACAAAACCTCGTTCCCAAAATCATGCGCTGGTTGACACACGAGCGCCACCGCCCAGCCTTTGCTACCGAGCAACTTGAAGACAAAATCACCTTATCGATTGGACCTTTGATTTTAGAGGGGAAACCCGACCGCATCGACCGCTTGGCAACCGGTGAGCGGGTAGTCATTGACTATAAAACTGGCAAAACCAGTCGCAGCGACTGGAATCCACAGGTTCGATTAAAAGATGGTCAGCTACCAGCCTACGCGCTCACTCTCGATCCACCGCCAAAAGCCATCGCTTTTGCCAGTGTGGGCAAAGACAAAGCCAAATTTGATGGCTTTTCTATCGGAGAGACAGACATCGAGGGGATCGCGCCGATAGAAACCTACAACCGAGCGCCCTTTAAAGCCATTGAGCAGTGGCAAACACTCTTGGATGAATGGCATCAAGGACTGGAGTCATTGGCCAATGAATACCAACAAGGTCACGCCTTGGTGGATCCAGTCAAACCCGCGGTGTGTCGCTACTGCCATCTGAAAGCATTTTGTCGCATCGCTGAACGACAGGCTTTTTTTGATGCAGAGGCAGCCGATGAAGGGGGTGCTTATGAGTGATGCAGCTGCCCGCCTTTTGGCCGTCAAGCCCGACCGATCGGTACTGGTCCAAGCACCCGCTGGATCGGGTAAAACCACCTTGCTGGTAGAGCGCTACATTGCACTGCTCGGATGTGTGGAAGCACCCGAAGAAATACTGGCCATTACTTTCACCCGAAAAGCCGCAGCGGAGATGAGACGACGCATTTTGGGTTATCTAGATCCCAATCGTCAGGAGTGGTTAGACCATGAGCGAGGCATCCATGAGCGCGTCTTAGCCATCAGTGACAGAGTCAGCGCGTGGGGCTTATTGGACAATCCCCAAAGAATGCAGATTCGAACCATCGATAGCTTCTGCCACTCGCTGGCCCGCACCATGCCCATCGCCTCTCAACTTGGCCCCGTTCCCAGACCGGCAGACCAACCCCAGCGCTTGTATCGGGCAGCTGCTCGCGAAGCACTCGAGGGCAAAGACGGGGGTGGAGATAGCGCCGCTTGCCAGAAGCTATTGGCATGGTGCGATCACAACCACCATCAGGTGGAGTCTCTGATTGCCCAGCTATTGGCCAAACGAGAGCAATGGCTGAGGATCATTGGCTCGACTGGAACATTGGATCGGTCAGCCCAAGACGCCCTGCTGAGCTGGGTGGTGGAGAGAACCCTATCTGAAGCCAGAGACGCTTTGGTGGCTTCTTTTAAAACCCATCACCTAGACATCACTCAATTGCTCGGTGCCTTGTCCGAGGCTGGCCACTGGCTAAAAAACAATGACCATGCAGACTCACCGTTTGCCATGCTGGCAGGCATCAGCGAATTGCCCAAGGCCAGCGTCGATCACTTAGATCTTTGGAAAACCATTGCCGAGGCCTTGGTCAAGAAGACCGGTGGGTGGCGCAAACAATTTACAAAAACACACGGCTTTGCGCCAAAGACCCTTCAAAAAGACCAAATCAGCGCCATTGTGGATGCCTTAGAGCAGGATACTGAGCTTGCCGACCGACTCAGAGAGGTCACTGGCCAGCCTGACCCGCACTACAGCGACGCTGAGTGGGAGATTCTAGAGGCACTGGTCGATGTATTGCGCGCCGCTGCCGTTCGCTTGACACTGCTGTTTGCCCAAACGGGCCAAAGTGATTTCACCGCGATGAGCACGGCGGCACTCCAAGGCCTCGGAGATGAAGAATCGGGATTCAGTGATTTGGCACTTTATCTGGACCGGACCATTCAGCATATTCTGGTAGATGAATACCAAGACACCAACCAAACGCAATTTCACCTCCTAGAAAAGCTTCTGCAAGGCTGGGATGCAGAGCCTGAGCGCACCCTTTTCGTGGTCGGCGACCCCATGCAATCGATTTACCGATTCCGAGAAGCTGAGGTGGGCTTATTTGTGCAAACAAGAGACCGAGGCATTCAGGGTCATCAGCTGGAAGCGGCCAAGCTCACTGACAACTTTAGATCCAGCCAAACGATTGTCGATTGGGTCAATCGCTATCTCGGCCCACTGTTTCCAATGCAAGAAGACATTGCCGCCGGTGCCATTGCCTATGCGCCATCACAAGCCACAATCGATGAGCCGGGTGAGGTCTTGACCTTGGGATTTGAGACAAGCGAAGAAGAAGCCCAAGCGGTGGCTGACCACATTGAAAATGCACTGATCCAACATGCAAATGACTCAGACTATAGCGCAGCCATTATCGTTCGAGCACGCAGTCATTTGAGCGCCATCATCCCTGCTCTGCAACAACGAAACATCCGCTTCAGAGCCGTCAAACTGGACAAGCTGATTGATCGGCCTGTGGTACAGGACTTGATGGCATTGACTCGTGTGGTCTTAAATTCACAGGAGCGAGCCCCTATTCTGGCTTTGCTGAGATCACCCATGGTGGGCTTGACGCTGACTGAGCTCGTCACACTCACCCAAGAAAGTCATGAGGCGCTCTCGAGAAATCACTTAGAGTCCTTACCCAATGAAGCCAAGCAGCGGGCACTTCGGGTTTTTGATTTGATTGACCAGTTATCAGAGCTTATCGGGCGCCGCCCATTGGCAGAATTGGTTGAGGGCGCTTGGTATCGGTTGGGTGGCCCAGCCTGTCATGTTCACCATAATCCCGATCAGCAAATGAGCGAGGCATCGACCTATCTGGATGCTCTGGCCCAAGCTGAGGCCAACGGCTTGATGGCAGACTGGAATGATTTTCTTGAGTGGCTCGAGGGCTCAAACACCGATGGAGGTCCCAACAGCTCCGATGTCAAGCTGGATGTCTTGACCATGCATGCCGCCAAGGGGCTAGAGTGGGATGCCGTCGTCATTCCCAATCTTCAGGCAAAACCCAATCAATCGGATCAATCACTGCTCTATTGGTTACCCGTCCCCTTGGCCGATGAAGATCACGGCGTCTTGATTGCACCCTTGAGCGCATCAAGCGACAACACATCCTCGCCGAGGGTCTCGCTCATTAAAAAGGAACAGCGCTTAAGAGAACGCTTTGAGTCTCTCAGGCTCATGTATGTGGCCACCACGCGAGCAAAAAAAAGCCTGTGGCTCAGTGCCATCATTCCCGGCTCAAGCGAGAAAGAGTTCAAGCCGATCAGTGGCAGTCTCCTAGAGACCATTTGGCCAAGCTTAAGCGGACCATTCCAGGCGTCTATGACTCAGACCGAAACATGCCCAACGACCAACATCCCAGCTGACCATCAACCAGAGAGTGAGCCTACCGAGCCTGAGATCAGTGCGTCTTCACCCATGATCGAGCAATCGCTTTACCATCCGCCAGCAGGCTGGTCACCGAGTTGGCCAAGTGCATTGGCTTGGACACCCACAGCCACACCGCATGAGCGCAGCGATGAGGTGGAATTTAATTGGGCTGGTGCGCAAGCAAGACGCAGTGGCACGGTGATGCACTATCTGCTTGAGGCCGTGGGTCGGGTGGGCATCGAAAGCGTCCAAGCGCCTGACATTGCCCGTTTATGTGACAAGATTCCCAGCCTGCTGACAATGATGGGGACGCGCCCCGATGCCCTTGAGACAGTGGCAGAACACATAGAGAAAACTTTCCGGTCAGTGCTAGAAAGCGCCACAGGCCGATGGATACTGAGCAATCAGCATCAGGATTC
Source organism: uncultured Wenzhouxiangella sp. (assembly GCA_913057255.1). Taxonomy (GTDB): domain Bacteria; phylum Pseudomonadota; class Gammaproteobacteria; order Xanthomonadales; family Wenzhouxiangellaceae; genus Wenzhouxiangella. The sequence goes on from CAJXNU010000011.1 coordinate 14,891, forward strand.
TCAATGCGAATACCCCTTGGCCGGATTGGTGGATGGGCAATGGATCAATGCGGTGATTGATCGTACGTTTATCGATGCCGAGGGCAGACGTTGGATCATTGACTACAAATCAGGCCACCATGCAGGCAGTGATTTAGCTGGTTTCTTAGAACAAGAAGCCGAACGCTATCAAGATCAACTGGCCCTGTATGCCAAATTATTTAGCCAACTGGGCCCTGAGCCTGTCGTCACAGCGTTGTACCTGCCCTATCATGATGCCTTGCAGGTGATTGAAGACAACAAGTGACGTGGCTTTGAAACCATCATGATCTTTCTTAATGAAAAGACCCTCAAGGAAGGATCTCGGTGGCTTCGAGAAACCGATCCTCGATTTAGAGATGTCTTCGAGATCACTGGGCCACTGGCGATGCGACAAAAACCCCAAGGATTTTCTGGCCTATTGAGCAGCATCGTGTCACAGCAATTAAGCACGGCTGCCGCGAAAACGATCTGGCAGCGCATGATCGACCTAAAACTAGATACCGCCGATGCCATTTTAGAATCGGATGACCAGACGCTTCGAGGCGTAGGCTTATCTCGTCAAAAGATTCGGTATGCGAGGGCGCTGGCTGATGCCGATATTGATTATGAGCATCTGAGCTCATGCGATACTCAGGATGTCATTAACACTTTGGTGGGCGTCACAGGCATTGGGCACTGGACCGCGCAGATGTATGCATTGTTTGCTCTTGGCCATCGCGATGTATTTGCACCCAATGACCTTGCTCTGCAAGAAGGCTTGCGGCTGTTGACCCAAAATCCGGTCAGACCCACACCCAAACAGGCGGCCGAACTGGCTGAAGCCTGGCGGCCGTGGCGCTCGGTGGCCTCTCTCGCCCTATGGGCCTTCTACTCCACACTCACCACCAAAGCCAATAAAACCCCGTAGCCGACGGGCCTGCGTTAACATTTAAGGGTGGCTGGTGCAAGCAGGGACCATCCTGAGCAGAACCGATCCAAGGAGCGTCTGATGTCTGATTTCAATAACGAAGTGATTGCCATCACCGGTGCCACCGGTGGTATTGGTCGAGCCACTGCTGAGTTAATTGTGCAATGCGGTGGGCGTGTCGTAGTGTCTGATGTAGATGCCTCGAAAGTCAGTGCGCTGGCAGACAAGCTGGGAGAGAACGCCGTTGGTCTTGCAGTCGATGTGACCAACCTGGCGGACAACCAAGCCATGGTTGATTTGGCCGAGCAGACCTTTGGACAATTGAATGGCGTGTTTTTAAATGCAGGCATCGAAGGGCAAGTGGCCCCTTTTGAACAGCAGACAGACGAGCATTGGGCAAAAGTTTTTGCTGTGAACTTTCACGGCGTGCGTTTTGGGATTCAAGCCGCCCTGCCCGCTATCGAGCGCTCAGGCGGTGGCAGTGTGGTCATGACATCAAGCGTGGCAGGTCTGAGAGGCGCAGGCGGCTTATGTCCCTACGTTGCCAGCAAGCATGCACTGATTGGGCTAATGAAAAGCCTAGCCATCGAATTTGGGCCTCGGGGCATTCGCGTCAATACGCTCAATCCTGGGCCTGTGGACAACCGCATGATGCGCTCGATTGAAGAGCAATTGAACCCGGGGCATGGCAATGAGGTCCAGCAAGCATTCACTCAGCGAATTCCGCTAGGACGCTACGTCACCAACGAAGAGTGCGCCCGCACCGCGGCCTTTTTGTTGAGCGATGCCAGCTCTGGTGTCTCAGGCCATACCTATCTCGTGGATGGCGGCTATTGCGCTGGATAACATGCGCCGCATTGCTGTCATCACCACTTCTAGAGCCGATTACTCGCACCTCTACTGGGTGCTCAAAGGGCTCCAAACCCATCCAGAGGTTGATCTGCGCCTCTTGGTCAGTGGCTCTCACCTGGCACCGAGTTTTGGGCAAAGCGTCGACCAGATCGTCGACGATGGCTTTAGTATAGAGGCGCGGATCGAAGCACTGATCGATTCAGATACGGACATTGGCATGGCCAAGACCATTGGCATGGCAAGTTTGGGCTTAGCTGATGTGTTGGGTGATCTTCGGCCAGATGTACTGCTCATCATTGCCGACCGATATGAGATGTTGGCACCAGCGGCTGTCGCCACTGCACTACGAATACCCATTGCACACATCGAAGGCGGTGAAATCAGTGAAGGTGCCATTGATGATGCCATACGCAACGCCTTAACCAAGCTCGCTCATCTCCATTTTGTATCCACTCAGCTGGCCAAGCGCAGAGTGGTCGCGATGGGAGAAGAAAGCTGGCGCGTGGTCAGAGCTGGGGCTCCTTCTTTGGATCACTTAATCCAATCCGAGCTTTTGAATCAAAAAGAGTTAGAAAAGGCACTGGATTTGGATCTCAGCGTAGCGCCAAAGATCGTGGCCTTTCATCCGGTCACGCTCTCAGATGACTCAGACCAAGAAGTGGCGGCTTTATTTCAGGCATTGGAAACAGTGGAAGGCCCCATCATTTTTAGCTTCCCCAACGCCGATGCTGGACACCAAATCATCATCGACAAAGCCAAACAGTTTTGTGCGAATCGATCCAATGCGACGGTCTTTACCAACCTCGGCCCCATTCACTATTGGAGTTTGTTGCAGCATGCTGAGCTTATGATTGGCAATTCAAGCAGCGGGATCATGGAAACTCCCTCGTTGGCGCTGCCTTGCATCAACGTGGGACTGCGTCAAAAAGGCAGAGAAAGAGCAAAAAACATCATCGACGTGCCGGCTCAAGCATCCGAGATTGTTGCTGGGATTGAGACAGCACAATCAAAGGCGTTCAAAGAGCGTCTGGTTGGCATGGAAAATCCCTACGGTGATGGCCAAGCAGCACGGCGCATCATAGAGACATTGACCACCTGCCCGCTGGGCAGTGCGCTCTTAGTTAAGAAAGCCAGGCCACCGGCCGAGGTGAGCCCATAGCCAATTAACTCTGGGCATCATGGCCATGGCACTGCCCCATGCGAGCCGATACAATAGCCCACTGTGACCAGCCAAACCCCTCAATTATCTGAACACGAGGCCCACCCCTATGAGGCCAGCCATTACGCCAGCCTAGTCATCAATCTTGGGCGTGCGCTACTGCATGTGGGCTCCCCGTCCCATCGGCTGGAGGCGGCCATGCAGATCATGGCTCAGCGCTTGGGACTCACGGCTGAATTTTTCTCAACCCCGACTGCTTTGCTGGTTTCCCTAGGCGATGGGTCCAAGCAGCAAACATTTCTGGCTCGCTCAGACCCAGGGAGTGCGAATCTCTCAAAATTGGCCGATTTGACTGAAGTCATGCGCGCACTTGCAGACCATGAGATCACACCGGAGAGCGCCGACGAGCGCGTACGCGCCATCGACCAAGCCCCGTCTCTGTATGGCTGGGGCTGGCAATTGCTGGGGTTTGTCATCTTGGCCGCTGGCATTGCCCCGCTGCTTGGTGGCGGCATCACAGAGGCATTACTTGCGTGCGTATTGGGATTGATCGTGGGGACTGCGGTGCTCACGCTGAGACGACATGTCGAGCGGTCTCGGCTCATTACACCGCTGGCAGCGACCTTGGTCACCTTCATAGGCACCGTTTGGTGTGGCCTGAACCCAAGTGTGGCCCTACTGCCGGCGGTGACCGCCGGCATGATCGTGTTGTTGCCAGGCATGGATTTAACAGTGGCGGCCAGGGAGCTCGCCACCGGGCACGTGGTCTCTGGTTCTTCACGATTGGCGTTTGGGTTGACCGTACTGGCCTTGCTGGGCCTTGGAATGGTCATTGGCGGCGTATTGGGCCAAGCCGTGGTGGGCACTGTTCCGATCACCTATAGCCCAGACCGAGTACTGATCCATAGCTTTCTTGGTTTGAGCATGGCGGCTGCTGGCTTGATGCTCCTCAATCAAGCCCATAAAAAAGACTGGCCGTGGATGTTTTTGGCCTGCTTGGTGGCCTGGCTGGTTGCTGGACTTGGAAGCCTTCTCGATGCACCGGTGATCGGCGCCTTTTTAGGAGCGCTGGCTGTGGGTATCTCTGGTAACGTGTTCGTCTCTGTGACTGGACGCCCTGGATCGATCATGCATATCCCTGGACTCATTGTGTTGGTCCCGGGCAGCATCGGATTTCGGAGTGTGACCAGCCTTTTGAGCGACGATGTGGTCACTGGCATCGAAACAGCACTTCTGACCGCCATCATTGCCATCGCCTTGACCACCGGCATGATGTTGGCCAGTGTATTAATGCCACCAAAGAAAAATGTGCTCTAGATTTTGAAATACGATACAGGGACACGATGTGATTGATCTCTTTTTAACCAACTTCCTTTCTCCGCCGGTCTTGTTCTTCTTTCTCGGTGGCTTGGCTGTCATGGTCAAGAGTGACCTTGGCATTCCCGGCCAAATTTCTAAGTTCTTAAGCTTGTATTTGCTGTTTGCGATTGGTTTTAAAGGTGGGGTGGCTTTGGTCGATGGCCCACCCGACTGGTTGATGGCCAGAACATTATTGTTTGCAGTCGCCTTAAGCGCCTTGGTTCCCTTTATTTTGTTTCAATTCACCAAGCGCCGCTTCACCCGGGCCACGGCCGCTGCCATTGCAGCCACCTATGGCTCAATCAGCGCGGTCACTTTTATCGCAGCAACGGGGTATCTGGATAACTTTGATATTCAGTGGGACGGGTATATGGTGGCCGCCATGGCACTGATGGAGGCTCCTGCGATCATTGTGGGCATTTCACTTTTCTATGCAGGAACCAATCAAGCCATTCGTTGGAAAACGGTGTTGCATGAGTCTGCGCTCAATGGGTCGGTGTTTCTGATCATGGGCAGCATGCTCGTGGGTGCACTCACTGGCCAAAAAGGCATGGCTCAAGTCTCTCCATTTGTGGTGGATTTGTTTGCAGGCCTTTTGTGTCTGTTTCTTTTGGATATGGGCATACGCGCCTATCAAGAACTCAAAAATGCCAGACAGTTGTTCACGCTCAAAGAATATGGGGTCATGATTGTGACTGCCCTGATCACCCCGATCATGGGCGCCACTTTGGCCACTCTCGGTGTCTGGGCCATGGGCATCAGCGAAGGCAACGGCATGCTGTTGATTGTTTTGGCAGCCAGTGCCAGCTACATTGCGGTGCCCGCTGCGATGCGCTTGGCCATACCCGAAGCGCAGATCAATGTCTATCTGCCCATGAGCCTCGCCATCACATTCCCATTCAACTTGCTCTTAGGGATTCCGATCTACCATGCGCTCGCTGTGGCGGTGCAATAAATCGACTACGCCTCATGGGTTGTAGATCGTTTGACCCGATTCTGCATAATCTTTTAAGACTTTAGCCGCTTGTTCTCTTAGCACACCAGTTAAAACGTCAATGCCACGGTCATTGAGATCCTTTATCCAGGTGGCAGGTCGAGCACCCTCATCAAAGCCTGCCGCCTCCGCGTCGTCTTTCGTCGCTCCACACACGACCTTTTTCACGCCTGACCAAGGAATCGCGCCCCAACACATGGCACAGGGCTCACACGAGGTAATCAGTGTGAGATCCACGTCCTGATGCTTCGCACTAAGATTCCAGGTCTTTAGCGTCTGTTGAGCGAGCGACAAAGCCATGATTTCTGCATGCGCCGAAGAACAGTTTTGGGCTTCAACACAGTTGACAGCAGCCGAAATCACTCGCCCTGTCTCCAGCTGAACCACCAAAGCACCGAAAGGTCCACCGGTTTGATGGGTGACATTGGCCCGAGACAGAGCGATCGCCAATCGCATGGCGCCATCCAAATCGCCTGGCGAAAACTCAAAGCGCATCTCCTCGGCATCAAACCAAGCAGGCAGAGACAGAGACACGTGCTTTTCTAACTTAGATGGCGTTGAGTTCATGGGTGAGCAACCATTGTTTTTTGTTTAGGCCAGGCCCGTAACCTCCCAGACGACCGTCTGAGGCGATCACGCGGTGACAGGAGATGATAATGGGGATGGGATTGGCGCCATTGGCATTGGCCACCGCTCGAACCGCAGCTGGATTTCCCAGCAAACGGGCTTGCTCAGCATAGGAAATGACCCGGCCGTAGTCGATGGTTTGTAGCACCTCCCAACACCCCATCTGAAACGGGGTGCCCATGGGTGCAAGCGGTAGATCGAAGGCCTTGAGTTCACCAGCAAAATACGACCGCAACTGGTCATGAACCTCCTCGACCACCGCATGGCGAACGGCCTGAGTTGGGATGCGTCTTTCGCCAAAGGAAAGCTCGGCCAGGCCCAGCTCCGTGACTCGCCACGTCAGTAGGCCAATAGGGCCAGCGCCCAACGAAAATGTATCCAATGACCCAAAGAAACTTGGCATGTCGGTGTGTGCGGGCATAGCTTGCAGTCTACCCAAGAAGCACTGGACACAGGGCAAAATTGTGGCACATAATATAGAACCTATCTGGTACTATTTAGTGAAAATGATCAGTTGCTCGGAGTCCTACATGAAATTGTCGAATGTGTTGTTTTTGATTGTGATTGCACCAGCGATCGGGTGGATGACCACCGGTTGTGCCTCATTGGGGTCGGGATCTGCGCCCAGTCTAGCCACAACATCGGCCATCAGCCACAGCCCGCAATTGGATGCCGACCGCGAGGCAATTCTTGCCATGGTGGGCGAGTTTGATGTCAGCTTTGCATTCAATGAGACGGTTGCATTGGCCGCTGGATATGAGCCCACCGATCCCAAACTGGATCGGGCAAAGGAAGTGGTCTTATTGGTCGAAGACACTGGAGACCGCATTGTCCTGCAACATCTCTTGCTGGTTGCAGGCACTCAGGTCATCAAACATTGGCGCCAAGATTGGATTTGGGAGGCCTCTCATCGTTTTGAGTTTAGTGACGAATTAACTTGGGATTGGGTGAAACTCGATGATGAGGTAACCAAAGGTGCTTGGACACAATGTGTCTATGGTGTGGTCGACACACCACGCTACTGCGGGACTGGTCGTTGGAATCATCGCTATGGGCAGCCGACTTGGACATCCGATCGCACATGGCGCCCACTGCCCCGCCGCGATTACACGACTCGGGAAGACTACAACGCGCTCAATGTGGAAAATCGACACACAATCACACCCACCGGCTGGACACACGAACAAGACAACACCAAAGTCATACGCCAGCCGGGTAAACCTTCAGTTTCCCTGGTTCGGGAGTTTGGCTTTAATGACTACCGAACCACGAAAGACACCGACTTTTCTCCGGCCTATGCCTATTGGCAAGAGACCGAGTCCTACTGGGCCATCGTCAGAGACCAGTGGAACCAAGCGCTGGCCAATGGCCAAGTAAAAGTGGATGGAACCATCGATGGTGAGCCTTTGATCGGACGCCTATTCGAGCTGGCCGATCAATATCGAGCACAAGGCGGTGATCTGCAGGCAGAAGTTGAGGATTTATTCAATCGCTATGTCGAGACCGGATCCACTCGATATCTGGCCGATCGCCGATGAGCATTGATGGGTCAGACTGTCAATCCCATAGGGTGACGATCATCCATTGATCTCCATAAGATCGGCCTCTCACAGCAGGCCGATGGCAGATTGGGTATGCTTCAGAGCATGCCCAATCCCTTCCCCACAAAATCAACCCTCCGAATTCCAAGTCTGAGACAGCAAGGCATTGCTCAGCCTCCAGCTGGCACCATCAATCAGGCACTAGAATTCATTCAAACGCGAGAGAGGCTTTTGGTGATCACAGGGGCAGGCTTGAGCACAAATTCAGGGATTCCTGCCTACCGAGATCACAAAGGCGAGTGGCTTAGAAGAACGCCCATTTTTTATCAAGACTTTGTCCGTTGCCCGATTGCCAGACGGCGCTATTGGGCAAGAAGTTATTTCGGCTGGCATCATGTTGCACAATCTAACCCCAATGCGGGGCATTTGGGTTTGGCTCAGCTAGAGCATCATGGACTGATCAAGCATCTGATCACCCAGAATGTCGATGGCTTGCATGAGCGGGCAGGCAGTCGCATAGCCATCGAAGTGCATGGTCAACTCGGACGTGTTCTCTGCCTGGACTGCCATGCCCGATTTAGTCGATATGAGATTCAAGACCGTCTGCATGAGATGAACAGGCATTGGTCGGCCGAGGTGTTAGGTTACAACCCAGATGGCGATGTGGATTTAGATGAGGCCGCCTACCCAAATTTCCAAGTAGCAGACTGCGCTCGATGCCAAGGCCGGCTCAAACCCGATGTCGTCTTTTTTGGAGAATCTGTGCCAAAGACCGTCTCAAACGCAGTTCAGACGGCCATTGAACAGTGCGATGGCGTCTTGGTAATTGGGTCATCTCTGGTGGTGATGTCAGGCTACCGAGTGGTCAAGCAAGCCCATGTCATGGGCAAGCCTGTGGCAGCCATCAACCAAGGGCGAACTAGGGCCGATGCCTTACTGAAATTTAAAGTGGATACCGACTGCGTGAAAGCCATCCAAGCGATCTGCCATGGCTTATGAGGGACCAGCGAGCTGTCTGCATCAGTACCCAAGCGCTTAGTTGCCCATCAGCTCAAAACTGGTGGTGATCTTGGAGGTGTGCTCTAAGGCTTTGGCGACAGAGCAGTATTTGGTCATCGATAAGTCGATGGCTCTGGTCACTTTGGCCTCATCCAAATGCGCACCTGTTAGCTGAAAGTGGATATGAATGGTCTTAAACTCTGAGTGTTGGGCACCCTCAACAGAAACTCGATCACCACTGACCTCAACCTCCAGCTCATCGGGGTTTTGGCGCTGCTTGCTCAAGATCATCACCACATCAATGGCCGCACACCCTCCGATGGCAGCCAACAACATCTCCATGGGGCGAAAGCCTGCTTTAACCCCTCCAAGGGCCTCGATGCCATCCATATGAAGTGTGACGCCATCTTCGTTGGTGGCTTCCATGTGAACTGCATGATTGAGTCGCTTAATACGAATGCTCAAGGTCGTTCTCCAATGGCCAATTAACCTGCCCAGTATAGCTTTGAGACTTAATAAAGTTTTGGATTGAGGCAACCAGCAAGGGACTTGCACACACCCCATTCAGCGGGCATGATGTTCACTCTGGTCCCTGTATCAAGGAAGTAACGTAATGAAAGTGTTGATCACCGCCTCCGCGTCCATCTCTCTCATGCTTGCAAGTGGCATCGGCTTTGCCCAAGCCCCAATCGTCAAACCGGGTGCCCCGGGGCAAGCCAGTGAATTGATCGAGGCAGACAAAGCCACGCAGATCGCCGGCGCTCCCTTCACTGCTGCTGACATTCGCTTCATGCGTGACATGATTCCTCACCATCAACAAGCACTCGATATGGCCGCACTGGTGGCCGATCGCACCGGCCAAAGCAGCATCGTCGATCTCGCCACCAGAATTGAGACCTCGCAGCGCGATGAGATTCAATTTATGGAAGATTGGCTGATCGCGAGAGGCCAACCCAAACCGGATCGTTCCTGGGAGCACCATGTCGGTGGCATGAATCATGACAGTGAGCATCAAGGGCACAACAACCATCACGGTCACCATGCCGCCCAGTCTGGCGCTGCTACGCCCAACCAGCCAGTCGCCTCTGAGCACATCATGGAGGGCATGGCGACCATGGCTGAAATGCAACAATTGGAAGCGTCAGAGGGCCAAGCCTTTGATGAGTTATTTCTTCGACTGATGATTACCCATCACCAAGGTGCACTGACCATGGTTGAAGATCTCTTGGACACGCAAGGGTCAGCGCGGGATCCCGCCTTTTATGAGTTTGTCATTGATGTCCAAAATGATCAGGAGGCTGAAATTGATCGCATGCTGGCCATGGTCAATGACCTATCTGAAGATCCTCGGGTCGGATTGGCCGCTGGGTTCCAAGATGCGGGATCGGCCATCTCTAACCTCACGCTTTTAAACGCCCTTCCCAAACCGGCTGGTTTTTTCGATCCCACCAATCCAGCGGGCCTACCTTTGGACGATGAAGATGAAGAAGAGCTTGAAGAAGCCAGAGGGAAAACTGAGCTGGCCGAGGGCTCTGATGATGCCGCCAATGAGGCTAGCAAACGCCCCACCCTTCTGGACTTCGCCAACACCGACATCGCGTTTTTTGACGATGTCATGGTCGCAGGCAACTATCACGGCTTCAATATCTACGACATCTCAACACCAGCAGACCCCACCATCATCAGCTCGGTCGTCTGTCCTGGCGGTCAAGGTGACGTCTCTGTCATAGGTGATTTGCTGATCATGTCAGTGGAACAAACTCGTGCACGGCTAGACTGCGGACTAGAAGGTGTGGCAGAAGACGTGAGTGATGAGCGTTTTCGGGGTTTAAGAATATTCGACATCAGCGATTTGGCCGTGCCACGCCAGGTCGGGGCTGTACAAACCTGCCGTGGCTCCCATACCCACAGCGTCGTTAGTGTGGATGATGAGCGGATCATTGTGTACAACTCCGGCACTTCTCGAGTGAGAGATGGTGAGGAGTTGGAGGGTTGCTCGGATGAATCACCATGGAAAGATGAACAAACAGCGCTATTTAGAATCGATGTGATCGAAATTCCCATCGATGCACCCCACGAGGCGCGCATCATCCACAGCCCAGGTGTTTTCGCTGACCCTGAAACCGGGTTTTTGGCGGGCTTATGGGAGCGTGGCGATCATGGACCCCGCACGCAAACCACCAATGAGACCAATCACTGCCATGACATTACGGTGTTCCCTAGCCTGAATCTGGCTGCTGGCGCTTGCTCTGGCAACGGCATCATTTTCGACATCACTGATCCAATCAACCCCACCCGCATTGATGAGGTGATTGACGCTGGCTTTGCCTACTGGCACTCAGCCACGCTCAATAACGATGGCACCAAAGTGTTGTTCACCGATGAATGGGGTGGCGGCACCCGCCCGCGCTGTCGCGCATCCGATCCGATGACTTGGGGTGCGGATGCCATCTACAACATCGTCGATGGTGAACTGGTGTTTGGCGGCTACTTTAAAATGCCCGCCCCACAAAGTGATGAAGAAAACTGTGTGGCGCACAACGGCTCACTGATCCCAGTCCCAGGTCGCGACATCATGGCCCAAGCTTGGTATCAAGGTGGCCTGTCGGTATTTGACTTCACCGATCCGGCCAATGCCACAGAGATTGCCTTCTTTGACCGAGGCCCCATCAGTGATGAGCACCTCGTCACCGGTGGTTATTGGTCAACCTACTGGTATAACGGCCACATTTATGGCACCGAAATTGTCCGAGGCATCGATGTGTTTGATCTGCAGCCCTCGGAGCACCTG
>CAJXNU010000012.1 GCA_913057255.1 uncultured Wenzhouxiangella sp.
AGGTTATGCTGAGATCTATGAGCTCAGAGAGCAGGCAAAAGCAGCGCTGGGTGAAGACTTCAATTTACGCGATTGGCACAACGAGTTCTTGAGCTATGGCTCTGCACCCGTCTCAGTGATTGGCGAGTTGATGGCCAGTCAGTAGATGAGAGGTATTGAGCGTGCCATCAGACTTGATAGTACGCTCGATACCAATCTACAAATTTTCTAACACCTTCTTCCACCGACACTTTGGGCTGGAGACCTGTGGCCCGCGTTAGGGCACCGACATCGGCTTCTGTGTCAGGCACATCACCGGCCTGAAGAGGCAACAACTCCATCGTTGCCTTCTTCCCGAGACAGTCCTCTAATACTTCGATATAGCGAAGCAACTCCACGGGCTGCTCATTGCCAATGTTGTAGAGGCGGTAGGGCGCTTGTGATGTGGCGGGATTGGGCTGATGTCCATCCCATGCGGCATCAATACTTGCCGGTTGCTCGCTGATCGCGACAACGCCATCGACGATGTCATCAATGTAGGTGAAACTTCGTTTGTGATGCCCATGGTTGAACACCTGGATTGGTTCATCAGCCAAAATGGCGCGCGTGAATAAAAACAGCGCCATGTCGGGCCGACCCCAAGGGCCATACACTGTAAAAAATCGAAGGCCAGTGCAAGGAATGTCATATAGATGGGCGTAAGCATGCGCCATCATCTCATTGGCTTTCTTAGTGGCTGCGTATAAAGTCAGCGGATGCTCTGTGCTCATGTCTTCCCTAAAAGGCATCTCAGTATTGGCCCCGTAAACAGAGCTGGTGGATGCATAGACCAAGTGATCAACAGGGAAGTGACGTGCCCCCTCTAAAATGTGCAAAAAACCAGTGACATTTGAGCTGGTATAAGCATGTGGGTTGGTGGCTGCATAACGAACGCCTGCTTGGGCTGCCAAGTGAATCACACGGATGGGCCGATGCTCCTCGAAAGCCGCCTCAACGGCCTGTTTGTCGCACAAATCGGCATGCAAGTGCTCATAATTTTCTTGCGTCGTCAGTCGCGCCAGCCGAGCTTTTTTTAAAGTGACATCATAATAGTCGTTGAGGTTATCTAGACCGAGTACTCGATGTCCCTGATCGAGAAGCCGATGGGCCACATGCGAGCCGATAAATCCAGCAGTGCCGGTGACAAGAATGGGGCGCTGTTGTGAGGGCGTCATCGACTTATCCTTGGCCAAAGCTCTGAATAAAGCCAGAAAGCTCGGCGGTTTTCTCATTCAACAGGTCGGCATCTTTTCTGGTTTCTACATTTAAACGAATCACCGGCTCGGTGTTTGACGCGCGAAGATTAAAGCGCCAGCATTCAAATTCCAAGCTGATGCCATCGGTGCGGTCAATCTCTGGGTTCTGATCAACATAGCGTTGTAACACTTGATCAATCACCTGGCCCGTATCATGGACTTGGAAGTTGATCTCACCACTACACGGATAAGCTTCAATTCGCTCGTCCATCATTTCAGCTAGGCTCTTGCCTGATTCTGCGATGTTCTCAGCCAAAAGAAGCCAAGGAATCATGCCGCTGTCACAATACGAGAAGTCTCTGAAATAGTGATGAGCCGACATCTCACCGCCATACAGCGCGCCTTCTTTTCTCATTCTCTCTTTAATAAACGCATGCCCGCTTTTATTGATCAGGGGTTGGCCTCCTGCACGCCTGACTTCATCCAACGTGTTCCAAGTCAGTCGTGGGTCGAGGACCACTTTTTCACCAGGGGACTGTTTTAATAGCTGGGCGGCAAACAGGCCGACCAAATAGTAGCCTTCGATAAACCGTCCGGTGTGGTCAAAGAAAAAACAGCGGTCAAAATCCCCGTCCCATGCCACACCAAAATCCGCTTCATGGGCACGAACGGCCTCGGCTGTTTCTTCCCGATTTTCAGGTAGAAGCGGGTTGGGTACCCCATTGGGGAACGTGCCATCAGGCTCATGATGGAGGCGAATCACCTCAAAGGGCAGGTCGGCCACTAAGGCATCAAAAAACGGTCCGGCGGTGCCGTTGCCCGCATTGACCACCAGTTTCAGAGGCTTGAGCTTTTTAACATCCACCAAATCCAAAAGGCGTTTGATATAGCTTTCCGAAAAATCCGCCTGCGTGTTTTGACCACGTGCTGATGCGGGCGTGGGTAATGCGTTATCAGCGATCAATGCCTCAATCTCTTTAAGGCCCGTATCGCCGCTGATGGGAATGGCTTGTTCTCGAACCATTTTCATGCCGTTGTAGTCAGCGGGATTGTGACTGGCTGTGACCATCACGCCACCGCCCATGCCGGCTTGACTGGCCGCATGATACACAAGCTCCGTTCCACACAAGCCGATATCGATCGTATCAACGCCTGCGGTATTCAAACCATCAATCAAGGCATCGGCCAATTCATCGCTTGAGAGCCGCATGTCTCGACCGACCACCACAGGGCCGGTGGGTTTTATGACATGGCCATAAGCCAGCCCAATGGCGTATGCCCTCTCGGCGTTGAGTGCCAAAGGCACCTGGCCACGAATGTCATAGGCTTTAAAAGGGGAGTTCTCTAGTGTCGACATGTCATTTCCATGGCTGGGAGGGTGGTTAGACTTTCCGGATATATTCTTCGGGTACTTCAATGGTTCGCTCGGCAGAGAGTAATTTCAACAAGACAACGACTCTCTCTTCTTTCGTCCTGGCTTGAAAAAGGGCTCGATAGCCAGCGCACGGCCCGTCGACGATTTCAATGGGTTCATCTTTGCGAAAATCGATCGCGCCCGACAAGTCGACGATGTCCGATTCAGAGCAGCGGATGCGCAGCGATTCGATGACTGGGTCTGGAACAATGGGCACATCTTGGCCGACTTTCACCAATCCAACCGCCCCAAACGTGGAGCGTATGGGCGACCAGTCCTCACCCGTTCTGCCGAGGCGGACGAAGATGTATCTTGGGAATAGGGACTCAATGACCGTGTGGCGGCGACCGCCGACCACTCGACGGTTCCGCGTCTTTGGACGAAAAACCTCAAAACCCTGATTTTTGAGGTTTTGTTCGGCTCTGGCGTCTTGCTGTGGTTTGCAAAACACAGCGTGCCAGAAACGCTCAGCATCATCGTGTGGTTCAACGGTTGGCTCAGCTGCCATCATATGGAATCCATCACCCCTAGTTGATTGGTACTCAAAAGAATCGCCCGAAAGGCTCCGTCTGGGGTTGATTGTAAACCATCGCCTGTGGGGCCGGTTGTTGATACACTGTTACTGGAATTGGATCTGATTGCCCAGTCCGAAGGAGGACCGTTGTCATGATCAATCAAGCCATGGGGCGTCTGCAGCAAGTTTTGTTTCGTAGCTATCCATTTGTCGCAGAATCAGGACAAGTGGAGACCTATACCGATAAAAAGAGACTGTGGTGGTTGGCCTCGGTCGTCTATCCTCTTTTCCCACTGTATGCCATCGCACTCTACGAGGTGACGGGGATGGAGTGGACGCTGATCATTCCCATGGCGCTGAGCTATTTTGGCGTGCCTCTCCTCGACTACCTCCTGGGCGAGGACCCCTCCAATCCGCCTGAGGAGGCGGTGTCGGAGCTGGAAGATGATCTCTACTACCGCCTGTTGACTTGGATCACCGTGCCTCTTCACTACGTGGCACTGATCGGTGCGCTGGTCTTTGCCATGGTGGCCGATTTATCACCACTGGGCTGGTTGATTTTGGCGATGACCGCAGGACTTGCCGGTGGTGTGGCGGTCAACACGGCCCACGAGATGGGTCACAAACGTGCCGCCATCGATCAGTGGTTGGCTAAGTTCGCCTTGGCCGTGCCTTTTTACGGCCACTTCTCCGTTGAACACAACTTTGGACATCACAAACACGTGGCCACGCCAGAGGATCCCGCTTCCGCCAGAATGGGTGAGTCGATTTATCGATTTGCGCTCCGAGAGATGCCAGGGGGGTTGATTCGGGCCTGGGGCATTGAGAAAAACCGGCTGGCCCGCCGAGGCCGATCGTTTTGGAGCCCTCACAATGAGATCTTGCAAAGCTATGCCATTAGTCTCGTCTTGCAGGGAGGATTGGTGGCATTGTTTGGTTGGCCAGCGCTGCTGTTTTTGGTGATCCACAACCTCATGGCCTGGTTCCAATTGACCAGCGCCAACTACATTGAGCACTACGGCCTGTTGCGTGCCAAGCGTGCTGACGGGTCCTATGAGCGGTGCCAGCCACATCACTCTTGGAACAGCAACCACGTCTGCTCGAACCTGTTGTTGTTTCACTTAGAACGTCATTCCGACCACCACGCCAACCCACAGCGGCGTTATCAATCACTTCGAGACTTCGAGGACGTCCCGCGCTTGCCCAGTGGCTATTTCGGGATGTATCTCCTGGCCTACGTGCCGCCACTGTGGTTCAGGGTCATGGACAAACGGCTCATGGCGCTCCCCCATGTTCAGGGCGATTTGAGCCGAGTCAATCGGGGCCCAGAACCCCATTGAGGGGTTTATTTGGGCAGGGTCGGTGATAACATAAGGGTTTCATCATTCCACCGGCTGGGGTTGATCTCCTATGTTTGATAACACCTATACGTTGAAAGGCTTCGATGATGAGCTGCATGCATCGATTGTCTCCGAGCAAAAGCGCCAAGAAGACCACATCGAATTGATCGCCTCTGAGAACTACGCGAGCCCCCGGGTGATGGCGGTTCAGGGCTCGGTATTGACCAATAAGTACGCTGAGGGCTACCCAGGACGACGCTACTACGGTGGGTGCGAGCATGTGGATGTGGCAGAGAATCTGGCCATCGAGCGCCTCAAGGCGCTTTTTGGGGCGGATTATGCCAATGTGCAGCCTCATTCGGGCTCCCAAGCCAATCAAGCGGTGTTTCTGGCGCTTTTGGAGGCCGGTGACACGATTTTGGGGATGGATCTCTCCGAGGGCGGGCATTTGACCCACGGGGCCAAGGTGAACTTCTCAGGCCGTCTGTTCAATGCCATCCACTATGGCCTCGATCATGCCACCGGTGAAATCGATTATGAGCAAATGGCCCAGCTGGCCAAAGAGCATCAGCCCAAGCTGATCATTGGGGGTTTCTCTGCCTATTCAAGGGTCGTGGATTGGGCGCGCATGCGCGCCATAGCCGATGAAGTGGGCGCATGGTTTTTGGTCGATATGGCCCACATCGCCGGTCTCGTGGCAGCGGGTGTTTAC
Source organism: uncultured Wenzhouxiangella sp. (assembly GCA_913057255.1). Lineage (GTDB taxonomy): Bacteria > Pseudomonadota > Gammaproteobacteria > Xanthomonadales > Wenzhouxiangellaceae > Wenzhouxiangella. The sequence continues at coordinate 5,195 of CAJXNU010000012.1, forward strand.
CCAAGCCCGGTCCCACATGCCCATGTGGTGACATCCACCACCCACAAAACGCTTCGTGGCCCGCGTGGAGGCATCATCTTGTCCAAAGGATTGGATGAGGCCATCACTAAGAAATTCAACTCCCTGGTCTTTCCCGGCTGCCAAGGTGGTCCACTGATGCATGTGATCGCTGCCAAGGCGGTGGCGTTTAAAGAGGCCTTGGAGCCATCGTTTAAGGCCTATCAGCAGCAAGTCATCGACAACGCCCGAGCCATGGCAGAGGTCTTCATTGATCGTGGGTATAAAGTCGTCTCCGGCGGCACGGACAACCATTTGTTCCTCGTCGACTTGATCGATAAAGACTTGACCGGCAAAGAGGTTGAGGAAGCCCTCGGAGAGGCACACATCACGGCCAATAAAAACACCGTTCCGGGTGAGCCTCGATCACCGTTTGTGACATCGGGCCTTCGCATCGGCACGCCAGCGATCACCACTCGAGGGTTTGGAGTTGAAGAGAGTCAAGAGTTGGCCAGATTGATGTGTGATTTGATCGATCATCTCGGCGATGAACAGGTGCATAATCGGGTCAAGCAGGGGGCGATCGACTTGTGTCATCGCTTCCCCGTCTACCAAGACCACCAATTCTGATTGAGCTGAGTCATGTGGTGCCCGTTTTGTAATCATGTGGACACCCGTGTGGTTGATAGCCGTCTGGCAACCGATGGTTTTCAAATCCGTCGACGGCGCGAATGCGAAAACTGTGGCGCCCGATTCAATACCTATGAGACACCCGCCCTCAAGGCACCCAATGTCATCAAGTCCGATGGTACCCGCGAGCTCTTCGACGAAGAAAAGCTCAGGCGAGGCATTCAAAAGGCGCTGGAAAAACGCCCCGTCGAGACCGAGGCGGTTGAGCACTCAGTTCGGGCGCTGGTCCGACGTATCCGCACTTTAGAAGAGGCGGAAGTCTCCTCGCAGCAGCTCGGTGCCTGGGTGGCCGAAGAGCTGGCCCGACTAGATCAAGTGGCTTATGTGCGTTTTGCCTCCGTGTATCGTCGCTTTGAGGATGTGCAAGCCTTCCGCGAGGAAATTGAACGGTTGGAGCAAAACAAGCCGGGTGCACTCGATACCCGACAATTTTCCTTGCTCCGTGAGATGAGCGATGAGGTCGCCGCCTCCAGCCCCCAATCGAAAAAAATATCCAAACAATGACGGATTCATCCCCGCAGACCATGGATGCTCAATGGATGGATCAAGCATTGGCGCTGGCCAGCTTAGGTCAGTGTTCAACGAGTCCAAATCCGCGTGTGGGCTGCGTGCTGATCAAAGACGGCGCTTTAATCGGATCAGGCTGGCACCAACAAGCCGGTGGTGACCACGCTGAGGTGATGGCATTGAAACAGGCTGGTCCAGAAGCGCACGGCGCAACCGCCTACATCACCTTGGAGCCATGCAATCACCATGGGAGAACACCACCTTGTAGTGAAGCGTTGGTTGAGGCAGGCATCAAAAGGGCCGTGGTGGCCATTGAAGATCCCGATCCTCGGACGGCGGGCACCGGCATCGCCCGTTTGAGACAAGCTGGGATCGATGTCAGTGTGGGGGTGGGTGAGTCGGCCGCCCATGAGCTCAATATTGGCTTTATTCAGCGCCACCAAATTGGGCGCCCTTGGATGCGTTTAAAGCTGGCCGCCAGTCTCGATGGGCGAGTCACCGGGCCTGACGGTCGCTCAAAATGGATCACCTCAGAGCCTGCGCGGGCCGATGGCCATCGGTGGCGTGCGAAAGCCTGTGCGGTGTTGACCGGGATCAATACAGTGTTGGCCGATGATCCTTTGCTCACCGCGCGATTGAACACATCCCTTCAGAAACCCACGAACGAACCCACCGATGAACCCACCGAGCGGCCGGTCAAGCAACCCATCCGAGTGATCCTAGACTCACACGGAAGACTCCCTGAACATGCGAAAATATTCGAGTCGGATGCGCCAGTCTGGGTGGTGAGCACCGTTGAGATGCCCGACTGGTTTGCAGCACGCGCATCGAAAGATTTGCAGTGGCATCAACGCCCAGCCGATTTAAATGGTCGTGTGGACCTTGGTTCGTTGATGAATTGGCTCGGCGAAAAAGAGCTCAATGAAGTCCACGTTGAAGCGGGACCCACCTTGTCTGGCGCGCTGTTAGAAAACGGCTGGGTCGATGAGGTGTTGATCTACCAAGCGCCCGTATTTTTGGGCGACGGACAGCCGATGGTGAATGTGCCAACGATCCAAGCGTTTGATCAACGTCTGCGGATGCATTGTGTGGAGGTTAGGCAACTTGGACCCGATCAGTTTTTGCGACTGCGTTGGCACCAGCATGAGTCAACGAGTCATTAGCAACCAATTCATGAGCAACCAATAAGGACCGCCAGAGAGTCAACTATGTTTACCGGATTAGTTCAGGGCCTGGGTACGATCCAAGCCATCGAGACTCAAGGCGAGGGTGCGCGCTTTCGAATCAACTGCCCAGACTTGTCGCCTGCTGACTGGGACACCGGTGCCAGCGTATCTGTGGCAGGGTGTTGTTTGACCGCACTCGATATCGATGCCACGGGTTTCAGTGCCGACCTATCGGGTGAGAGCCTAGCAAAGACAACCCATGGCGACCGACAAGTGGGTGATGCGCTCAATTTGGAGTTGGCGCTCCAAGTGGGTGATCACCTCGGAGGTCATTACGTCACTGGTCACATCGATGGTGTCGCTCAAGTGCTGGCGGTTGAAGCATTGGATGCCGGCAATCATCGCCTCGATATTCTGGTGCCGGCAGGCTTTGAGAAGTTTGTGGCGCCGAAAGGCTCGGTGACGCTAGACGGGGTGAGTCTGACCATCAATGAAGTGGTTGATCACGCAAGCCAAGGCACTTATTTTTCCGTCAACATCATTCCCCATACATGGGCTGTGACAACATTGGGCCGGCTGAGTGTGGGCGATGGGCTGAACTTTGAAATCGATCTGCTGGCACGGTATCTCGACCGTCTCATGACAGCGTCACAATAATTGAAGCGAGCAAGCCATGAAGTTTGATTCAATCGAATCCATATTAGAAGACATTCGTGCCGGCAAGATGGTCGTCATGCTCGATGATGAAGACCGTGAGAATGAAGGTGACCTCATCATGGCGGCGAGTCTCGTCAAACCTGAAGACATTAACTTTATGGCGCGCTATGGGCGCGGGCTCATTTGCCTATCTTTGATGCGCGAGCGTTGCAAGCAATTGGGTCTTGAGTTGATGGTGCAAGACACTGACCGTCATCACCAAACCAATTTCACCGTATCGATTGAAGCTGCTGAGGGGGTGACGACAGGCATCTCAGCCTATGACCGAGCGCACACCATTCGAACCGCAGTCGCACCCGATGCCACTGCCCAAGATCTCAATCACCCAGGGCATGTCTTCCCATTGATGGCGCAGCCCGGAGGGGTATTAGCGCGCGCTGGACACACCGAGGCGAGCATGGATCTGGCGTTGCTGGCGGGCTTAGAGCCAGCTGGCGTGTTGGTGGAGATTCTCAACGACGATGGCACCATGGCTCGTCGTCCAGAGCTCGAAGCATTTGTTAAAGAACATGGCCTAAAAATGGGGACGGTGGCCGATTTGATCCGTTATCGCATGGCGCATGAAGCCAATGTCGAGTGTGTGCATCAGCAATCGGTCAACACCGCATATGGACCCTTTGAGCTGCGGGTATTCAGAGACCGAATTCATCAGAAACTCCACTGGGCTTTGCTCAAGGGGGACATCGCCAGTGAGGAGCCATGCCCTGTTCGGGTTCACGTCCCAGAGCTTTTGGGCGATGTCATGCGCGTGAGTGATCCGGCATTTGGCATGCCGTTGGGGCCTGTATTGGAAGACATCAGCCAAAGAGGCCGCGGGCTGGCTTTGATTCTGGGCTATGATGAAGACGACCAATCTCGGATGGATACGCTGATGCAAACCCAAACCGATGTGGGCCAAGGCAAAGACATCGAAGATGCCAGTCACGAGTTAAGAAGCTATGGCATTGCCGCCCAGATCATTGCAGAGTTGGGCATCTCTCGTATGGCCGTCTACGGCGCGCCCAAGCGATTGAGCGCCCTCGATGGTTTTGGTTTAGAAATCACAGAGTATATTGTCCCAGAGGGTGAGGGTCATTAAACCATTAATCAATGTAATGGTGCGACTCAAACCACTGACAACAAGAGTAAGCGTTTATGAGTGCTTCACAATTTAGTCCTGCTGTTCCCGAGCGAATCGCCATTGTGGTGGCCAAGTTCAATGCCCAAGTGACCGAGTGGTTAAGGCAAGGTGCGCATCAAGCATTGCTTGATCTGGGCATGGAGGCAGACCAAATCGATACGCTCCACGTGCCCGGTGCTTGGGAGCTGCCTTTGGCATGTCACCAACTGGCCATGGCAGGTCGTCATCAAGGCATCATTGCGCTGGGTGCTGTGATTCGCGGCGAGACCGCACACTTTGACTTTATCTCCCAAGAATGTGCCCGAGGCTTGGGTCAGGTGGCATTAGAAACGGGTGTGCCCGTGGGCTTTGGGGTATTGACCACAGAAAATGCCGAACAAGCCTTCGAGCGAGCCGATCCCAATCGAAAAGACAAAGGCAGAGAAGTGGCCGAAGCGGTGGTGGAAATGGTCACCTTGAGCCAAACACAGCCCGTCTGGTCAGGCCCCGATGAGTTTTGATAACCCTTTCGAGCCTCGCCGTCGCGCACGCCGTCGCGCGCTGCAAGCGCTCTATCAATGGCAATTGAACAACGACACATCCGCAGCCATCATTGCTCAATTCTCTGAAGAGCAAAATTTTGATGGCGTGGATGTGGACTACTTCGAGACTTTGGTCAGAGAAGTGGTTGCCAATCAAGAAGCCATCGATGCGCTCATTGCACCCGCACTAGAAAGAGTGGATGCGAGTCTCGATCAAATGGAGCGCGCCGTCTTGAGGATTGGCGTCAATGAATTGCTGCATCATCCAGAAATCCCTTATCGCGTGGTCATTGATGAGGCCATTGAGCTGAGTCATCGCTTTGGGTCTGAAAATGCACACACCTTTATCAACGGCGTCATGGACCGATTGGCCAGTCAACTGAGAGCCACTGAAATCACCCACTCATGAACACTGGCTCGGCACCGTCAGAGTTTGATCTCATTCGCTCTATCGCACGCCACGTCAAGGCTTCAGATGCTGTCCCCATCGGGATTGGTGACGATGCAGCCGTTATCTCACCCACGCCCCACCAGCACTTGGTCACCACCACCGATTCATTGGTATTGGACCGGCACTTCACCTCTGATTGGCGTGCCAAAGACATTGGCCATCTGGCCATGGCCGTCAACCTCAGTGATTTGGCTGCAATGGCCGCTTATCCCCGATGGGCATTGTTGAACCTGACCTTACCCAAGAACTCATCCTATGCCACCCAAGCTTGGCTGGATGATTTTGTGCAAGGATTTTTGTCAGTGGATGATGGAGTGACTTTGGTCGGTGGCAACCTCTCAGAAGGTCCATTGAACATTGGCGTGGTCTTGATCGGTGAGGTCGCGCCGGGTCAGGCCATTACCCGCAGAGGAGCGTCGGTGGGGGATGCCTTGGTCGTGACAGGGTCATTGGGGGATGCCGCGACGGCTTTGCGACTGGCACTAGACAATAAGCCTGTGCATCAAGCGTTGCAAGCGAGGCTACGGCGCCCAACACCTCGGGTGTTGGCTGGGCAGCATGCAGCCAAGCATGTCCATGCCATGATCGATATCTCGGATGGGTTATTGGCCGATTTGTCGCATCTATTGGATGCCTCATCAGACACCCGCACCCCATTGGGGGCCCAAATTCAGCTGGATGCGCTCCCCACATCGGAGGCTTTACAAACGCTACACTTGCCGGATGCCGATCGCTGGAACCTGCAGTTGAGCGGGGGCAATGACTATGAGTTGTTGATGAGTGTGCCACCGTCGAAAGTGGACGCCTTGTTGGACGATTTGCAATCGGCAAGAACACCAGCCAGCGTGATTGGCCAAGTGACGGCTGAGCCCACCGTAAAGTTGCTCGATCCGCGTGGAGATGAATTTGTTCCGGTAAGACAGGGTTGGGACCACTTTCAGGAAGCAATGACGTGAAGTCAGTCGATGAGAGAAAGCGCCTTGTTGCCGTCACCTTTGGTTCTGTGAGCGGATTGTTGGCCATGGGTCTTGGCAGTGGGCTGAGCCCCAAAGCACCCGGAACCGTGGGGAGCCTAGCGGCATTGATGGTGATGTATCCGATTGCTCTTTTGCCCATCAGCTGGCAATTGAGTGTACTGGCCGTGGCTTTTGTGGCAGGTATTTTTATTTGCTCACGTGCCGCAGATGCGATTGGTACCCATGACCATGGGGCCATTGTGTGGGATGAATGGGTGGGACTGTGGGCAGTATTGATGGTGCTGCCCTTTAGCTGGGATGCCTGGTTGCTGGCTTTTTTATTCTTTCGGCTGTTCGATATCGCCAAGCCTTGGCCGATCCGCTGGTTGGATCGGCATGCATCGGGAGGCTTGGGCATCATGATCGATGATATCTTGGCTGCTGTCTTTTCGATCCTCGCCTTGGTATTGATTGGCCAATGGTGGCCGATTGAGTTTATCTGGCAGTGATTGACCTCAAGACTGAGCGTCGGGTGATTCGACCCACTCAAACAGCACCACCACTTGTTCCACACCATTGACATAGCGGACTTGTTCCACCACGCGAGCGCCTTCGGCTTGGGTGAGTAGGCCTTGAAGATAGACATTGCCTCTTGCGGTGGTGATTTTGACTCTTGAGGCATCAAATCTCGGCATGTCTTTGATGTCTGCCACCGCTGATTTCGCTTGTAGTGACAATAGGCGATCTCGACTGGCTTGGGCGAGACTCGCCGGCGGTTCTGGCGCGAGTTCATTGAATAGTTTCTTTAAGCCCTTCACGCCGCTGACCAACTCGGTCGCCTCTGCCACGTGTTCTTCTGAGACGGCTTCTCCAGCAAGCAGCACCCACCCATTAAATGCGCTGATTTTGATGCGACTTTCATTGCCAAAGGCATCGCTGCCATAGAGTGCATCACGCACGGCAATGTTGAGCAGTCGATCATCCACCACCGTCTCAACCGAGCGGCGATCGTGCACGGCAGACCCTGTGACCACGATCGCGCCCACAGCCACCAGTGCGCAGGCATTCACTGTCAGTAGCATCACACCGGCAATCAGCAAGCGATAGAGTGCAAAGCGTTGGCGGGTATCGGTTGGGGCAATCACACCGGGTTCCTCCGTATCAGCGGGTGTTCATTCGAGAGATGTCACTTCTCTCGCGTCTGGGATTGACTTTGACCTTCTTCGATCTGCACCCAAGTGAGCTCTCTTTCCACTTCCCCCACAGGGGATATCGAGAGTGTGCCGGTCATGCCCATCAATTCGGCATCGGGGTCGTGTTGGAGCACCTCTAACCACTGCATTAGGGTGGTGAGATCTTGTCCCATCGCATAGAGATGAGACAAAGCGGGTGTGCTCAATTGTCCATGACGCGCCTCGGCGTTGATGCGCGCCTGTCCAGGCGGGGTGGTTTCAATAAACCACGGTGGCATGGGTAAGTACATTCCCTCTAAGTCCACATCGCGACGCTCATCAACTGAGCCGTCCACGGCGTGCGCTGTGGCGATCACCGGTAAGTCTTCTGCTCTGAAGAACTGCAACTGAGGTCTGATTTGGCGCGTATCTGCCGCGCGCGATGCCAGAAAGATCATGTCGATGTCTCGGCGACGCTCGGGCTGAGAGGCGATCGGCTCATTGATGAGTCTTTCAACATCCTCAATGCGTCTTTTTGAGTCATTGAGGCCCAATACCGATTCCAATAGCTCGGTGTGATCCACCACTTGGGGGTCATAGGCGGCCTGTTCAATGACCTGGCCACCCAGAGATTGAAACTCACGGGCAAAGGTCTCTCCCATGCGACCACCCCAAGAAGTGTCCTGCTCTAAGATCAGTGCGCGCCCCAAGCCCAACTGGCGTGCGTAAATGGCAGCCTCTCGAGCGTCGTCTTCTGGGCTGAGGGCAAAGGCAATCCGGCGGTTGCCCAACGACTGCCGCAGTCCCTCGGGTCGGGGCACATTGAGAAATAGGGTGGGGATCATCCAGCGAGCGGACCGGTCTTTTAAGATTTGTTCGACCTGCGTCCGAGGCAGTGGCCCAATGAGCCAATCCACCCCGTCTTCGATCGCAAGCTGGGGCACTTGATACAGGCTTTGGGGCGCATCATCATCCACGTAATAAAAGAACAGATCGGGCCGGCGTTCAACATCCAACGCCAGCCAAGCATCCAAGATGCCATCTTTAATGGCCTCGCCCGGTGTGGCGAGGGCAGAGTCGCCTGGCAATATGATGCCAATGGTTTGTGGGCCGTGGGCTTGCACGCGCCAAGCATCTACCCAAGCGAGTGTGTCTAGTCGGATGTCCTCACTGGGTAGCTGGTTTTGATAGGCCTGTGCCCAGCGTGCTAAATCAGCCTCCATAGCCTCTGGAGAGAGGCGCTGGGTCTGAACCATGAGCGCCAATTCCAGCCACGGTCTGAGCAAAGGATCGTCGCGGTGTGTTTGTAGCTGCCACTGAATCTCATTGATCCGATACCTATCCATATCAGACAGCCATTGATCGGCCGATGCCGTGCCATTCCTAAGGCGGTTCTGAAGCGACTGAACGGCGCTGTCTGCCCGCTCATTTGAACTTTCGGCCGATCGACGCTCGGCTCGAGCGTATTCTGTCCCATAATCCTCGAGTTCTTCGGGCGTGCCTCGCACGAACTCGCTTCTGGGCGCACAGGCGGCCACGATCAGCAGTGCCGTCAGCGCCACCAATGACCGAAAACGCATCTGGGCAGGGGTCAATCTCTTTATCATGACTCGATGATAAACCATCCAAACCCCAAGATTGATTGCCGTATTACAATGCCTTTATGAAAGCGACATCGGTGCCTCATGCAAAGCCTGAGACCCCATCCCAACCCAGCGGAGCGGGTACCTTGTGGGTGGTGGCCACCCCCTTGGGACATCTAGATGATCTCAGCCCGAGGGCGCGATCGGCATTGGAAAACGCCTCTCTTGTTGCAGCCGAAGACACCCGAATCACGCGACGTTTGGTTCCTCACCGCAAAGACCAACGTTGGGTCAGTGTCAATGAACACAGTGAAGCCGGGCTGATCGAAGAGATCACCAACCACCTGTTGGCCGGAGATGACGCTTGTTTGGTCAGTGATGCGGGCACACCACTGATTTCTGATCCTGGCTACCGACTGGTCAGTGCCGCACACGACAAAGGCATAAGAGTCAGCCCGGTGCCAGGGCCCTGTGCAGCCATTGCTGCCTTGTCAGTGGCTGGGCTGGCCAGCGACCGCTTCTTTTTTGAGGGCTTTTTGCCCGCCAAGTCGACCGCCCGCCAAGCCAGACTGCGTGAGTTGGCCTCAGTGGAGCCCACCCTGATCTTTTATGTGCCAGCCAGGGACTTGGTCAAAGTCTTAAGCGACATGCGTGAGACCTTAGGTGCGAAGCGCCAAGTCACGTTGGCCCGTGAAATCACCAAGCAGTTTGAAACCATCAAACGGGATTCGATCGAGGCCTTGCGAGCTTGGGTCGAAGCCGATCCCGACCAGTGTCGCGGGGAGGCGGTGTTGGTGGTGCAGGGTGTCAGCGAGCCTGAGCCGATGATTTCACCCCATGTATTGGCCGAAGCGCTCAAAGAGGCATTGCCACCATCGCAGGCTGCCCGTCTGCTGGGCAGAGTCAGTGGCCTGTCGCGACAGCAAGCCTGGCAATGGATACAAGGATCAGACCGCGCTTCAGACGCCGAGCACCAAAGATCAGCGGCCCAGCCCGCGGATGGAGATTTCTCAGAGTGATCTGGTTATTGCTGATAGCCTCTTTTGCGCTGATGGTGTTTTTGCCTCAGTGGTGGGTGAAGCAGGTGTTGAAGCGATACGAGACACCCGCGGATCGATATCCTGGGACCGGTGGTGAGTTGGCCAGACATCTTTTGAATCAGCTGGGACTCGAGGCGGTGGCGGTGGAACGCATTGGCGAGCAAGCCAAGGGCGCGGGTGATCATTATGACCCAAGCGCGCGGGCGGTTCGCCTGAGCCCACAGCATTTCGATGGGGCCTCATTAACGGCCGTCACGGTGGCGGCTCACGAAGTGGGCCACGCCATCCAACATGCCGATGGGTATCAACCATTGATCTGGCGGACGCAGTTGGTCAGTTGGATGCAAAAGCTGCAAAAGGTGGGTCTGATCTTGATTGCCTTGATGCCGGTGGTTTTGGTGGCGCTTCGCTTGCCCAGGGCAGGGCTTGTTTTGTTGGTGATGGGTGTGGCGGCACTGGCTTCTGGCGTGGTCGTGCATTTGTTGACCTTGCCCACGGAGCTTGATGCCAGTTTCCGCCGAGCGCTCCCGCTACTCAAAAAGGGCAGATATCTCAAACCCGAAGATGAGTCACATGCAAAAAAGATTTTAACCGCTGCCTCTTTAACTTACGTGGCCGCCTCTTTGCTGGGCCTAGTGAATTTTTGGTGGTGGCTTCGCATCCTGCGCCTGCCCTAGAGCGAGTTGTATTGACTGTGAGTATGTATCAACGCCTAATTCTGCCTTATCTAGACGCACGCCGCGGATACGGTGTCGATGATGCTCGATTTTGTGAGCACGCCTGGGCCTTTCCCAATGCCCAAGCCATGGCTCAGCGAGACCAACAGGCAGCCCGAAAGCTGGGCCATGAGCCAGACCCCGATTGGGTTAGACGCCATGTCTTATCGGCAGCGCTGGACCGCTGTGATGGTTGGCGGTTGGTGCGAGGGCAGGCTGCAAGATTGATGAGGGATATCGAGGTGGTGGGCCAGTGGCCCAAACAACCCTTCATTGCCTTAGGCACCCATTGGGGTGCCGGCCTGCCCACTTTGGCGCATTTAAACCAACGTGGGCTGGGGCCAAAGTTTGTCTATCGACAAGAGCCACAAACGGTGTTTCGCACGAGGGCTGAGCGATGGGCTCATGGTGTGCATCTTCGCGCACTAGAGATCTGTGGTGGTTCAATCACACTCGGGGGTGCCTACGCCCAAATTTTAGAGGGCCTGAACTCTGGCCAAACGCCGGTGATCTTGGTCGATGCGCCAGCCGATGGACGGCCCACGCTCACCGGGCAAGCGCCCTCATTCACGCTCAACGTGCGAGAGGGTTTGTTGAACATGCTGTGTCGTGAACGGCTGCCCTTCGTGTTTTATCGATGTGGCTTTGACCCCAAGACTGGCCGTCGTCAGTTATGGATTGGATCTGAGACGTTGGAGGATGATCCCCAGGCCATTGCCAATCAAGCGGCTGATCATCTGACCAGAGCCTTTGCCATCGATACCGCGCAATGGCGCTTGTGGATGGTCGCGGATGCCTTGCTGAAGCCCGCTTCCTAAACCCCTGGCTTTGCGCTATGCTTTCTGGTTGAGAGTCGGCCAGACAGTCGCTGTGTCCTTATTTGGGCATAGAGGAAAGTCCGGGCTTCATAGGGCAGGGTGCCAGGTAACGCCTGGGCGGTTGGGTGGTGACGCTTAACCGACGGAAAGTGCCGCAGAAAATATACCGCCGATGGCCCTCGGGCACAGGTAAGGTTGAAATGGTGCGGTAAGAGCGCACCGCGTTTCGGGCAACCGAAATGGCAGGGTAAACCCCACTCGAAGCAAGGCCAAATAGGGATGCTGTGGCGTGGCCCGCGTCGCATCCGGGTAGGCTGCTACAGGTGGCTGGCGACAGCCATCGCAGATGAATGACTGTCCACGACAGAACCCGGCTTATCGGCCGACTCTCTCCTTATTTTTTTCAGCCGCGATGCTGGCCTGGTAGGTGCCCACTGGCTGTGGCCAGCACGCGTGCTTAAGCAGTCAGGCCCTGCCCGAGCTCAACGAGATCACTCGCTTTCAAGCTTGCCTTCCAGCGGGGGAAGTGTGGCGGCGTGATCAAAATCACGGTCGAGCCCCAGTGGAAGCGGCCCATCTCATCGCCCTGCTGAAAGTTGATGGGTGGGCCTGTGTAGTCGAGCGGGGTGGCCAGTGGACGCCGAAGACTGGGGTCATCCCAAATCGTTTCAATGCCAGCGACCATGAGAGCCGCCACCATCACCAGCCAATAAGAGCCTTGGGGATGAGTGAACTCGCACACCAATCGCTCGTTTCTAGCAAACAGCCGAGGAATGCCTCGGGCGGTGGCATGAGACACGCTAAAAAGCTCGCCGGGGATTCGTGTGGCTTGCACCAGTTGTCCTGTTGCTGGCACATGCACTCGGTGATAGTTGTAAGGGGCTAAGTAGATGGTCATCCATTGACCCCCGTAAAACCCATCCAAGCCTTCATCTCTGCCCAACAACTCTTCTAAGGTATAGTCCAGCCCCTTGGCTTGGATTAAGCGATTGTGATGGCTGCCATCGAGTTGGCCTAGCTGGCTGATACAGCCATCGCATGGGCTAACCAAACTGGCTTCATCCAAGGGGCGTGCCCCTGGCTTTAAAGCCCGAGTAAAAAACGCATTGAAGTTTGGATAGTCGCTGGGCTCACTGGAGGCGGCTTCTTGTAAGTCCACTGAGAACAATCGAGTAAATAGGCGGATGAAGGCGTTTTTAAAAGGCGGGTAGCCGATGTTCGATAACCACCACGCAAAATGGGTCAGCGCGTGTTTCGGTAGAAAATACTGAGGCCACACGCGCAAGCGCGAAGCGATCGAAGGTCTCATGAAGTGATTTGAAACAAATCGGCCGTCACCGCCTCAGGATTGAGGGGGTGTCCGAAGCGTCCAAACAGTCGGCCTTCTGGGTCGATGATCATCACCGCCGCGGAGTGATCCACATTGTAAAAGCCGGTATTGGGATCGGCTTCGTCGCGCACGTAAATGACCCCCAATTGACGGGTCAATTGTTCCAGCGCTGGGTCATCGCCTGTCACCGCTAGGAAAGACTCATCAAACCAGGCGACATAATCGGCGAGCAAATCGCCTTGGTCTCTTTCGGGATCCACCGAGACAAACACCACCTGCGGCAATGTATCCTGCTTCATTAGTCGCAGTGAATCCATTGACTGCGCGAGGCTTGCCAAGGTATCGGGGCAAATGTCTGGGCAGTTGGTGAAACCAAAAAACAACAACGTCCATTGGCCTTTGAGTGCCTCTTGAGTGAAGGGCTCTCCCTCGGCTGTTTCAATCTCAAAATCGTTGAGCATCCGTGGGGTCGGAAACACAGACGCGGCCCGCAGATCTAGGCTTTGATCGAGCAAGGTCCGAGAGACCATTAGGCCTGCAGCAACAGCGGCGATGAGGACGATTAAAACCACCAAGGCGTTGCCTTGGACTGTTGGGTGGGTGTGTTGTTTGCTCATGTCAGGCATTATAGCGAGAGTGATTCGATATCGTATCGTCAGACCATTGAATATTGCACGCATTTGGGAGTTTTCAGCATGGGTGTTGTGACATCGTGAGCAAAGCATTTAAGGGCTCGAGACTGGGGCCATCGGACGGCTTGTCGGTTGGCCAATGGGTGGAGGCGGCGGCCCAGGCGATGGAGGCTCAAGGCTTGTATTTCGGGCATGGCACCGCCAATGGCATTGATGAAGCCTGTTGGATGGTCAGCCATGTCATGGCACTGCCCCCCGATTTTCCAGACACCGTATTTGATCAGCCACTCGATGAAACGCTAAGAGCCAAACTCGATGCCTTGTGCCTTTCAAGAATTCAGACCCGAAAACCGCTTGCCTATCTGATTGGGCAGGCGTGGTTTGCCGGTCTCCTGTTGGAGGTCAGCGACGCGGCCTTGGTGCCTCGCTCGCCGATGGCAGAGGTGATTTTGGGCAATGCGTTGCCTTGGTTTGATTTTCATCAGGCACGCCGCGTCTTGGATGTGGGCACTGGGTCGGGAGCGATTGCCTTGGCCATGGCCCACCACTGGCCACAGGTCAGCGTGGATGCGGTGGACATCAGTCCAGAGGCTTTAGCGCTGGCTGAGCGAAACATCAATCGTCTGGGACTGGCCTCTCGTGTGTCGCTGCATCTCTCCGATGTCTACGAAGCGCTGTCTCAACAACGATTCGATGTGATACTGGCCAACCCACCCTATGTGCCGGTCCCCTCCATGGAAAACTTGCCTGAAGAATATAGACATGAGCCCAGTCTGGGGTTGGTGGCAGGGGACAGTGGCCTAGATGTCACGATCCGACTGGTCACCGAGGCCTCAAGTCACTTAGAGGATGGTGGGGTCTTGATTTGTGAGGTGGGAGAGGCGGCCGAGGCCTTCGATGAGTGGGCATTGGCCAGACGCTTAGAGATTGTGTGGCTGGAATTTGAGCACGGGGGCGATGGGGTGTTCTTAGTGACCAAAGACGCGCTGTTAACGAGTCTGGCTGCCCCCAAATGATCACGTCCAGACGGTACAATAAGAGGCTGAATAAACGGCTTTCAAAGGTCTTTGAATGAAAATACTGGTGACTTTAAAGCGCGTGGTGGACTACAACGTCCGAGTGCGCGTCAAAAATGATGGCTCGGGCGTGGAGACCGACGGAGTCAAGATGTCCATCAACCCCTTTGACGAAATTGCGCTGGAAGAAGCCATCCGCATCAAAGAGCGTGGCGAGGCCAATGAGATTGTGGTCGCCTCCATCGGGCCCGATGCCTGCCAGCAGCAATTGCGGACCGGCTTGGCCATGGGGGCCGATCGAGCCATTTTGGTCGAGACCGATGCCCTGATTCAGCCGCTGAGTGCCGCTGAGGTGTTTTTAAAGATCATTGAGCAAGAACAGCCCGACCTGGTGTTGATGGGCAAGCAAGCCATCGATGATGACTGCTCGCAAACTGGGCAAATGCTGGCAGCCATGTGGGATCGGCCGCAGGCCACTTTTGCCTCAGAGATTGTGCTCAATGGTCAATCAGCTCAAGTCACCCGCGAGGTAGATGCCGGTCTAGAAACCATTGAAGTCGACTTGCCAGCGGTGATCACCGTGGATTTGCGACTCAATGAGCCGCGGTTTGTGAAACTGCCAGAGATCATGAAGGCCAAGAAAAAGCCGCTGGATGTTAAGCCGTTGTCAGACATGGGCCTGGGTGCAGAGGAAGATTTTGAGATGGCAGGCTATGAGGCACCCGCCAAACGGGCAGGTGGCCAGAAAGTCGAGGATGTGGCGGCACTCGTGAATGCCTTAAAGCAAAGAGGGTTGTTGTGATGAGCAAAGTCTTAGTGATTGCCGAACATAACGGCACCGATCTCAGTCCAGCCACCGCCAAAACCCTGACGGGGGCTTTGGCCGTGGGAGCTGAAGCCGTCGAGGTCTTGGTGTTTGGCCATGACCCGCAAGGACCCGCCCAGCAGGCCGCCGAATTGTCGGGTGTGACGGGTGTAAAAGTGATCTCCGCTCCCCATTTCGCCAATCCCTTGGCCGCCCAATTGGCGCCTGAGATGGTGGCAGTGGCCAGTGGCTACACGCACATCTTCGCGCCCTCAACCACGTTTGGGCGAGACTTGTTGCCGCGTGTGGCCGGGCTGTTGCGAGTGAATCAGATTTCTGATGTGATGGAAGTGCTATCGGATCGTTCGTTCAAGCGCCCGATTTATGCGGGCAATGCCATTGTGACTGTGAACGTGCCGGCCTCGTCCAAGCCCATCTTGGCCACCATCCGAACCGCCTCATTTGCTGCAACCGGTGTGGGCGGGAGCGCAGCGATTGAATCGATCGAGCCACAGGCCAGTGCGCCGACTCACACTCGCTACCTTAAGACCGAAGGTTCCGGTGGAGAGGGTCCGGATCTCTCATCGGCGTCGGTGGTGGTATCGGGTGGGCGCGCCCTGGGATCTGCTGAGAACTTCGAGATCGTTCACTCGCTGGCCAAAAAGTTGGGCGCAGCGGTGGGTGCATCGCGGGCCGCCGTGGATGCAGGCTATGTCCCTAACGAGTTGCAGGTGGGTCAAACCGGCAAGATCATTGCGCCGGATCTCTACATTGCCGTGGGTATTTCTGGAGCGATTCAGCACCTGACCGGGATCAAAGACGCCGGCACCATCGTGGCGATCAACAAAGATGCCGAGGCACCCATCTTTGAGGTGGCGGATTTTGGATTGGTAGGGGATTTGTTTGAATTGCTGCCCGAACTCGAGCGCGCGCTCTAGGAGTGCGCCGCACCGGTGTGCCGTGATTTTCTGCCACGGCCCCACCGCTCCCAGACTTTTTCATGGAAAAAGTAAGCGATCGTGTTCAAGGTCGGTTCAATCAAAGCCACAGCTCCACCTAGGGCGATTGAGCCGGTGAGTGCCCAGACAACGCTAAAGGCAATGGTCATGTGCAACAGGGCAAACGTCAATGTTTTCTTATGCGCCATGGTGACCTCAATTCGGGTATGTGCAAACATCAAACCCCGCTCAGATGCCGTTGAACCGGTCAATTTCCGGCGGGTGCATGTAAATGATAACCATTATCATTTGCGGTTGCAAGCTGGACAGGGCATGATCAATGGGTGTGGCGATGTGTGAAGGGGAGATTTCACCAGTGACGGGAGAGCGAGTGTGTCTGTTGTGAGTGATTCATCCAGCCAAAATGTCCTCTGGGCGCCCTCCAAAGAGCGCCAAGATGCGACTCAGATGCAGGCCTTTATTGAGTTTGTGGCCCGAGGCGGTCATTCGGAGGTTAAAGACTGGCCTAGCCTATATGAACACTCCATTCGCGAACCAGGCGCCTTTTGGGAGGCGCTGTGGCGGTTTGCAGGGGTCATGGATGCATCGGGCGTGGGTCAGCCACCCAAGCCCACCACGGAGCACTGGCCGGCCATGCCGGGCACTCGCTGGTTCCCGACCAGCCGGCTGAGTTATGCCGAGAATCTCTTGCGACGCCGTGACGATCAGCTCGCCTTGATCTTTATCGATGAAGCCGGGCTTCGCCGAGAGCTCACATGCGCTGATTTATATGCACAAGTGGCCCAGCTGGCCCATGCGTTGAAAGCGCAAGGCGTGGGTGTGGGCGATCGAGTGGTGGGTTTTATGCCCAACATTCCAGAGACGGTGGTGGGCTTATTGGCGGCCAATGCCATTGGCGCCATCTGGTCATCATGCTCACCCGATTTTGGGCTACAGGGCGTGATCGACCGTTTCGGCCAAATTGAACCGCGGGTATTGTTGTGTGCCAATGCCTATCGCTACAACGGCAAGACACACGATTGTTTGGCCAAAGTTGCCGAGATCGCCAATCAATTGCCAACCCTGGAGCGCATCGTCGTGGTCAATCACCTCGATGACTCAGACGCCTCACTGAACGTGTCCGGCTCGATCGGCTTTGCTGAGTTCATTTCTGGTCAGCCGACGGAAATTGAGTTTGAGCGCCTGCCATTTGATCACCCGCTTTATATCTTGTATTCCTCAGGCACCACGGGCGTGCCCAAGTGCATCGTTCATGGACAGGGGGGCAGCTTGTTGCAACATCTCAAAGAATTGATGTTGCATACCGATCTAAAAAAAGACGAGCGAATTTTTTATTTCACCACTTGTGGTTGGATGATGTGGAATTGGTTGGTCAGTTCACTCGCCGTTGAGGCCACCGTGGTGTTGTATGACGGCTCACCTTTTTATCCCGATGGCAACGTGCTCTGGGATTTGGCCGATGAGTGTGACGTGTCGGTTTTCGGCACCAGTGCCAAATGGATTGCCGCCTGTGACAAGGCAGGCATTCAGCCCGCACAAACCCATCAATTGAGCTCACTCAAAGCCATCTTATCCACGGGCTCACCGTTGTTGCCCGAATCATTCGACTATGTCTATCGAGACATCAAAGCCGATGTGCAGCTGTCTTCAATTTCAGGAGGGACGGACATTGTGTCGTGCTTTGCGCTGGGCAATCCTTTAAGACCTGTCATCAAGGGTGAGTTGCAAGGCCCTGGCTTGGGTATGAAGGTGGAGATCAGAAATGAACGGGGCGAGGTGGTGATCAATGAGACAGGTGAGCTGACCTGTTCATTGCCATTTCC
>CAJXNU010000013.1 GCA_913057255.1 uncultured Wenzhouxiangella sp.
AGTCCCACCCTGTGGGGCATTTGATAAGACCGTGAGCATATTGGTCTCTGGCGGAAATAGCGCTTGGCTGACATGCGAACCACCCAAGAAGTCCATGGCAGTCTCTTGGGTCGGGATGACGGTGGTACTGCCCTCATCGATGTGGGCAAAGCCCAAGTTATCACTCGGTGCCGTCCAGTTATCTAAAAAAATTCCGGTGAGTTCATGGCCTTCGGGAACCGTGAACGTCACAAAGTCACGAATGTTTCTGGGGCCATCGACTTGGCCGGATACAGTGTTTTCACCCACGGTAAAAGACAACGCGGTTGGGTTATTTGGGTCATTCGAGAACGTGGTCGGATAGGTTTTTTCAAAGCGAGAGGCAAAGATCACCTCCCGTGAATCAGACGACTGGGTGATGGTCGCGACAAACACCCGATCGGGACGGCTGATAAATGTGGCGCCATCATTCACAAACACTGAGCCAAAGTCTTCTAGCACCGCAACGCTAGATACGGCTGGATTGATCTTGCCGGTGCAGTTCCCATCGGTTTTGTGGATGACCACTCGGTCTCTGACCTCGCAATCGCCTTCTGTAAAGTCATACACCGGCGCTTGAGACTCTGCAAAGTCAAATACGTTGGTGATGTTTTCAGTCAGTATCAACTCAGCCACCAAGCGCGGTGGGTCCAGATTGGGGGCTTGGGTGCTCAACTGTGAGGCAATGACCTGACGAGCTGCCTCAGCGCCGCCATCGTTAAATCGCACTCCAATGCGACGGTTGCTTTGGGCGGTGACATTGGCATAGTTCACCTCATGGGCTGCGCCTAAGACATCTGAAGGCGCACCGGCCACCTCGTCACTGTCATTTAGATACACCGCTGAGACCAAAAACCCTTCATCGGTGCAGGCCTCAAAGCTCACCGTGCCTTTGGAAAAATCAGCCGCGATCAATTCAGCTTCAATGCCATCGCTGCTTAGGCCATTTTCATCCACCGAGACAACGCGATAACCGGTGGCGCTGGCTTGTTGAGCGACAAGCAACGAGAAAGACCCACTGCCACCCACGGCCACGCCCGGGATGGCGAGCAGTTGATCTGCATCTGGTTTGGCAGTGACATGGAAAGTGCGACTCGTCTTCTCATCGCTGCAAGTCAATGAAGTCTGTGCGAATAACAGGCTAGGCGCTAAGCCCACGGCCAGGATGCAAGAAAAACTTGTTAAAAATCGTTGAATCGCCATGTGAGGTCTCCATGCTGTTTCAATGAGCGTCGTCAGAGTGTGCGCGAGGTCCCATGAACAGGGCTTCACATCTGTCACAAAAAGGTCAACACGCTGCAATGGAAATGACACCCGAGCCCCCTAAGGTTAAACAAACCAAGCGGAGTGTTGCCATGGATGTCACCACGCCTGCCACCAAGAGCGATCAGTTTGCCTTCGCACGTCATGTGCGATCCATTTGGATCTCTGATGTCCATTTGGGTTTTTCTGGTTGCAGTGCCGATCACCTCTTGAAATTCTTGCGCCGCATGCGCTGTGAGAATTTGTATCTGGTTGGAGACATCGTCGATTTCTGGGCGCTCAAAAAACGCCGCTTTTGGTCACAAGATCACAACAACGTGATTCGCTCCATTTTGGGTAAAGCCAAGCACGATACCCGAGTGGTCTTTATTCCCGGCAATCACGACGAGGTGATGCGTGATTATCTGGGCTTGGCGCTCGGCAATGTCGAAATTGCCAATGAGATTGTTCATGAAACCCCAGATGGTCGACGATTGCTGGTTTTACATGGCGACCAATTTGATGGCGCTGTGCTGAACTCAAAGCTCTTGGGCATGATTGGCTCAGGGCTCTATGATCTGCTCCTGAAAATGAATGGCTGGGTGAATCGAGTGCGCTCTTGGATGGGCTTGGAGTATTGGTCTTTGGCCGCCTTTTTAAAGCAGCGGGTGAAAAATGCGGTCAAATACATCTCCAATTTCGAGCAAGCTGTGGCCAAGGCTGCGCATCACCACGACGTCCACGGGTTGATTTGTGGGCACATTCACCGCCCTGAGATCAGTCGGATTGACGGCATCGATTACTTAAACTGTGGCGATTGGGTAGAAAGTTGCACCGCCTTGATCGAGCATTTTGATGGGACCATTGAACTGATCCATTGCGCTGACCGTTCCGCCATCCTGAAGCGTCTACCCGCGCAAGCCCACGCCGATCTCCCCGACGCCGCCTGATTTGGGGTCGTCGGTCTTCTCGCCAGACTCACTTGGGTCATAATAAGCTATTACTCCGTTATATTTGGAAGATCTGGAGATGGCCCTCGGCATCTGCTAGGTGCTACATACGCTCTGATCACAACATTAAGGACAGCGCATTGACTTCATTCGTTCATACCACTTGGAGAGCTCGACTGACCCCGTTGGTTTTGGGTGTCACTGTGCTGATGCTCACTGCTTGCTCGACGGAGTCAGGCGATGGGCAGCGCGGCGGTGGGCGTGCGCCCATGCCAACGCCGGTCTTGTCCTCAACCGTTGAGCGGCAAGATTTGTCTCGCTCGATCAGTGTCTCTAACCCAGTCGAAGCGCTCCGCACCGTCGAGCTGGCGGCGAGAACCGATGGGGTGGTCACTGAAGTCGCGGTGGAAGAGGGCGATGTCGTTCGCCAAGGTGAGGTCTTAGCCCAAATCGATGTGCGCGAGCAGCGAGCAGAACTTGCTCGAGCCAAAGCAAGGCTGGAAGAGCGCGAAGCCAACTTTGCCCGCTTCGAACAACTCAAAGCCAGAGACTATGTGGATGAAGCGAGCTTTCAAACCGCGCGCGCTGAGCTCGATGTGGCCCGATCCGATGTGGAAATTTGGCAAACCCGCGTGGATTTTGGGCAGGTGAGATCCACAGTCACCGGCACCGTGGTGGCGCGGATGATTGAGCCCGGTGAGGCGGTGGCGCGGCACGGCGCTTTATTCTCGATTGCTGATTTGTCTAGCTTGGTGGTCCGTCTGGGCGTCTCTGAGCTCGATGTGGGGCAGCTCGAAGAAGGACAAATCGTGGACGTGAGCATCGATGCGATTGGTCGCCAAACCCCCATCCAAGGCGAAATTCGGCGCATTTTCCCTGCGGCAGATATCAACTCTCGGCTGATCACGGTGGAAGTTGAATTACCCAGTGATGAGAACTTAAACATCCGACCTGGCTATTTGGCGCGGGTCAATTTAATGGTGGAGTCGTACCCAGACGTCTTGGCCATTCCCGCCATTTCGGTGGGTCAGCTCGACGGTGAGTCCTATGTCATGGTCATTGATGAGGACATGACGTTACAGCGGCGCGTGGTAGAGCTCGGTATTAGCCGAGGCGCCTGGCGCGAGGTGGTCTCTGGTTTGGATGTCGGCGATCGCGTGGTGCCATCAAACCCCAGCGAAATGCGGCCGGGTGAGGCCGTGCGCATAGTGGAGTGGGCCGATCGATCCGCCTCAGCGGGGCAGTCGACATGACAGATCAAAAGAGGCGTTACCAAGACGATCCGGCTCGCGGCACCCGCTATTACGGGGGGCTGACCCACGCCTCCATTCGGCGACCGATTGGCACATTGGCCATCGCCTCCATTGTGGTGGTCTTGGGCCTCTTTTTCATTGGTCGCTTGCCCGTGAACTTATTGCCCGAGGTGGAGTATCCGCTGATTCGGGTCACGGTCAATTACCCCGGCGTGGCCACCGAGGTGATGGAAGAACAAGTCACCCGTGTGCTTGAGCGGGGTCTGGCCTCGGTGGAGAATCTTTCAACACTCTCATCTAGAGCGTCAGAGGGTCGGGCCAATGTCAGTCTCATCTTCGAGCATGGTGTGGATTTGGATGTCGCCCTACAAAACACCGCCCGAGCGCTGGAGAGCACACGACCGCGATTGCCCAGAGACATTGATCCACCCCGCATTCGCAAGTGGGATCCCGGTGAGTGGTCCATTTGGCGAGCGGGCTTTTCATCACCGACACGTTCACCCAGAGACGTGCGCGACTGGGTCGAGCAAAGACTTCTTCCCCAGCTGCAGTCGATTCAAGGCGTCTCTTCGGTGGAGGCTGCTGGGGGTCAAATTCGAGAAATTGAGGTCGTGTTGGACCAAGACCGACTGCGCTCGTATCAGCTGACCTTAAGAGATATTGCCGATCAACTGAGCGCGGAGAATGTCAACGTGGCGGCCGGCAACATCACCTCCCCGCAGTTTGATGTCATGGCCCGCACCGATGGCCGATTCTCGTCCCCTGAAGACATTGGCAATCTGCTGTTGGCGGTGCCCAACTCAGACCGACGCATTCGCTTGAGCGAAGTCGCCGATGTTCGAGATGGCTTTCGAGAACAACGGGTGTTTGTTCGTCTCAATGGGGTGCCGGCAACTGAGTTATCCATCTACAAACTGCCTGAGGCCAATGTGGTCGAGGTGGTCGATGCCATCAATGAGACGGTGGAGCGCTTGGATGCCTCAGGCTTTATTCCGGCAGACATGGATTGGGAAGCGACCCGAGATGGCGCCTATTTTGTGCGGGGATCGGTTGAAGCGGTGAGTTCCGCGGCATTGTTGGGCGCGACCTTAGCAATGCTGGTGGTGCTGGCGTTCTTGGGCTCTTTTAGAAAAAGCTTTGTGATTGGCTTGTCCATTCCCATGGCGATCTTATTTACTTTTGCCTTGATGGGATTGGGCGGTCTGACGCTCAATGTGATGAGCTTGGGCGGTTTGGCGTTGGGTGTGGGTTTGCTGTTAGACAACGCCATTGTGATGCTAGAAAACATTGCCCGTCACCAAGAGCAACTCAAAGAGGATCCGCAAACGGCCGCGCACGAGGGCGCCGATGAGGTGATCTCAGCGATCACCGCTGGGACTTTGACCAACCTAGCGGCTGTGGTGCCTTTTTTGTTGATCACCGGCATGTCTGCGCTGGTTTTTCAAGAATTGATCTTGACCATTTCATTTGCGGTGGTGGCCTCACTGGCCGTGGCCTTAACCGTGGTGCCGATGCTGGCTGCCCAGTTTGGCAAAGTAACTTTCCAGTCAGGTTTTAGTCAAAGCCGGCTCTATCGCTGGATCGATGCCCAAATCAGTCGCTTGGTGAGTCTGTATCGGCGCATTTTGGGCGGCGTGTTGGCGTGGCGATGGCCGATTATTGGCACGTCCGTGGCCTTGTTTGTGCTGGCGGTTTGGGGCATGGGTCGTTTGGGCACCGAGTTTTTGCCGCAGCTCGACGACGGCCAGGTCGAAGTTCGCATGTGGCTGCCGGCGGGGACATCACCTGAGCAGACCAATCTGGCCTCGCGCATGATTGAACAAGCGCTAGAAGAGATGCCCTATGTCGAGAGCGTGTTCGCAATGACGGGTGGACACCTGAGAGGTGGCGTGGTCTCTGAGCGTCCTGGGTTTGCGCGCATGGATGTGGTCCTAACCGATGCCGCCGAGCGTCCCGAGATGCCTGGGGGGTTGTGGGCCATGCAAGCCAACCAAAAGCTTCGCTCGCTCGATATTCCAGGGTCGGGCATTTGGGTGCGGCCACCGAGAATTCCTGGGCTGAACTTCGGCGCATCGGGCGATGACATGGAACTCATGATCGTTGGGGATGACTTAGATCTGATGCAGGGTTTGGCGCGCGAGTTGATGGAAGGTCTAGAGGGTGTGCCCGGTCTGGCTGACTTACAGATGTCTAGAGAAGACCGCATGCCGCTTTTAAACATCAACGTTGATCGTGAGCGAGCAGCGGCTCTGGGGCTCAATGTGGCAGAGGTTGGACGCTCGTTGCGCGATGCGGTCACCGGAGCCCTTCCCACTCGCTACTCGGCCGGAAGCAATGAATATGATGTGCGGGTTCGTCTGCCACGAGAGGTCACTTCCAATCCCGACGAGCTGGGTCAGTTGATGATTGGCGCGCCCAACGGCCGACCCGTGCAGCTGTCTGAAGTGGCCACCTTTGAGTTGGGTGATGGGCCTGAAGACATTGAGCGAGAAAACCAAGTGCGAGTGCAGCGCATCACGGCAAGCTTTAATACCGAGCTGAGTGATGTGGGCTCCATTCTCACCGCGGTGCGTGCAGAGGTTGACCAGTTGGGTTTGCCAGAGGGCTACGGCATGATTTTTGGGGGTCAATTCGAAACTCTCGAAGAGACCAACCGCGAGATGCTAACGGTGATTTTTTTGGCCCTATTTTTGGTGTTTGTGGTCTTAACCGTTCAATATGAGCGACTTTCGAACCCCTTTGTGATCATGGCCGCCGCACCCTTGAGTGTGATTGGGGTGGTCGGGGTGTTGTGGGCCACGGGTACACCTTTGTCGGCACCCGCCTTTTTGGGATTGATTTTGTTGATCGGCATTGTGGTCAATAACGCCATCTTGTTGGTGGAATACATCGAACGTGCCCAACGCCGTGGGCTCGATGTGCAGCAGTCGGTGATCGAAGCCGGTGCCATTCGTCTTCGCCCAATTTTAATGACCACCCTGACCACGGTGGCGGGCATGTTGCCCTTGGCCTTGGGCATGGGCTCAGGCGCGAACTTGATGCAGCCGCTGGCCATCGCAGTCATTGGAGGATTGCTGAGCGCGATGGTCTTGAGCTTGGTCTTGATCCCGTGTCTTTATGTGATTGTCCAGACCATTGCCCGAGCGGCGGTGAGCTTTTTAACGCGCAGACGCGATGGTCAAGAGGCCCACGATGGTCAGGTCACGGAGGCTGGATAGAGCCTCTGTGAGCCGCTCCTTAGTCTGAATTTTTAGGCGTGGCGGGGATCAATCGATAGCCACGCCGGTAGACCGATTTGATTTGCCAGCCGCTGTCACCATTTAGACCGAACGAGTGGCGGACGCGGCTGATGTAGGTGTCAATCGATCGGCACTCTTCCGAGTCACCAAACCACACGTTGTCTCTCAAGGTCTCCCGGCCAATGACCTGATCGGGCCGACGGAAAAAGTACAGCATCAAATCAAACTCTCGGGGCCTGGGTCGGTGAATCTCACCTTGATAGGCCACGGTCCGTCGGTTCAGATCAAACCGAAACGGCGGATAGTGCTCGGGTAGAGATAGATTTTTTGGGCGATGCTCTAACAGATTGACCACTCGAGTCATCAACTCGAATTGATCGATGGGGCGGGTGATGAACTCATTGGCGCCGGCCCCACAGGCATCCATGCCTTGATGGGGCGCCTCGTCATCGACCACGGCGATGACTGCGGTGCCGTTTTCATGATCATGGCGCAGGGTCCGAAGCAGATGTCCAGCTTGGCCATCCTCGCCATCCCAATCGACAATCAGCAAGTGCGGTGTGTCGTCAGCGATCGCATCGGGGTTGACGGGCAGGTCAGATAACAAATCGTCACAGGAATCAAAAAATTGCAGCTCATGGTTTCGGTGCAATGCCCGACGCCACAGCCGCTCGGGCCCTGATTGTTGATCCACGATTGCGATTCGCCAGATAGTTTGCGGTGCGTTCATGAATTCTCCCACCTTTTTTTGGAATAAATGTCTAAATCAACAATTCCATTTTAGAAAAGGGCCTTGTCGGGTTCATTTCAAAAAACGACAAGCGAGAGACGCAAACCGACAAACCCTTGGTTGGAGTCAGGATGCCCGCCCAGACGTCAGCAGCTGACGTCGGGACGGGTGTTGAGGAGGTTATCCCCGCTTGGGTGGGGGAATGCGCTTAATGGTGACATCGTAGGCGGGCGCCTCCTCGGCCGCCCGCTGCCGTGAATTTTGATGGTTCTCCTGCGCTTCCATCATGCAGTAGCCCCTTTGATAGACACTGCTCAGAATCCAACCCGAACTGCCATCGAGCCCGAAGCGTTTTCGCAATCGGCTGACATAAGTGTCAATGGAGCGAGTGGGCAGGCTGGGGACGGTTTGCCAGACATTCATCAAGAGCACATCGCGCGTGACCACCTGGCCCTCGTTTTGGAACAGACACAGCAGCAGATCAAACTCTCTGGGTCTGAGTCGGGCCAATTGGTTCCTGAAGTAGAGTTGACGTTGATCAACCAAGAACTCAAACACCCCGAAGGTTGAGCGTGACAATTTCGGGTGTAAGGTCTGTCGCAAACTCTTTTCAATGCGTGCCAATAATTCGCTTTGTCTGAGCGGTTTTCGCATAAAATCATCCGCACCGGCGCGGAGTGCCATGCTGGCCAAGGCCTCATCGTTGTTGCCAGCGATCACCAAGATCGGCACACGCGCGTTTTCAGAGTCTCGAAAGCTCTTTAAAAACTGCATATCCGCGTGCGTGAGGGTGTATCCCTCAATAATGATGAGATCCACGGCATTGGTCGGTGTATGCTGTAAAAAATGCGCACAGGACCTGAAATGGAGCGTGGTGAGCTCATGACGTTTCAACAACGGCGCCACAATCGATGCGCGGTTGGCGTGGGTGCTAATGACCGCAATAACGGCCGAATGATGGTACTTTTCCATGATATTCCCCCTATTGGGTTGTAGTTAATGGTTATTAAGTTTTCCCCTAATTCGAATGTCAACGCTATCAGCACCTAGAGGTGAAATGCAATGCTGATGACAAAGATTAACAATCAGAATTTTCCTAGCTTCTTGTCAGTCATTGCCATGGGCGTGTTTTTGGCCTGTCTCAGCGCCAGTGTTTGGGCGGCCAGCGCCGATGATGTACAACGAGATATTGATGTTTCAGATCAGCCCAGCGCCGACCAAAAAAGCGAGCCTGTCACCTCAGATCCAACCGAGGCAGAGCGAATTAAGGCCATTTGTGGGGGTGAAGCGGCCAGTGAGAGCTGGATTGATCGCTCCTATTCCTACTTAAATGAGCATTTGTGCGCACCGGCCGTTTGGTTTGATGGCTTTTTCGGTGATCCGCGCTCTCTTGAAGAAAACCCTGTTAACACTTTTATCCGATTGCGAACGGCCTTGGGTTGGGACCAAACCAAAGGCACCAGTGGCGGTGTCCAAGTCCGAGCCAATATTGTTTTGCCCCAGATCTCCGATCGCGTTCGTCTCTTGGTCAGTCGGGATGAAGACGTCTCCGGGGATGGTCTGGATGGCCTAGGATTAGAGGGCGATGATGACAAAACCCGTCTCGGCTTTCGCTTCATCTTGGGCCAAGAACTCAAAGGCTTGATGGATCTGGATGCCACCATTCGAGTCCAATCGGGCGAGCTCAACCCTCGGATCTCCACCCGAGCCCGATATTCAGCCCGACCGATGGACGATCTATTGTTTCGGGCCACCCAGACAGGCTTTTGGGAACGGATCGAAGGTTTTGGCACGCAATCGAGACTGGATTTGGAGTGGTCGCCAAAACCTGAGCGCCTGATCCGATGGACCACGCGTGGCACGTTCTCTGAAGCCTCCAACGGGGTGGATTGGAAAAGTTTATTGATTGGATATCAGCAACTCGATCAACACACCGCCATCCGGGCCGACGCAGGCATCGCTGGTCAGACTCGGCCAAAATTTGAAACCGAAGAATACTTTGTCTCCGTCAGACTCCGCCGGCAATTTTTGCGCCCCTGGCTGTTTGTTGAGTTAAGGCCTGAGCGGGCTTGGCCGCTGGATGCCCTGACCAATAAGCGCCGGTCAGATTGGCGCGTGACCACCACGTTTGAGATCCAATTCGAGAACCAACCGCAAAGCTATCGAAGACGTTGGGATATCCAGCGCTGATGTGCTGAGCGCCAAAGATCGTTTACACTCAATAGATACCGCTTGGTGATGGGCGCTGCCGTCACTGACGGTGCTTGAGGCCGTCCATAGGCCATCCACAATCGACCAACTGCAAAGAGTTTATCTATCATGCGACACACCAACCTCACCATACGCTCTGTTTTGTCCGGCTCTCTCATGGCGCTCATCTTGATGGTGCTGGCCATCAATGCCTCCGCACAGACCCCATACGGTCGACCCGACTCCGGTGCCATTGAGGGCTTGGCCTACGAGATCTCCATTTATCCAGACCACAGCGAGCTGGATTCTGCGATCCCAACGCCTGATCAGGTGTTAGGTTTCCCCGTCGGTGAGCGCTCAGCGAGCTCTGCTGAGATTGTTGAGTATGCCTACCAGCTGGCCGAGAGCTCAAATCGGGTGGAAGTGGTCGAATACGCCCGCACGTATGAAGACCGTCCGCTGATTTATTTGGTGATCAGCTCGCCTGAGAATCTGTCTCGAATTGAAACCATCCAAGCCAACATGGCCCGCTTGGCCGATCCTCGAGATGGCTTGAGTACGCGTGAGCGTGAGAACCTCATCGCAGAAACACCAGCGGTGGCCTGGATGTCTTACTCCATTCACGGCAACGAAAATTCAGGCTCCGATGCAGCCCTTGTGGTGATGCATCATTTGGCTGCCGATCAATCTGAGAACACTCAGACCCTACTCGATGAGTTGGTGGTGATCGTCGATCCCAACAAAAACCCCGATGGCCGTGAGCGGCACTTGAATGGCCTCGACCAAAACCGAGGGCTTCATCCCAACATTGACGATCAGTCGTTGCTCCATACTGGCTATTGGCCTTATGGTCGCGGTAACCACTATTTGTTTGACTTAAACCGCGACTGGATTTATGCCCGCCACCCAGAGACTCGGGGCCGAATTCGCGCCATCACCGAGTGGCGCCCGGTGCTGCTGGTCGATGCTCACGAGATG
Organism: uncultured Wenzhouxiangella sp.; assembly: GCA_913057255.1. GTDB lineage: Bacteria > Pseudomonadota > Gammaproteobacteria > Xanthomonadales > Wenzhouxiangellaceae > Wenzhouxiangella. Next base: position 10,601 of record CAJXNU010000013.1, read on the forward strand.
GGCGCGCAAGATACTTATCTCTTCTCACCGGCGCGTGAGCCACACAACCCGAACTTGCCGCCGTATCGAAAAGACATGGCCAATGTCTTTGCCGATGACCAAGCCAAGGCCTATGACGCCTTTGGCTATCCGTATTACTCCGGTGAGTGGCACGAGGATTGGTATCCAGGCTACACCGATGCCTGGGCCTCCATGCGCGGTGCGTTGGGCATTTTATATGAGCAAGCCCGTCTGGCCGAGGACGGCGTCCAGCGCCTGACCCATAACATCAGCTACAAGCAATCGGTGCATCACCAAGTCATCTCATCCATGGCCAATCTAGAGACATTGGCACGGGAGAGAGAGGCCATGCTCGCGGCCTTTGCCGCCGACCGTGCCGAGGTCGTCTCTGCCAATGGGCCATACGCCGATCGCTCATGGGTGATTTTGCCCACCGACAACGCCGGTCGTTTGCACGATCTACTGGACCTCGTCGAGATTCAAGACTTTGAGATTCACCAACTCACTGAAGACACGCGCGTGTCTCAAGCCACCAACCCGCTGGGACAAGTCGAGCGCAATGTCACCTTGCCTGCTGGCTCTTTTGTGTTGAGAAATCGCCAGCCGGAGGCCCGCTCTTTGGCTGCCATGTTCGAGTTTGATCCTCAGATCTCCGAGTTTGCCTTGAGAAAAGAACGCGAAGCCGTCTTGGGTGAGGGCGGTAGCACCATCTATGACACCACCGGTTGGAACATCACCATGATGTTTGGTTTGGATGCCTATGAAGTCCCTGAGCATCTGACCACCAACCTAGAAGCCATCGATCCCAGCACGTTTGAGCCTGCCGTCTCCTATGCAGTGGCCGAGGCCAACGAGCAAACCATCGCGATGGTGGCCTCAGGCCTTGATGATCGAAGCAATGCCTTGGCCGCGCGCCTAATGGAACAAGGCGTGCATGTCCGTGCCAACCAAAAACCCTCAGCGCTTGATGGCATGCCACTGCCGGTGGGCTCGATTGCGATCACGGCCGATGACAACCGCCACATCGATGATTGGAAGGCGCGGGTTGAGACCACCGCGGCTTCTCTGGGCTTGCCTGTCCATGCCGTTGGGTTTGGTCGAGCGCCGGGTGATTTGGCGGACTTGGGCGGACGCCAATGGCGCGTGCTGATCCAGCCCAAAATCGCTTTGATTTCTCGGGGTCGGAACAACATGCTCGATGTCGGTGCGGTGTGGTGGATGCTTGACCATCGCTTAGGCATTCGCTCGAGCCAGCTCGACGAAGACCGCGCTGGTTGGATGGATTTGAGGCGCTATAACGTCGTGTACTTGCCTGAGCGTTGGGGTGGTGGTTTGCCGCAAGGCATGACCAATGCTCTAAAGACTTGGGTGGAGCAAGGCGGGACTTTGATTGCGGTTGGCAACTCAGCCCGTGGCTTGATGCGAGGGGATGATGCGATGGTCTCAACCCAAACTCTGGATCAAGTCATTGAAGAGGACATGGCACCTTTCCAAGACCAGCTCTATCGCGAATGGCAGGCGTGGAACGACCCACTGCCAGAGAACATCTGGGGCCAAGATGTGGATGCGGCCGTTTATCCATTCGAAGCGACTGAGGGAAGCTTACCTGGTCCAGGGGATCGCAAACGCAAAGACCAATGGCAGGCGCAGTTTATGCCATCAGGCGCCTTGGTGGCGACCCGCTCACCGAGCGATCACTGGTTGAGTGCCGGCCGGAATGAATTTTTATCCGTGTTGTTCTCCAACTCGCCGGTGATGATGACCGATGGGGGTTCTGAGGCGGTGATTCGTTTGGGACAATTCGTGCCGGCTGATGAAAAGGCGGCGCGTTTGTTGGGCTGGTCGCCGGTGCCAGAAAATCATGAGGTCATGATCCGCATGGGTGGCTTGTTGTGGCCTGAGGCCAGAGAGCGCGTGGTCTCAGCAGCTTATGTCACCCGTGAGCGTGTGGGTCGGGGCCAAGTCATTTTATTTGCCCATGCCCCTGCCTTTAGAGCGGCTCAGCTCGGCGCCATGCGGATTTTGGAAAACGCCCTGATCCTAGGGCCGGGCATGGGGACATCGCAGCCCATTGATCTGCCGTAACACGCCCGGTCTGCACAATCTGCTGTCGCATGCCCGTCATCTGGGCATGCGACCCTACAGGGGTGAGTTAAAACCTAGGCGAGGAGGTCGAGATGCAACTGAGTCGAAAACCCAAACGCTACGGCGCCGTGGCGCAGTTTTTTCACTGGGCCGTGGTGATTCTCATCGCCATCCAATACACCTGGGCCTGGCGCATTGATGAGACTGAGGGCCTGCGCGCGCGCTTTGAGTTGATCACCCAACACAAGACCATCGGCATGACGGTCTTAATGCTGGCGATCTTGCGTTTGGTTTGGCGTTTGTTTCATGCACCGCCCCCACTGCCCAAGCACTTGGCCAACTGGGAGATCTGGGCTGCCAAGCTTGGGCACGTCGCATTGTATGGCTTGATTTTTATTGTTCCACTCTCGGGCTGGTTTTATTCACAAGCGGCCGGTTACGGAGATTATTGGTGGGGGCCAATCTCATTCCCATCTTTAATTGAAGCCAGCACGGCAGCGGAAGACTTTTTCTACGAACTTCACGAGCTCTTGGTTAAGCTCTTAATGGCAGTGGTGGCAGTGCATATTTTGGCGGCACTCAGACACCACTTTATTTTGAGAGACGATGTCTTAAAAAGGATGCTTCCGCAATGGCGAAAATGAGCTTGATCCCACTCCAAGGCCTGCTGTTGATCGGCTTGACCGCGGCCGCGCCATCTGCGCTGGCCAACGAGGTTCAATGCCACACCGCCAATCAAGACACGGGTGTGTTGGCATTCAATGGCGTCACCGAAGGCCGTGGCTTCGATGGAAAGTTTGAAGACTTCTCCGTGCGCATCTGCTTAGAAAGCGCTGATTTGGCCACCGCGAGCATCGAGGTGGCGGTCGAGACAGCTTCGGCCGATACCAATAGCCGAGATCGCGATCAAACCCTCAAAGGCGAAGAGTTTTTCTGGGTGAGTCAATTTCCACAAGCACAGTGGTCTAGCCAAAGCATCACTGCAACGGGTGGTGATTTTAGTCACGAGGCACAGGGGATACTGGTGATCAAAGACATCCGCCAAGACCAGGCAGTTTCTATGCGTTTGGTCACCGACGGCCCCGCCCCCCGCTTGCAGGGCGAGGCTGAGATTTTTCGGCTGGATTACAACGTCGGGACCGGTGAGTTTGCCGATACCGATTTCATCGAAAACCGCGTGGGCGTGACCTTCGACTTAGAACTCGTGCCCGAAAGCCTCTAAAAACCCGTCTCCATCGAAAGACCATTTTTGGTTTCGTTACAATGACTGGCTGACTCACCATCACCGCCAGCTGTGGCGTGATGTTTCTGGACAAAGGACCGCTAAGCCATGCCTTGGGTTGCCTACATACCGATCGCCACCACGCTTTTTTGTATTTATTTTTTCTCGGTGATTTATCCGCACTGGCGCGCGAAGCCGCAGGCCTTGTATCTGATGTGGTGGACGATTGGGGTGGTGTGTTACGGGATTGGCACGCTGGTCGAATCCATCCACACGCTTTATGGCTGGTCGCCTTTAATCTTTAAGTCTTGGTATATCGCCGGCGCTTTCTTAGGCGGCGTGCCGCTGGCGCAAGGAACCGTCTATTTGCTCATGCCCAAAGCCCTGGCGCATAAGATGACAGCCGTGTTGTTGGTGGTCTTGGTCATCTCTTCAGCCCTGGTCATTGCCTCACCTTTAGATGAGAGTCTGGTGACGCATAAACTTCAAGGCAATGTGTTGGAGTGGACTTTCATCCGAGCCATCACGCCGTTTGTGAATATCTACGCCTTTATCTTTTTGGTCGGTGGCGCTCTCTACTCAGCCGCTCGCTACTTCAAGACCGTGGAGTTTAAAGGGCGGTTTTGGGGGAATGGCTTGATTGCCTTGGGCGGTTTATTGCCTGGCATCGGTGGGACGATGGCCAAGTTTGGACAAACCTATGTGCTCTATGTCACCGAGCTCATTGGCATCTTGTTGATCTTCGCTGGTTACAGCGTGATTCGACGCGACAAAACGCTATCGATCCATCAAAACCAAGCCAGAGCCACGCCGGCTTAAAGCGCTGAAGAGAGCATCATTTACTTCGGTGGTGTTTCCACGCCCAAGCGTTCATGCATGATGGGGCTGGTGGTGGTGTATTGCACAAACTGACGCTTGTCAGGATAGATATACTTTTGTACCCCAAAGGCGGCCAGCGCCGCTTCGTGAAAGCCCGATAAGATAAATTTCTTTTTGCCAGGGTAGGTGTTGATGTCTCCAATGGCAAACACGCCCTCAATCGAGGTCTGAAACTTTTCAGTGTCCACGGCGATTTGTTTTTTCTCGATCTCCAACGACCAATCGGCAATGGGCCCAAGGTCTGGCGAGAGACCCCAAAACACCAGCACCTCATCGCCTTCAACCACGGTTTTATTTTTCTCAAGGTCCATGATCTCAAGGCCTTGAAACTCACCGTTGTCACTGATCGCCTGCGTGATCATGCCTTGATGCAGACTGACTTTGCCTGCATCGGCCAAGGCTTTGACTTTGTCCACAGAAGCCGGCGCCCCACGGTATTCTGCGCGGCGATGAATCAGGTGGATATGAGACGCCACATCGGCCAAGTCCATGGTCCAATCCAGCGCTGAATCACCACCGCCTAAGATCAACAAGCGCTTGCCTTCAAAGGCTGAGCGGTCGGTGACCTTGTAATGAATCGGTGGCTCGGGCATCTCATCTAGGCCTTTGGCCTTGAGTTTTCTGGGAAGAAATGAGCCCAAGCCCGCGGCAATGATCACGGCACCGGCATCAAACTCGATGCCTTTGGAAGTGATAACCTGAAACCGCCCATCGTCTTTTTTCTCAAAGGATTCCACTTGCTGGCCCAAATGCATCCCCGCATCAAACGGCGCGATTTGTTCTAAGAGCTTATCGACCAACTCCTGAGCGCCAATCGAGGGATAGGCTGGGATGTCATAAATGGGTTTTTCAGGGTAGAGCTCTGAGCATTGCCCACCGGGCTGAGGCAGGCTATCGATGAGTTGGGCTTTGAGACCCAAAAGCCCCAATTCAAAGACTTGGAAAAGCCCGACGGGGCCTGCGCCAATGATGACTGCATCGGTTTGAATGCTCATGCCAAAAAACCCTTATCCATCGCGTGTCTCAATGCAAGCTACAAGTATACCGCTGGGGCCGAGAGCCCGCTGTCAAAGCCTGCTATCCTTGCCCGCATGGAAAGCCCATCCAAAGCGAGCATTGATCTTCATCCCGAGTGGTTGGCGGTGCTCGCCGATGAGTTCGAAAAACCCCACATGAAAGCCTTGAAAGCGTTTTTGTTGGAGAGAAAACAACGCGGTGCCGTGATCTATCCCAAGGGTGCTGATATGTTCGCTGCACTCAATGCCACGCCCCTGTCCAAGGTCAAAGTGGTGATCCTAGGGCAAGATCCCTACCACGGGCCCCATCAAGCCCATGGCCTGTCATTTTCTGTGCAGCCCGGCGTGGCCATTCCGCCGTCTTTAAAAAACATCTTCAAAGCCATTGAGAAAGATCTGGGGTATCCCATCCCCAAGCATGGCCATTTGATGCACTGGGCTCATCAAGGGGTGTTGCTACTGAATGCGGTCTTGAGTGTGGAACAAGGCCAAGCTGGTTCGCATCAAAATAAAGGTTGGGAGCCATTCACTGATCGGGTGATTGAGGCCGTGAGTCGCCAATGTGACCACGTGGTCTTTATGCTGTGGGGCGCACACGCTCAGAAGAAAGGTCAGGCGGTGGATACCAGCAAGCATTTGATTTTGAAAGCGCCCCATCCATCCCCGCTCTCAGCCCACCGTGGATTTTTAGACTGTCGGCATTTCTCAAAAGCCAATGCCTGGCTCGAAGCACATGGTCAATCGCCCATCGATTGGTCATTGCCCGAGACGGCATAGAGTCGCACGCTAAGCTCAATGTCATCACCGACCCTCAGTCCACCCCCAAACACAGAAAACGGGGTGATGCCGAGCTCGGTCAATCGCCAAGTAGTGCTGCCTGAGATGATCAGCTCATCGGCGGGCTGATCAGGCGAGTGGCCTAAGCCCCAATGGATCGCGACTGGGAGTGTTTGCTGGCTCATGTGTCCAGCCAGAGACACCCACGTCGTGATGGTGGGTTGATTCGGTGTGCCTTCAATGCGATGGCTTTGTAACTCAATGGTTGGAAAGGCAGCAGCATTGAGCTGAGTGGCCGAGCGCATGTTTTGGCGAGTCGCTTCGATATCCTCTGAAGGGATGTCTGGAGTCAGGCCAGCCTGCTCGCGCCACTGGGGTGGGTCAACCAACAAGTCATCAACTTCAAATGATAATAGGAACACCGTCTCTTGCCAGTCATCGGGCACCACAACGCGTCCTTTAATGGCGCGTGTGCCAATGACATGCGGGTGACCAAATCGCGCCAGCGGGCCTTCGGCGCTCAGTTGCACCCGAAACTCTGAGCGGGCGGGATCGATGGTGTAGTTCTTTCCATCGGGCCATTTGAGCTCGGGCAAAGTTTTTGCTGAGTCTGGTATGGGTGTCATGGAAATGGGCGCGCAGGCTGCCAGTGCAATCAGTATGACGACGACGCCCAAACAATGCGTTTTTGAGTCTCTCTTGGCCATGGGCACAGTCTAGCTGGTGTGATGCGTGGCTGGGTGAGACCAATGATGCCCCACGACTTACAAGTTTACTTTTAAATGCTATTTATATATATTTGGTGTATACTTAAAAACATGAAACAGGCACTTGCCATTCAAGCACTGGATCGGTTTGCACGCCAGAATCGTGTGGTTTTTACCGTGGGGGATTTAGCGAAAGTCTTCCAAGAGTCCGGTCAAGCACTACAAGCCACCCTGGCTCGCTTGGTCCGTGCCAAGATCCTCACGCGCGCGGCCCGAGGTGTGTACGTGTATGGGCTCGACATCACCCCCAAGCCCAATTTGCTCGAGCAAGTGGCAGTGGCCTTGCGTCGTGGGCACTACAATTATGTGTCTTTAGAATCTGCTTTGAGTGAGTACGGCGCCATCTCACAAGTCCCTGTGGATCGATTGACCGTGATGACGACCGGTCGGTCGGGCGAGTACCGAACCCCTTGGGGCGTGATTGAGTTCACCCACACCAAACGGGGCATCGATCAGCTGCTTCGAAACACAAAAGATGTCGGGCGTGGTTTGCGTCTGGCACAAGCCGAGACTGCATGGCGAGATCTCAAGCGGGTGGGTCGCAATACTCACCTGGTAGATATGGAGGAGATTGAAGAATGATTGAGAAAGTCGATTTCGCGAATCTCACCACACGTGCCCTCCAAGACTCCGATCAGTGGCAGTTGCGTCCTGTCATTGAAAAAGAGCTATTGCATTACGACATCTTGTTTGGGTTGGACAGAGCAGGGTTGCTGGAGGGACTGACGTTCCAAGGTGGCACCGCCCTTCGTCTGTGCTATGGCTCGACTCGGCTGAGTGAGGATCTGGATTTTGCAGGCGGTCCAGACTTTTCCAAGAGACATCTAATGGGAATCAAAGAATGTCTAGAGGAGTACGTCGGGCGCCGCTATGGGCTGGCTGTGGAGGTCAAAGATCCCAAGCCTCCAAAAAGTGAGGCCAAATCAAAGATGGGCCCGAGTGTCAGTACTTGGCAGCTATCAATCATCACGGCACCTGAACGCCCAGATATCCCCAGACAAAGAATCAAGTTCCAAGTGGCTAACGTGCCATCATATTCTGCGATCCCGCGAGCGTTAAATATCAATTATGACTTTTTGCCTGATGGCTATGGCGACACACTGATCATGACCGAGACGTTGGAGGAATTGATGGCTGATAAATTGGTATCGCTGGTGAATTCCAATCGGTTCATAGATGATGCGTCTACTGGGTCTGGATTTATTCGGTATCGGGATATTTGGGATTTAAGGTGGCTACAACAAAAAGGTGCCGAGCCCAATCTCGAGTGGGTTGCAAACAAAGTGCGCGATTATGGCATTCAAAACTATCCTGAAAAAGTCTCGGAGCTAAGAAGCCAGTTGCCCAGCATCATTAGCGGTGATCGATTCCGCCAAGAGATGACTCGGTTTTTAAGCCAAGATGCGATCGGAAGAACGTTTGATCGGCCGGCATTTTATGATTTTCTAGTGGCCCAAATCGATGAGCTGTTACAGCCATTGGAGTCGTTGTCATCCAGCAGAGGTCTCTGAATCAGATGACTATCAGACCCTTATAATGACACCATGCCACTGCCCATCGCCCCCAACATCCGAGTGATCCTGATTGGAACCACGCACCCCGGCAACATCGGCTCGGCCGCGCGTGCCATGAAAGTGATGGGTCTATCTCGTTTGGTCCTGGTCTCACCCAAACACTTCCCCAGCGGGGAGGCCACCGCACTGGCATCCAATGCCGATGACATCTTAAAAAATGCCGAAGTCGTCGAGACCTTCGACCAGGCGATCGCTGGCTGCGGTTTGGTGTTAGGGACCACCGCGCACGCGCGTTCTCTGCCATGGCCGACTCTGGATTTAAAAGGCGCGGCCAGCAAAGCCGTTGCTGAAGTCGCAACCCATGAGATTGCACTGGTGTTCGGCCGAGAAAAAACAGGCCTACACAATGAAGAAGTAGAGCGATGCCACTACATTGTCACCATTCCCACCTCAGAGGAATACACCTCACTCAATCTGGCCCAGGCGGTGCAACTGATGATGTATGAGATGCGTCTGCATGCCTTGGAGGCGATGAACACACCCTCTCTATCTGAGCGAGCACCCAGTGACTGGCAGCCCGAGCCGCCTGAGCGAATGGAGGTGTTCTTCACCCGCTTGGAAAAAGCACTATTGCACGTCGGTTTTTTAAATCCTGCCCAGCCCAAACGGCTGATGCAACGGATTCGGCGGCTGTTTCTTCGTGCCCGGCCGGATGAAAACGAGCTCAACATCTTAAACGGCATCGCCAGTGCGCTCTTAGAGGCCACGCCGAAGTCTGCAAAGGGCCGAAGTGAAGAGCCTGCGCCTGAACCCATGAAAAAGGAGATCCATTGATGGATGGAATCGTCGATGTCATCGAATTAACCAAAGCCTTGGTGGCCAAGCGCTCCATCACGCCTGAAGATGCTGGCTGTCAGGATCTGTTGGTTCAGTTGTTAGAGCAAGCGGGCTTTGAGATCAGTCACCATCGTTTTGGTGAGGTGGACAATTTTTTGGCCACGCACGCAGGCGATGTCAGCCAACCCCATCCGCACTTAATGTGGATTGGGCATACGGATGTGGTGCCATCAGGCCCAGAATCTCAGTGGTCCAGTCCTCCATTTGAGCCCGCCATTGTCGATGGTTTCTTGGTTGGGCGCGGTGTGGCCGATATGAAAGGATCGGATGCGGCGATGGTCTTGGCCTTGTGCGAGTTTGTTCAAGCCCATCCCAATCATCCAGGCCGCGTGTCGTTGGTGATCACCTCCGATGAAGAGGGACCGGCAGTCGATGGCATTCGGGCATTGGTGCCGCATTTGAAAGCCCATGATCTCTGGCCCGATGCCTGTTTGGTGGGTGAGCCCTCCAGTCACCAGATCCTTGGCGACCAAATTCGTATTGGCCGGCGCGGGAGCATTCAGGCGGTGTTAACGATCCAAGGCAAGCAAGGCCACACGGCTTATGCCTTGCCCGAAGACAACCCGGTGCATCGAGCCGGCTCACTGATCGCCGCTCTTGGCGCGCTTCGCTTTGACGATGGTGATGAGGCTTTTGACCACACCCGCTTACAAATCTCAAACATCCAGGCTGGCACCGGTGCCGACAATGTCTCTCCAGGCGAGTTGGTGATTCATTTCAATATCCGAAACAACCCCAACAGTCCGAGTGATGCCATTCATGCCCAAATCAAAGCCATGATCGAATCCCATGACCCAGGCCCCTGGGATCTCAGTTGGCGGGTGAGCGCTGAGCCCTTTGGTCCCTGCAGCGGGCCATTTTTAGATGGCGTGGTCAAAGCCTGTGAGTCGGTGTTGGGGATTGAGCCAAAGCTCGATACCGGTGGCGGCACATCCGATGGGCGATTTTTTGGGCCTGAGGGCGTGCCGGTGATTGAGGTGGGGCCTGTCAATGCCACGATTCATCAAATTGATGAGCGTGTGGCCGTGGCGGATCTCGAAAAACTCCCCAGCTTGTATCGGGCTATGATGGAGACTTTATTGATTGAGCAGACATCGGTGAGTGGAGCAATCAAAACGTGATGCGAATCATCATAGCGATCTTGGTGGTTTTACTCATCGCCTTGCAAATTCAGGTGTGGCAAGAACGCTCTCGCCTGCAAAGCCTCGATGCGCGCTTGAGCGAGCAGGTTGAGGCCAATGTGGCACTTAAAAACCGAAACGATGCCTTGTTTGCAGAAGTCCAAGACCTTCGCGTGGGTTTAGAGGCCATTGAAGAGCGTGCGCGTGCCGAGCTGGGTTTGGTGGGTGAGGGTGAGTCGTTTTATTTGATCGTCGATCCCGATGCGGTGGGCGAATTGCCCTTAAGCGAACCCGCCGTTGTTGAAACTGCACCGTCTCAAACCTCAACCAGTGAAGGGCCCAGCGAAGAAGCCAGCGAAGAAACGCTCGCAGACGACCAGCCCGCCGCTGAGCCCACACCTTAGTTAGGATTCGTTGCGGTGTCGGCTCAGCCATTCAACGGAGGTCAATTCAGCGCCGATGATGGTGCTTTGATCGGCCCTACGGGTCAATCTCTCAACCTTCGGCCGAAAGTCGCGACCTTGCTGGCGACTTTGTTGGCTTCTCCCGATGAAGTGGTGAGCAAAGAGGCCTTGGTTCAGGCCATTTGGCCGGGCGGCGTGGTGGATTTTGAAGCCGGGCTTTCTGCGCTGTTGAAAGAATTGCGATCGGCTTGTGTGGAGGTGGGTCTGACCACTGAGCCCAGCACTTTGATTGAGACACTCCCCAAACGAGGCGTTCGACTCAATATCGCAGCCACCACACCCACATCAGCCAGCGAATCTGATCCTCCAAGCGACCCAAGCCCATCTGAACCCCCGCCGAGCCAGCGTTGGAAACGCTTTGTGGCACCGGTGCTGTCTGTCGTGATGACCCTCATCGTGGCCTGGATTGTGCTGACACTCGATTGGGACGGTGAGGGGCAGGGCGTGGTGGAATCAACACAAACCCTGGTCATCTTGCCCTTTGAGGTCTACGGGGGGCTGCCTGAGCGTGCCAAGGCAGAAGGCTTATTGGCCGCCGATACCTTACTCTCTGAGCTTTGGGATGCGTCTCTACCCAACACTTCCTTACTGGGTCGTGCCAGTTTGGCGCCTTACGCCAATCAAGACTCGGCCGATTGGGTGGGTGCACTGGCCAAAGATTTGGGGGCGTCTCTCATTATTGAGGGCCGTTTGATTTGGTCAGAGTCCACATTGAGTCTCAATGCCCGTCTGATCTCATCGGTCAATTTCGAGGTGTTGGTCTCTGAAACCGTCGAGCTCGAGCGCCAAGCGCTCACACCCTCCACCCAGATTGCCGAGGCCAGTCAGACCTTGGCCGAGCAGTTGGCCACCCATTGGCCATTGCCATAGGCCATAGGCATGGCTTGATCCCTCGGGTGCCCATAGCCACCCCACCAAACCAAAGAAATCCTGAAGCTTAAGCGCCCATTTCACTGGGATGGCGGGGTTGTCATCTAATTGAAATGTGCCATTCCTACACTAGCCTTTGGAGTCATCAAAGCCAGTGGACGGTCCCATGTTTAGCCAAGTCAGTCGCCGGGGAATTCCCCACTCACTCATGATTGCGCTCATTCTCCTGAGTGCCTCACTCAGCACGCTTGTCTACGCGCAATCTGCACCTGCCGGTGATGCCGATCAGCAAGCCCTGAATAACCTAGCCCAAGAGCTCGTCGTGTTGCGCTCAGAAATTGAGTCACTGAACGCAGAGCTCACCGATCTCACCGAGCAACACCGCGCGACCATGAACTCACTGGCTGCCCAAAAAGGTGAGCTCGAGGCCTCCAAGCGTCGAGAAGATCTGCGCGTTCGAGAACTCGAAGAGGATTTGGCGCACAACCGAGCCCGCGCCCAGGAGGCCGGTCTCGCCACTGAGGCTTTGATTCCAG
>CAJXNU010000014.1 GCA_913057255.1 uncultured Wenzhouxiangella sp.
AAGCAGTTGCAACAGGTTCTCGCCCGTCGCGCCCTTCAAACGAGCCGCTTTTTTATAGTAATTTCTGAACTGGCGCTCGAGAATGCCATACATCCGGCGAACTTTCTGCTTCTCACGCAACTGAAGCGCATAATCAGATAAGCGCTGACGACGGGAGTCACCATGCTGGCCTGGCGGTTGTGTTAGTTTGCACTTTGAGTCCAAACCACGCGCTGGGCTCTTGAGATTGAGATCGACGCCTTCGCGACGAGCCAGTTTACAAGTGGGTCCAATGTATCTTGCCATAACGATTCAGTTCCAGTCTTTAAACGCTATCTACCGACACGCAGATTAAACGCGACGTTTCTTAGGTGGACGGCAACCATTGTGCGGAATGGGTGTGACGTCGATAATGTTAGTGATCTTGAAGCCAACGGCGTTCAGTGACCGAACCGATGACTCACGACCAGGCCCTGGCCCGTTGACGCGGACCTCCAAATTCTTCATGCCAAATTCCTGCGCAGTTTTACCGGCAGTTTCTGCAGCAACCTGAGCTGCAAACGGAGTCGACTTTCTAGAACCCCGGAATCCCGAACCCCCACTGGTTGCCCAAGAAACGGCGTTGCCCTGGCGGTCAGTGATGGTAATGATCGTGTTGTTAAAAGAGGCATGCACATGAGCGATGCCATCCACGATCACTTTCTTGACTTTCTTTTTGCTTTTGATTTGCTGCTTAGCCATTTCTTATCAATTCCTTAGCGGACGGGTCGACGTGGACCTTTGCGAGTCCGAGCATTCGTTTTGGTGCGCTGACCTCTGACAGGTAAACCACGGCGGTGACGGAGACCGCGGTGGCAACCCAAATCCATCAGACGTTTGATGTTCATGCCGACCTCACGACGCAAATCACCTTCAACCGTCATCGTGCCGATTTGCTGGCGAAGCTTCTCTTGCTCGGCTTCAGTCAAATCTTTGACCTTGGTTGTCGGATCAATACCCGTGCTCTCACACAATTGATAGGCACGGGTGCGACCAATGCCGTAGATGTGAGTAAGCCCAACCCAAGTATGTGCCTGGAGGGGCAGATTTACGCCTGCTATGCGAGCCATTCAATGTCTCCGTCTTTCATTCGGTGCGTATCGGTGACGCAACCCACTATTTTAGTTAAATTTGGCCAATTACTCAAGCGTCATCACCCCTGACGCTGTTTGTGCTTAGGGTCTGAGCAAATGACATAAACGACACCACGCCGCCGCACAACCTTGCAATTGCGGCAGATTTTTTTGACTGATGCCTGAACTTTCATCTTAAAACTCCAAAAATATAATTATCGGCGCACAACGCCCGAACGGCCGTAGCCCTTGAGGTTCGACTTTTTCAACAAACTGTCGTACTGATGAGACATCAGGTGAGCTTGAAGCTGCGCCATAAAGTCCATGGTCACCACCACGATGATCAGCAATGACGTGCCACCAAAATAGAAAGGCACATTCCAGCGCATGATCAAAAACTCCGGCATCAAACACACCGCCACCAGGTAAATCGCACCAATTGTCGTTAAGCGGGTCAGGACAAAGTCAATGTACTCCGCCGTCTGACGCCCGGGCCGAATCCCAGGGATGAATGCACCAGACTTCTTCAAGTTGTCTGCCGTCTCTCGGGAATTGAAGACAATGGCCGTGTAGAAAAAGCAGAAAAATGCGATCAATCCACCAAAGAGCGCCACATAAATTGGCTGACCCGGCGTCAACTGCTGAGAAATGTTCTGCAACCAGCTTACGCCGTCAGCTTGACCGAACCAAGTCGACATCGTGGCTGGGAACAACACCAAACTTGATGCGAAGATGGCTGGAATCACTCCGGCCATATTGACCTTCAATGGCAAATGGCTGGATTGCGAGCGGTAGGCTTGACGACCTTGGCGCTGCGCATAGTTCACAGTAATACGGCGCTGACCCCGCTCCACAAACACCACAAATGCCGTCACTGCCAGGGCCAAAATGCCTAAGAATGTGGCCGTGGTGATGCCCAACTGGCCGGTATTGACGAGCTCCAAAGTCGAGCCAACGGCTCTTGGGAGCTCAGCGACAATCCCTGCAAAAATCAGAATAGAGATGCCGTTACCGATGCCTCGTTCGGTGATCTGCTCACCCAACCACATCAGGAAGATTGTCCCTGCGGTCAAAGTCACCACTGCAGCCAGAATAAAGCCAGGACCTGGAGAGAACACGACTGGCAGCTGAGCGCCGGCGCTTTGGCTTTGCAGGGCTACGGCAACGCCAGCTGACTGAAAGACCGCCAAAACAACGGTGAAGTAGCGAGTGTATTGAGTGATTTTACGTCGACCCGCTTCGCCCTCTTTTCTCATCGCTTGCAGTTGGGGAATGGCATGACTCATTAACTGCATGATGATCGATGCAGAAATGTAGGGCATCACACCCAAAGCGAAGATTGAAAACCGACCCAGCGCACCACCAGAGAACATGTTGAAGATATCAACGATGGTTCCACTGGACATATCCATCAACTCAACCAGCGCGATTGGGTTGATTCCAGGCACAGGAATGAAAGTGCCGAAACGGAACACCAGCAAGGCAACCAACACGACGGTCAGTCGCTGGCGGAGCTCGGTCATACGACCGATCCCAGCCAACATACCGCCTGCTGCTGATGGGGTGCTAGACATTATTCGACCTTACCGCCTGCTTTTTCAATGGCGCTCTTGGCACCGGCTGTGGCATGAATTCCTTTCAGTGTCACCGCACGCTCGATCTCACCGCGAGAGATGACCTTAGCTTTCTTGGTCTCATTAGGCACAACACCGGCCGCCTTGAGGGTTTCTAGATCAATGACATCATCTTTCATGGCATTGATCTGGTACAAACGTACCTCGCGAGTGAAGCGGTTAGCTGGCGTTGAAAACCCAACTTTCGGAAGGCGACGCTGGATCGGCAACTGACCACCCTCGAAGCCCACCTTGTGGTATCCACCCGAGCGAGAGTGCTGGCCTTTGTGTCCGCGCCCGGCTGTTTTGCCGAGCCCTGAGCCAATACCCCGTCCCACGCGCTTGCGGGCGGTACGGCTGCCTTCAGCGGCTTTGACATTATTCAGCTTCATGATCAATCCTTTTCAACTCGCACAAGGTATCTCACCTTATTCACCATGCCTCGTGTGGCTGGCGTATCTTCCACTTCGACCGTGTGATTCACGCGACGCAGACCGAGTCCACGCACTGAATCACGGTGACGTCCGATGGTGCCGATCAAGCTCTTGATCTGGGTCACTCGCATCTTGCCTGCTGAAGTCTTCGCTGCGGGCTTTTCGACCGCCTCTTTCTTCGCAGTTGCTTTTTTAGCCGCCGTCTTCTTTGTGGCAGTCTTCTTAGTCGCCTTTTTCTTGGCTACTTTTTTTTGTTCGTCATTAGCCATGATGCTCACGAACCTCCTCAATTGACTTGCCACGCTTCATCGCCACTTTGTCTGGAGACATCATGGCTTGCAGCCCTTTTACGGTGGCTCGGACAAGGTTAATTGGATTATTGGATCCAACGCTCTTAGCTAGGACGTTGTGAACACCGACAGCTTCGAATACGGCACGCATCGCACCGCCTGCAATCACACCCGTACCCTCAGAGGCAGGCTGCATATAAATTCTAGAGCCTGAGTGACTGGATTTAACTGCATGCCACAAAGTGCCTTCATTCAATGAAATTCGGGTCATGTCACGGCGCGCGCGCTCCATGGCTTTTTGGATCGCCAGAGGCACTTCTCTCGCCTTGCCATAGCCAAATCCGATCTTGCCGTCGCCGTCACCCACAACGGTCAGTGCCGTGAAGCTGAATTGACGTCCGCCTTTGACCACTTTGACCACGCGATTGACAGCCACGAGCTTCTCAATCAGATCGTCGCCTTGCTGCTGCTGTTGTTCTCTTGCCATAACGATTCCGTCTTCCTTAGAACTTCAGACCGGCTTCGCGCGCCGCATCCGCCAAGGCCTTAATCCGGCCGTGATACTTGAACCCAGAGCGATCAAAGGCAACGCCCTCGATACCCGCTGCAATACCTTTCTCAGCGATGGCTTTACCAACCGCCTTTGCCGCTTCGATGTTACAGGTGCTTTTTAGACCACCCTTAATGTCCTTTTGCAAGGTGCAAGCAGCCGCCACCGTCTGACCACCCTCTGGGAGAATGATTTGGGCATACAAGTGGCGCCCGGTTCGGTGAACCGAGAGCCGCGGCATCCCCGCACGCTGAATCCGTGCTCGGGTCTTGCGCGCTCTGCGCAGCCTTGATTGATTTTTACCTTGAACCATGATCCTTAATCCTTCTAGACGCTACGGGCGCTTCTAAAAATTATGCTTTTTTGGCTTCTTTCATGATGACGCGTTCATCGGCATACCGAACACCCTTACCTTTGTAAGGCTCAGGTGGTCTGTAGGCCCGAATTTCAGCGGCCACTTGTCCAACTTTTTGTTTATCAGAGCCTGTCACAACCACCTCAGTCTGTGACGGGCACTCAATCGAGACACCCTCTGGGATGTCATGATCGACTGGGTGTGAAAAGCCCAGTTGCAAGTTGAGTTTCTTACCCTGCACCGCAGCTCGATAACCCACTCCAACCAATGTCAGTCGCTTCTCAAAGCCCTCAGACACGCCCTTGACCATGTTGTTGACTAGGGCACGCATTGTGCCGGCCATCGGCATGCTTGCCGGATCAACAGGCTTAAAGTGCAATTGCCCCTCGGCTTCACTCATATCGACCGCCGGATGCAAATCCATCGACAAGGCACCTTTAGGGCCCTTGACGGTGATGGTCTGTCCGCTTCGATTGAACTCGACACCTTTCGGCAAGGTGACCGGGTATTTAGCAATTCGTGACATCGTTTATTACTCCAAAACCTCAATCGAGCCTGGGGATCAAGCCACCAAGCAGATAACTTCGCCGCCCCGATTCTCAGCCCGAGCCTGCGCGTCAGTCATCACACCACCGGATGTGCTGACAATTGCAATACCCAGACCATTGAGCACTCGTGGCAGTCCATCATGCCCTGCGTACTCACGGCGACCCGGCTTGCTCACACGAATCAAGCGCTCAATCACGCCACGCCCTTCGAAATACTTCAACTCGATGGTCAGTGTGCTCTTGACACCTTCTTGGGTGACCTCAAAATCGCGGATGAAGCCTTCTTCTTTCAATACTTTTGCAATGGCCGCTTTGACCTTTGAGGCGGGCATCGCGACCACTTTTTTACGCACGGCCTGAGCATTTTTGATGCGAGCCAGCATGTCTGAAATTGGGTCAGTCATACTCATGTCGTTATCTCCTTACCAGCTGGCTTTGCGAAGACCAGGAACGTCGCCGTCCATGGCTGCTTCACGCAATTTGTTTCTGGCCAACCCGAACTTCCGGTAATAACCACGGGGGCGACCGGTTACGCGACAGCGATTACGCATGCGCGCTGGGCTTGAGTCGCGAGGCAATTTGGCCAGCTGATGCATAGCGGCTTGCTTAGACTCATAATCTGCTTCAGGGTCGGCGATGATCTTTTTCAGCTCTGCCCGCTTGTTGGCATACTTGGCCACCAGCTTGGCGCGCTTACGATCTCTCTCAACCATTGAACTCTTTGCCATTGTCTATCTCCTCAACGGGCACGGAACGGGAAGCCGAAGGCTTGCAATAAGGCCAAACCTTCTTCGTCCGTGCGCGCAGTGGTGGTGACCGCAATATCCATGCCACGAATGGCATCAATTTGGTCGTAATTAATTTCTGGAAAAATAATCTGCTCTTTAACGCCTAGGTTGTAGTTGCCCTGGCCATCAAAGGATTTCGGGCTAACGCCCCGGAAATCTCGAACGCGAGGCAACGAGACAGTGACCAAACGGTCAAAGAACTCATACATGCGCTCACGACGCAGTGTCACTTTGCAGCCGATTGGATAGTCATCACGAATCTTGAAGCTCGCTACGGACTTTCTGGCTTTGGTAACCACCGGCTTTTGACCAGCGATCTTGCTCATGTCATCGACGGCTTTCTCGATGACTTTTTTATCGGCAACTGCCTCACCGAGACCCATATTCAGGGTGATCTTTTGCAGACGTGGCACTTCCATGACATTGGAGTAGCCGAACTTCTCCATCAACTGGGCAACCACATTCTTTTCGTAAAATTCTTGCAACCTAGCCATTTGTCTTGCCTCAGATGTCTACGACTTCACCGGTTGAGCGAAACACTCGCACCTTCCGGCCGTCTTCCAATGATTTGTAGCCGACTCGATCGCCACGATCAGTTGCCGGGTTGTACAGCATCACATTCGATGCATGGATGGGCGCTTCACGCTCGATGATTCCACCGGGCTTTTGAGCCTGCATATCTGGCTTCTGGTGACGCTTCACCATATTGACGTTCTCTACCAGAAAACGGCCATCTTTCAGAACCTGCAGGACGTGCCCGCGCTGGCCCTTGCTGCGTCCGGCGATCACAATCACCTCATCGCCTTTGCGAATGCGTTCCATCATCCTCTCCTTACAACACTTCAGGCGCCAGAGAGACGATTTTCATGAATCGCTCTGAGCGCAACTCTCTCGTCACTGGGCCAAAAATACGGGTGCCAATCGGCTCAAGCTTTGAGTTGAGCAATACCGCAGCATTGCCATCGAACCGAATCAACGACCCATCACGACGACGCACGCCTTTGGCTGTGCGGACCACCACGGCGTTGTAAACCTCGCCTTTTTTAACCTTCCCGCGAGGAATGGCGTCTTTAACGGTCACTTTGATGACGTCGCCAATATTGGCGTAGCGTCGCTTAGACCCACCCAGCACTTTGATACACATGACTTCACGCGCGCCGCTGTTATCGGCTGCTGAAAGTCTTGATTGCATCTGAATCATTTCAGTTCACTCCGCTCATCAATCGACTTACTGGGCCCGCTCAACCACTTCAACTACCTGCCAAGACTTGGTCTTGGAAGCGGGTCGGGTCTCTGCAATACGCACTGTGTCGCCTTCACGGCACTCGTTTGTCTCATCGTGTGCGTGCACTTTGCTAGAACGGCGAATGTACTTGCCATACAGCGGATGCTTCACCAGACGTTCCAAACGAACAGTCACAGTCTTGTCCATTTTGTCGCTTACGACACGGCCGACTTGGCTACGCTTAACCTTAGCCTGCGCTTCGACGCCTTCTTTGTTCACATCACTCATGACGCTTTATCCTGTGCTTTATTCGCCGACTCGTTGAGGACAGTTTTGACGCGGGCGATCTCACGACGCACACGCATCATCTCTTTTGGGTTGGTCAACGAGCCGCTGGCTTTTTGCATACGCAAGTCAAACTGTTCTTTACGCAGCTTGATCAGCATCTCGTTGAGCTCAGGCTCAGCCTTTTGACGAAGTTCGCTTGCTTTCATCCCATCGTCCTCGAAACAAATGTGGTTTTGACGCTCAACTTGGCCGCTGCGCGACGAAAGGCCTCGCGCGCCACTGGCTCAGTCACGCCTTGGATCTCGTAAATCATCCGGCCGGGCTGAACAGGTGCCACCCAATATTCAACGTTACCTTTACCCTTACCCATACGAACTTCGACAGGCTTCTTGGTAATTGGCTTGTCAGGGAACACTCGAATCCACAACTTACCCCCACGCTTCACGTGACGGGTAATGGCACGCCGAGCCGATTCGATTTGGCGTGCAGTAATGAACCCGCGCGTGGTGGCCTGCAGACCAAATTCACCGAAGCTCACGCGGTTACCCACCTGAGCGAGGCCACGGTTCCGGCCCTTTTGTTGCTTTCTAAACTTGGTGCGTTTTGGCTGCAACATGATTAGCTCTCCTTACGTCCACCACGGCCAGGCGCTGCGTCTTCTTTCACCTCTTGGTGCAAATCAAACACATCACCCTTGTAAACCCAGACTTTGATCCCGATGATGCCGTAAGTTGTAGCAGCCTCAGCGGTACCGTAATCAACATCCGCGCGAAGGGTGTGCAGTGGCACTCTGCCTTCGCGATACCATTCTGTTCTGGCAATGTCTGCGCCGTTCAAACGGCCAGACACCTGAACCTTGATGCCCAGTGCGCCCAAACGCATGGCGTTGCCCACCGCACGCTTCATAGCGCGTCTAAACATCACACGTCGCTCCAGCTGCTGCGCGATGGAGTCAGCCACCAATTTCGCATCCAACTCAGGCTTACGAATCTCATTGACTCGGATGTGAGTGGGCACGCCCATGATTTGGCTGAGCTTGGCGCGGAGACGGTCGATGTCTTCGCCTTTTTTACCAATCACGATCCCAGGGCGGGCTGTATGCACCGTAATCTCAGCCGATTTCGCGGGGCGCTCGATCTGAATATGGCTAACCGCTGCCTGAGCAAGTTCTTTCTCTAGAAACGCACGAGCCTTGAGATCCGTATTCAGATAGTCAGCGTAGCTCTCGCCTTCGGCATACCACTTGGCTGACCAATCCCTTGAGATCCCCAATCGAATTCCGTTTGGATGTACTTTTTGACCCATGGTTTAACCCTTGTCCTGTTCCGAGACCACAATTGTGATGTGGCTTGTTCTTTTCAGAATTCGTGTATAGCGACCTTTCGCTCTGGCACGGCCCCGCTTCATCGTGGCGCCTTCGTCGACCATGATGGTGCCAACCTTCAACTCATCAATGTCAGCACCCTGATTGTGCTCGGCATTGGCGACAGCTGACATCAACACCTTGCGGACAATATGAGCTGCCTTTTTTGTGCTGAATGCCAAAAGCTCATCTGCCTTTTCAACAGACAACCCTCTGATTTGATCAGCAACCAACCTCACTTTCTGAGCTGAGATCCGGGCACCCTTAAGTTTTGCAGTGGCTTCCATGATGATCTATTCCTAATTACTTCGACTTGCGATCGCCCGAGTGACCTTTGAAGGTCCGGGTTGGCGCAAACTCGCCTAATTTATGACCGACCATATTCTCGTTAATCAAAACGGGAATGTGTTGGCGTCCATTGTGGACAGCGATGGTCAAACCCACCATATCTGGCAAGATCATTGACCGGCGCGACCAAGTCTTGATGGGCCGCTTGCTATTTGTTTCAACCGCTTCGCTGACCTTAGCCACCAAGTGGTGATCAACGAATGGTCCTTTTTTAATCGAACGTGGCATACCAAATTTCCTGATTCAGTCTCGCTGTTTACTTCCGCTTCCGAGAGCGCACAATGTACTGTGTGGTCCGCTTATTGCTACGGGTCCGCTTACCTTTGGTCTGCTGACCCCATGGCGTCACTGGATGACGACCACCAGAGGTACGACCCTCACCACCACCATGCGGGTGATCCACTGGGTTCATGGCCACACCACGAACCGTTGGTCTCACACCACGCCAGCGTTTGGCGCCAGCCTTACCTAGTTTTTCCAAGTTGTGTTCTGTATTAGACACCTGACCAATCGTGGCGCGACAAGCTGACAGGATCTTGCGCATCTCACCTGATCGCAGCATAACGGTGGCGTACTGCCCCTCGCGCGCCACCAGCTGGACAGTTGCGCCAGCAGACCGTGCCATTTGGCCACCTTTGCCCGGCTTCATTTCCACGTTGTGGACTTGAGTACCCACAGGAATATTCTTCAGGGGCATCGCATTGCCGGCCTTAATGGGCGCCTCAGCTCCACTGAGAACCTCATCGCCTGCACGCAAGGTTTTTGGTGCAAGGATGTAACGCCATTCACCATCGGCATACTTGATCAGCGCGATGTGTGCACTGCGGTTAGGGTCATATTCAATCCGTTCTACGAAGCCCTTGATGCCGTCTTTGTCACGCTTGAAATCGACCTTACGGTAATGGTGCTTGTGTCCACCGCCGATGTGACGTGTCGTGATTCGACCATTGTTGTTGCGACCGCCGCTCGCGCTTTGCGCTTCCAACAAGGGAGCATATGGCCGGCCCTTCCACAAATGATCGTGGCGGATCGACACCTTGCCACGACGCCCTGGGGAGGTCGGCTTCGCTTTAACGATGATCTTTGCGTTCGTTTTGGCCATGGCCATGATCGTTTCTCGCTTTAAAACCAGTTACTGTTTCAATTGCCTATTACTCGGGCTGCAGGTCGGAAATGACCTCGCCAGCACGAATCCGAACATAGGCTTTTTTCCAATCGTTTTGGCGGCCAACTTTGAAACGGAAGGCCTTGACCTTGCCTTTCATGTTGACCACCTGCACCTGCTCGACGTTGACTTCAAACAACTTCTCCACAGCGTGCTTGATTTCTTTTTTCGTCGCGTCTGTCCGAACCTCAAACACGTATTGATTTGAGTCCGCTTGCAACCGCGCCGTCTTCTCAGAGACGTGCGGATAGCGAATCACTTGGTAAATGCGCTCTTCTTTCATGACAGCCACTCCTGGATACCTTCCACAGCCGCCTTGGTCATGATGACTTTCTCGGCGCTGACCAAACTCACAGGGTCAACGCGATCGGCTGTCATCAGCGACACGTTCTTCAAATTACGTGCTGCCAGATACAGGTTCTCACTCAAATCAGCATCAATGATCAAACAACGGCTTGTGCCATCGACACCAAGGTCTTTAAATTGCGCCAAAACAGCTTTTGTCTTGGGTTCTGCAACCGTCAACTGATCCAGCACCACCAAACGGTCCTGGCGCACCAGCTCTGACAAGATCACTTTCATTGCACTGCGGTACTGCTTGCGGTTCACCTTCTGACTAAAGTCGCGAGGCTGAGCCGCAAAAGTCACACCGCCGCCGCGCCAAATTGGACTGCGGATGGTGCCGGCACGCGCATTGCCTGTGCCCTTCTGGCGCCATGGCTTACGGCCACCACCAGAGACTGCAGAGCGGTTCTTTTGAGCTTTCGTGCCAGACCGACCACCTGCCAAATAGGCAACCACGACCTGATGCACCAAGCTTTCAGAGAAATCACGGCCGAAGACCTCGTCTGAGACGCTGATCTTGCTGCCACCATTAACTGCTAATTCCATCATCAATCTCCTTTAAGCCTTGACTGACGGACGGACAAGCACGTGACCGCCTGGTGCACCTGGGACAGCACCACGAATCATCAACAGATGACGCTCGGGGTCCACACGAACGACTTCGAGGTTCATGGTCGTGACGCGCTCGTCACCCATGTGCCCCGCCATTTTCTTGCCTTTGAATACGCGACCCGGTGTCTGACACTGGCCGATTGAGCCAGGCGCCCGGTGCGAGAGCGAGTTGCCGTGAGTGGCATCTTGCATTCTGAAGTTGTAACGTTTGACGACACCGGCAAAACCTTTACCTTTGCTGGTGCCAGTGACATCGACTCGCTGCCCGTTTTCAAAACGTTCAACGGTGATTTCACTGCCGATACCCATTTCTTCTCCGAGGGTCTCGCCATCTTCCAAGCGAAACTCCCAAAGGCCCTCACCGACTTCGACACCCGCCTTTGCGTAGTGACCAGCCGTGGGGCGATTAACCAAAGACGAACGCTTAGACCCGCTGGTGACCTGAATGGCTGCGTAACCATCGTTGTCGACCTCACGAATCTGCGTAACACGGTTTGGCTGCACCTCGATCACAGTCACAGGGATTGAATCACCTGCTTCTGTGAAGATGCGCGTCATGCCTTTCTTTTTTCCGACTAATCCGATACTCATGGTCATACATCCATCAATACAGCTTGATCTGAACATCAACGCCCGCGGCCAAATCAAGCTTCATCAGGGCATCTACGGTTTTATCGTTGGGATCAACGATATCCAACAAGCGTTTGTGCGTCCGAATCTCATACTGATCCCGCGCGTCTTTGTTGACGTGTGGTGAAATCAGCACCGTGAACCGCTCTTTGCGGGTCGGCAGAGGAATCGGACCCCGCACCTGAGCGCCTGTGCGCTTGGCGGTATCCACAATTTCTTGGGTCGACCGGTCGATCAAACGATGGTCAAAGCCCTTCAAACGAATACGGATTTTTTGTTCGGCCATTGCCGTACGCCTTTAGTTAATTTATAAAGAACTCAAATACTTAGCACCCTTTCGGGCACCAAAACCGCCTCTTTTGAGAGGCAGCCAATACAACGAAGCCTACCAGCTATCAACTGGCAGGCTTACGTGCCAGCCGCCCATTATAGCAACGACTGGCCTCTGTTGACCAGAGGTTTTTCGAAATTATTTGTGGATTTTGGCGACGACGCCAGCACCCACGGTCCGACCGCCTTCACGAATCGCAAAGCGCAGACCTTCTTCCATCGCAATCGGGGCAATCAGCTCCACCTGCATCTGAACGTTGTCACCAGGCATCACCATCTCAACACCATCAGGCAACTCACAAGAACCCGTCACATCCGTCGTACGGAAGTAAAACTGCGGACGATAGCCCTTGAAGAACGGCGTATGACGACCACCCTCATCCTTGCTCAGAATATAAACCTCAGCCTCAAAGTGTGTGTGCGGCTTGATCGTGCCCGGAGCCGCCAATACCTGACCACGCTCCACTTCATCACGCTTCGTACCACGCAACAACACACCCACGTTATCGCCAGCCTGACCTTGGTCAAGAAGCTTTCTAAACATCTCAACGCCCGTACAAGTGGTCTTCGTGGTGTCCTTAATGCCCACAATCTCAATCTCGTCGCCCACGTGAATCACACCACGCTCAACACGACCAGTCACTACCGTACCGCGACCAGAAATCGAGAACACATCTTCAATCGGCAACAAGAAAGGCTTGTCCAAGTCACGCTCAGGCTCAGGAACATAAGCATCCAACGCCTCAACCAACTTCAAAATAGAAGGTACGCCAATCTCGCTCTCGTCGCCTTCCAAAGCCTTCAAAGCAGAACCCGTGATGATCGGTGTGTCATCACCAGGGAAGTCATAGTCACTCAACAGCTCGCGGACTTCCATCTCAACCAGCTCAAGCAACTCAGCGTCATCCACCATGTCCGCCTTGTTCAGGTACACCAGAATAAAAGGCACACCCACCTGACGAGCCAACAAAATGTGCTCTCTGGTCTGAGGCATCGGACCATCGGCTGCTGATACCACCAAAATCGCGCCGTCCATCTGCGCCGCACCCGTGATCATGTTCTTCACATAATCCGCGTGACCCGGGCAGTCTACGTGCGCGTAGTGACGGCTATCCGACTCATACTCAACGTGAGCCGATGCAATCGTAATACCACGCTCGCGCTCTTCCGGTGCATTATCAATCTGGTCATAAGCACGAAACTCACCGCCGCGAGCCTCCGCACACACCTTCGTCAACGCCGCCGTCAACGTCGTCTTACCATGGTCAACGTGACCAATCGTTCCCACATTCACGTGCGGCTTATTGCGTTCAAACTTTGCCTTGGACATTGCTGTATTCCTCTAATCAATCAAGATTAAAAAATTAATTAATGGTCGTTACGCAGACTTCTTCATGACTTCCTCGGCCACGCTGTTTGGTGCCTCAGCGTAATGGAGGAACTCCATCGAATAGGTGGCACGGCCCTGACTCATTGAGCGCAGGTCAGTGGCGTAACCAAACATTTCAGCCAAAGGCACATTGGCTCGAATGGTTTTGCCTGCCGG
The DNA here is from genome assembly GCA_913057255.1 of uncultured Wenzhouxiangella sp. GTDB lineage: Bacteria > Pseudomonadota > Gammaproteobacteria > Xanthomonadales > Wenzhouxiangellaceae > Wenzhouxiangella. The sequence goes on from CAJXNU010000014.1 coordinate 13,522, forward strand.
CACATCTTCCATGCCTTGGACCAGACCACGGCGACGGTTCAAGTCACCCATCACATCACCCATATATTCTTCTGGGCTGACCACCTCAACCTTCATCATGGGCTCCAACAGCACAGGACTGGCTTTCAGCGCACCGTCCTTAAAGGCCATTGAGCCGGCGATCTTAAAGGCCATTTCACTGGAGTCAACCTCGTGGTAAGAGCCGTCAAACAGCGTGGCTTTGACATCCACAACGGGGAAGCCGGCCAACACACCGTTTTGCATTTGCTCTTCAATGCCCTTACCAACGGCTGGAATGTAGTCTTTTGGCACCACGCCGCCGACAATCTCATCGACAAACTCATAGCCACCGCCCTCTTCCATTGGCTCGAGGCGGATCTTGACGTGACCATACTGACCGCGACCACCTGACTGGCGGACAAACTTGCCTTCGGCCTCAATGGATGAGCGGATGGTCTCACGATAGGCCACCTGCGGTTTACCCACGTTGGCTTCAACATTAAATTCGCGCTTCATGCGATCAACAATAATGTCCAAGTGAAGCTCGCCCATTCCTGCGATGATCGTTTGACCAGACTCTTCGTCGGTGTGGACTCGGAAAGACGGATCTTCCTGAGCCAGCTTCGACAGTGCCACGCCCATCTTCTCTTGGTCGCTCTTGGTTTTTGGCTCAACGGCTACCGCAATCACAGGCTCTGGGAATTCCATCCGCTCGAGCGTGATCACATTGCCGGTGTCACATAAGGTATCGCCCGTGGTGACGTCTTTTAAGCCAACGGCCGCGGCGATATCGCCAGCGCGCACTTCTTTGATTTCCTCACGCGAGTTCGCGTGCATCTGAAGAATCCGACCGATCCGCTCTTTCTTGCCCTTGACTGGGTTAAAAACGGTATCGCCAGACTTCACTACGCCGGAGTACACTCGGAAGAAAGTCAGCGTGCCCACAAATGGGTCGGTGGCGATCTTAAAGGCCAAGGCCGCAAAGGGCTCGTTGTCGTCCGATGGGCGAGTGGCCTCTTGCTCATTGTCATCGATACCACGAATGGCCTTGACTTCTGTCGGTGAGGGCATGTACTGCACAATGGCATCCAACAAGGCCTGTACACCTTTATTCTTAAATGCGGTCCCACACAAGACTGGCACGATCTCATTGTTGAGCGTACCCACGCGCAGACCTTCCATGATTTCTTCGTTGGTCAGCTCCTCGCCTTCGAGGTACTTCTCCATGCTGGCTTCAACCGCTTCGGCAGCTGACTCCACCATGAAATCGCGGGCTTTTTGCGCGGCATCCATCAACTCTGCCGGGATCTCACGGGCTTCGTAGGTGGTGCCCATGTTATCGGGATCCCAGTAGATGGCCTTCATCTTGACCAAGTCAATCACGCCCTCGAAGCCCTCTTCAGCACCAATCGGCATCTGAATGGGAACGGCGGTGGCGCCCAAGCGCTCACGAATCTGGCCGACCACGCGATCAAAGTTGGCGCCTGTACGGTCCATTTTGTTGACGAAACACATTCTGGGCACGGCGTATTTGGTCGCCTGACGCCAGACTGTTTCAGACTGTGGTTCCACACCACCGACGGCACAAAACACGGCCACAGCGCCATCCAATACGCGCAACGAGCGCTCTACTTCGATGGTGAAGTCAACGTGACCTGGTGTATCAATGATGTTGATGCGATATTCTGGCCAATCTTGGTCCATTCCTTTCCAGAAACAGGTGGTGGCCGCTGAGGTGATGGTGATCCCCCGCTCTTGTTCTTGCTCCATCCAGTCCATGACCGCATTACCGTCGTGCACCTCTCCAATCTTGTGAGAGACACCGGTGTAGAACAAAATGCGCTCGGTGGTGGTGGTTTTACCAGCATCAATGTGTGCCATGATGCCGATGTTGCGATAACGCTCAATGGAGACTTTGCGAGACACGGAAATAACCTCTTAAACGATTGGAACCGCTTACCAGCGGTAATGCGAAAATGCTTTGTTGGCCTCAGCCATGCGGTGAGTGTCTTCACGCTTCTTCACGGCAGAGCCACGCTCTTCCACTGCATCGAGAATCTCACCGGCTAAACGGCTGGGCATGGACTTTTCACCACGCTTGCGCGCTGCATCAATCAACCAGCGCATGGCCAGTGTTTGGCGGCGCTTAGGACGGACTTCCACAGGCACCTGATAGGTGGCACCGCCCACACGGCGAGACTTGACCTCAACCGCTGGCGCGACGTTGTCTAGCGCAGTCTCCACCACATCAAGCGGCGTCGCGTGGCCACGTTGCTCGATTTCTTCGATGGCACCATAGACGATTTTTTCCGCCACTGATTTCTTACCGCTTTGCATCACCATGTTGATGAAACGAGCGATCATCTCATTCCCGAACTTGGGGTCCGGCAAAATGGGGCGTTCGAAATTGGAATGCTTTCTAGACATGACAGATCTTCTCAAATATTAGTTTTTAGGACGCTTGGCGCCGTATTTCGAACGGCCTTGGCGACGGTCTGAGACACCAGCGGTATCCAGGCTTCCACGGACAGTGTGGTAACGCACACCCGGGAGATCTTTCACCCGACCACCACGAATCAGCACGACGGAGTGTTCTTGAAGGTTATGGCCTTCACCGCCGATGTAGCTGGTCACTTCATAACCATTGGTCAAGCGAACACGCGCCACTTTCCGAAGCGCTGAGTTTGGCTTTTTGGGGGTAGTGGTATAAACACGCGTGCACACGCCTCGCTTCTGGGGCGATGACTCTAGAGCAGGCACATTCGACTTGTAATCCTTCGGCCGTCTGGGCTTCCGGACAAGCTGATTAATCGTAGACATAGTTTTTATAACCTTCAGAAAATAAACGACAGACCATACGTTTGGTCTGCCGAAGAACGGGAATTTTAAGGGGTTTGGCTCGAAGTGTCAAGGCGATGACGGGCTAAAACTCCCCATTTTATGGGCTCTCAAACCGATCTTGAAAGATTGCTTCGGCCTGGAACACCGCGTTAATGGTTCTGGCTTGATCCATGCTCAAGGTACAAGTCAGCTGCCCTGCGCAGATGCCATCAAATCCCACAAAAAAGTGCCCAGTATCGGGCTCTGGCACCAAGGTCAGTTCTGTGCCACTGGGAACGATGGCTTGACAGTCATCGCCACAATCGAGGATCTTGTCGGAGAAAGTCAGCCCCGTTTTATCGGCAATCCAGTTGATGAAGGCCGATACGCGCGTATAAACTCCTGGATAACCAGCCAGCGCACACTCCTGTCCCCAGCTGGTGATGCCAGCGAGGCGGTAGCCACCTTGTCCATTGCGAACAACGAGTGGACCCCCGCTATCTCCTGCGCATGCATCAATGCCCCCATCGACAAATCCCGCGCAGATCATGTTGTCCGTGATACTCGCCGCAGGAAACTCAGAATCTCGGCAGGTTGCGGTGCTGACCATGGCAACGTCGGCCACCTGCAACACCTCCGGCTGGTCGCCCTCTCGAGCCAAACCCCACCCAGTGACCGAGGCCAAGACACCATCAGCCGCCAAATTGGGCTCTTGCTCGGCGCTGAGCAACTCGATGGGCTGGACAGTGCTGTTGAAATTGATGGGGCTAGCCAAACGAATCAAAGCGATGTCTTTCTCAAAACTGTCCTCGACATAGCCTTCATGAACAATAATCTCTGAGGCATTGATGCTAATGCCACCCTCTGACAAATTGGTTCGACCAATGACCACATTCGCCGAACTTGCTCCATCGACGCAATGAGCAGCTGTAATCACCCATTCGCTGTTAATCACAGATCCAGAGCAAAACGCGCCAGATGCCCTAACCTGAGCATGCCACGGCCAGCGGCCAATGGTGGTAGCGCCACCACCTATGACTTTGGGGGTATAGATCGGTCCATCGATCACGTTGACCGGAAACTCCACGTTAGATGAAACCACCCGACCATTGCCTGAACGACTGACGGTGATCGTGTAATTGGTGCCAGCCATTGAGTAGCTCGCCTCCAAATCCACCCCTGAAAAGCTGTCAGATTGCCCACCTACCAATACGTAGTAGGGCCCAACCTCAGGCCTTGCGAAGGCACATACTTGATGGCTGTTGGTGACTAGAGGAAAGCAGTCATAGTTGGTGGGCGTCGGCACATGACCAGCAGCCACCATCAAAAAGGCGCTGTTGTCTGACTGCTTTAAACCGTCACTCAACTGAATCACGAGATCCCGCGCGCCTGAGGGCACATCGATGTAAAACGCCCAGGTTGAGAGGGCTCGACCACTAATGCCTGTCACGGGGACCCCATCGCTTAGAGCCTCGTTGAGACTGGCGGTTGAGAATTTGGCAGTGACTCCAATCACCGTGCCATCGACCACGGTCACGGTACAGGCATCGGTTCCACTGCAGGCACCAGACCATCCCTCAAAGGCACTCCCAGACTCTGGGGTTGCCTCGAGTGTGATCATATCGCCTGCCGAGAGACTGGCCACACAGTTGGGCCCACAATTGATCTGAGCACCCCCATCATCAGAAACCACAGTGCCTGAACCATTGCCTGTCATGACCAGATTGACAACGCCTGAGCCTGCAGGTGCCCACATCACTTGATCCAGATAGGCTTGGTCTCGGCCGACAGAAATTGAGTCATCGGTCCGATAAGACCACCTCAACTTGTAAGTCTCCGCTTTCGAGAGATCGAAGGCTTGGTTGGTCCAAGGGAAAAAACCAGATTCTCGTGACTGCTCTACACCATTGGCACTAAATACCAGCTCATCAAATCCCCACTCTGATGAAAGTGCCCATCGATAGACCAACAAACCTGGCCCCGTAACTTCGGTTTCCAACCAACTGACTTGGTTATCTTCGATGACGCCGCTGGCCACCGCACTGGTCCCCGCATCGTAAACCACCGATGTCTTGGTCCAAGGCGTTTCACCACCTGTCACCCACTCTAGGTCATCGCCACCTAATGCACCATCTGGATCAAAAGGATCACCCGATTCAAGCGTTTGCGCGGCAAGTCCATGGACAAAGGCCATGCCAGAAAAGGCGACAATAAGGAAATGACGGAAAGGGTTCGCCGTCAGAGGGTTGGTATTTTGGCGCCGGGCCTTGGACATAGCTATCGCACCGCTCTCCAATCAGACCCCCAACCAAGTGTCTAGGCGGGCCAATCTGGCTCGCCTAGACACCGGCTCTTACTCTTCTTCGCCCCCGCCATGCATGGCAGGTTCGGGCTCGGGCGGCAAGAAATCTGCTTCGCTGGCCTGAAGAGCCGCTGCCAGCTCGGCATCGGGATCCGGCATGGCCTCTCGCTCGGCCTTCCGGCGAGCCATCGCAACGCGACCGGTACCAGCTGGTATCAATCGACCCACAATGACGTTTTCTTTCAAGCCATGCAGCTCATCAACGGTGCCACGAACCGCTGCATCCGTCAACACGCGCGTGGTTTCTTGGAATGAAGCCGCTGAGATGAATGACTCGGTGGCGAGTGAGGCTTTGGTGATACCCAACAGCATGCTTTGAGTTTTGGCTGGGGCCTTGCCCTCAGCTTCCAAGCGCTCATTCTCTTCCATCACACGAATGCGATCGATCTGCTCGCCACGCAAGAAGCGACTGTCGCCACTCTCTAAGATCTCCACTTTGCGCATCATTTGGCGAATGATGACCTCAATGTGTTTGTCATTGATCTTCACGCCCTGGAGACGATAGACGTCTTGTATTTCTTGGACCAAGTAGTCCGCCAGACGCTCAACACCCAACAACCTCAAAATGTCATGTGGGTTAGGCTCGCCTTCGACAACCGTCTCACCTTTTTCTACGTGCTCACCCTCAAAGACCAACACTTGACGCCATTTGGGGATCAGCTCTTCATGGGCTTCGCCGTTTTCATCGGTGATGACCAAACGCTGCTTGCCCTTGGTTTCCTTACCAAAACTGACCACGCCAGAGGCTTCGGCCAAGATCGCGCCCTCTTTGGGACGACGGGCTTCGAACAAGTCGGCCACCCGTGGCAGACCACCGGTGATATCCCGTGTTTTTGATGACTCTTGCGGGATGCGAGCGATGATGTCCCCCACTCGGACTTCCTGTGCATCAGAGACATTGATCACGGCACCTGCTGGCAAGAAGTACTGTGCCGGCTGCTCGGTGCCCGGGATATTGAGAGGCTTGCCTTTCTTATCCACCAAGCGAATGATGGGGCGCAAGTCTTTGCCTTCTGAACCCCGAGTTTTGGGGTCAGTCACGACCATAGAACTCAATCCGGTGACATCATCGGTGGCTTCTGTCACTGTGACGCCCGCAATGAAGTCTTGGAAGCTGGCAAAACCAGCGACCTCAGAGACCACTGGGTGGGTGTGGGGATCCCAGTTAGCGACGTGCTCACCCACTTCGACCTCGTCACCTTCTTTCACCGGCAAGATCGCGCCATAAGGAATCTTATAACGCTCCCGCTCGCGACCATGGCTATCGATCACAGACAGCTCGCCAGAACGAGACACTGCAACCAGTTTTCCTTCGGCATTTTCTACAGATTTCAAATTGTAGAAGCGGATGCTACCCATCGACTTTACTTCAATGTGGTCTATGGCCACCGAACGAGAGGCCGCACCACCGATGTGGAATGTCCGCATGGTCAACTGCGTGCCTGGCTCGCCAATGGACTGAGCCGCGACAACACCGACGGCTTCACCTTGGTTGGCGAGTTCACCACGGGCCAAATCACGACCGTAACATTTGGCGCAAATGCCGTGTCGAGTTTCACAGGTGATCGCCGAGCGAACAAAAACGCGATCCACCGCATGCTCTTCTAGTTTCGCGACCCAAGCTTCATCCAATAAGGTATCGCGTGGACATAAAATTTCATCAGAATCACTGAGGTAGATGTCTTCGGCTACAACGCGTCCCAAAATTCGCTCGCGAAGTGGTTCAACGACATCACCACCTTCAACGATGGGCATCATCTCGAGACCGGCCTCGGTACCACAGTCATCCTCAATAACGACCAAGTCTTGCGCCACATCCACCAGACGACGGGTCAGGTAGCCGGAGTTTGCTGTTTTCAGAGCGGTATCGGCCAGCCCTTTACGAGCACCGTGGGTTGAGATGAAGTATTGGAGTACGTTCAAACCCTCGCGGAAGTTCGCAGTGATGGGCGTCTCAATAATCGACCCATCTGGCTTGGCCATCAGGCCACGCATACCGGCCAACTGGCGGATCTGCGCCGCTGAGCCCCGCGCACCGGAATCGGCCATGATGAAGATCGAGTTCATTGAGTCTTCTTCGTGCTCGACACCTTCTGAATCCACTCTCATCTCGCGCCCGATGCGCTTCATCATCGCGCGAGCGACTTCTTCGTTGGTGCGAGACCAGATATCAACCACTTTGTTGTAACGCTCACCTGAGGTCACCACACCAGACGCGTACTGATCCTGAATATCCAGAACTTCTGCTTCGGCCTGCTCCAAAATGGCTTTTTTCTCTGGTGGAACTTGAAGATCATCCAAACCAATGGACACACCGGCGCGTGTTGAGTAGGTAAAGCCCATGTACATCAGCTGATCAGCAAACACCACGGTGTGCTTCAAACCACAATGGCGGTAACACTCATCAATCAACCGCGAGATCTGCTTCTTCTTTAAAGCTTGGTTGATGAGCTCAAAAGGCAAGCCAGGGGGGACAATCTCCCATAACAACGCTCGACCCACGGTTGTTTCACGTCGGCTCACCGTCTCGACGGGCTCTCCATCTTCGTACCGAGTCTCGGTGATCCGAACTGTGATGGCCGCGTGCAAATCGACCTGACGGTTGGCATAAGCGCGATGAACCTCGGCAGTGTTCGAGAAGAACATGCCCTCACCGGCAACGCCCGGTAACGATCGGGTGATGTAATACAGACCCAAGACCACGTCTTGTGTCGGCACAATGATGGGTTCACCGTTGGCCGGTGACAAGATGTTGTTCGACGACATCATCAAAGCGCGCGCTTCGAGCTGTGCTTCCAAACTCAACGGCACGTGGACGGCCATTTGGTCACCGTCGAAGTCAGCATTGAAGGCGGTACAAACCAAGGGGTGAAGCTGAATGGCTTTACCCTCAATCAATACAGGCTCAAATGCCTGGATACCCAAGCGGTGCAAGGTGGGTGCACGGTTCAACAAGACAGGGTGCTCGCGGATCACCTCTTCTAAGATGTCCCACACCTCACCTTCTTCCCGCTCTACCAATTTCTTGGCGGCTTTAATTGTCATGGCCAAGCCACGGCGTTGTAGCTTAGAGAAGATAAATGGCTTAAAGAGCTCGAGGGCCATTTTCTTCGGAATACCGCACTCATGCAGGCGCAAAGTGGGGCCGA
>CAJXNU010000015.1 GCA_913057255.1 uncultured Wenzhouxiangella sp.
TGAGGTGGTGGAGGCAGGAATTGCCGATATGTTCCCACACACGGCGCATGTTGAATCCATCGCCTTATTCGAGCGAGCCCGATGAGCACACTGGGGCCACTCATTGTTGGATTCGAGGGTTTGGAGCTTGGCTCAGAGGCTAGGGAGACGTTATTGCATCCTCATGTGGGGGGTGTGATTTTGTTTGCCAGAAACTTTGAATCGCCTGAGCAGTTGCAGCAACTCTGCCAAGAGATCAAGGCGCTTCGCTCGCCAGAGCTATTGATCACCGTGGATCAAGAAGGTGGGCGTGTCCAACGGTTTAAAACAGGCTTTAGCCCACTGCCACCTTTGGGCCTATTGGGTCGCTGGTATGACAGTCATCCCGACCGAGCGTTGGATTTGGCCTATCGCCACGGTCGTGTGATGGCGGCTGAGGTATTGGCGCATGGCGTGGATTTCAGTTGGGCACCTGTCTTGGATTTGGCGGGCATCAGCGAGGTGATTGGCGACCGGGCCATGGCGGCAGAGCCCGAAGCCGTGGTTGCGTTGGGTCGATACTATATTGCGGGTTTGCGCGATGCGGGCATGGTGGCCACCGGTAAGCATTACCCAGGCCATGGATCCGTGAGGGCAGATACGCATTTAGAAACTGTGGTTGATCCTAGACCATGGGCTGAGCTGTCTCAAGATGAGCTGCCGTTTCGAGAGCTAGCAGATGAGCTGTCGCTGGTGATGATGGCACATGTGATCTATCCGGCCGTGTGTGACCAACCCGCGGGCTTTTCTAAGCGATGGATTGGCGAGCGCTTGAGGCAAGAGATTGGCTTTAAGGGGCTGGTGGTCTCTGATGATTTAGATATGGTTGGCGCTCATGGGGTAGGGAGTCTGCCCAAGCGTTTAGAGACGGCTTTTGAAGCCGGCTGTGATCTGGTCTTGGTGTGCCAGCCCGACTCCGTGGCTAAGGTGCTCGATGGCGATTGGCCGACGCCGGATCCCGATGCCATGGCATCATTGAGCGGCCGAGCCATGCTGAGTTTAGATGAGCAGCTTCAAGTCTCAGAGTTTCGGTTTTGGCGACAATCCTTAGCGCAGTTGGCACAGGAGAACGTATGAACTTTTCGATTGAATCCTTGAGTCAGTGGGTGGGTGTGCCTCACTGGGTCCTACAAGCCTTTCTGATTATCTTTGCGGCACTCCTATTGGAAGTGATTTATCGGAGCTTTGTCGCGCGCTTAGAGCATGTGGCTAAAAAGACAGAGCGTCTTTGGGATGATGCCATTGTCTATGCCGGCAAGCGCCCAGTCTCGCTTCTGATTTGGTGGCAAGGCTTGGTGATGGCTGCACGGGTGATTAGCCCAAACACCCAAGCGTTTGGTTTTGAAGAGAGTTTGCTTCGTGCTCTGGGTCAATTGGGATTGGTGGTGGCCGCGACTTGGTTTGCTTTTCGCTTAACCACCGGGTTTGAGCAGGCCTTTATTAAAGACAGGCAGCGCCAACAAAAAGAATTCGACATCACAACGGTCAGTGTCTTGGGCCGCATTGTTCGCATTGCTGTGGTGCTCACCGGTGTGCTCACCGGTTTAAGTATCTTAGAGATTCCGATTTCTGGATTCTTGGCAGCCGGTGGTGTCGGTGGCGTGGCAGTGGGCTTGGCCGCCAGAGATTTGATCGCGAATTTCTTTGGTGGCCTGACGGTTTTTATGGATCGACCATTTTCTGTGGGCGATTGGATTCGCTCACCCGACCGAGAGATTGAGGGAACCGTGGAAGCCATCGGTTGGCGAATGACCACGGTTAGAAAATTTGATAAGCGACCGATGTACATCCCGAATGCGACGTTTACAACCATCACATTGGAAAATCCGTCGCGCATGACGCATCGTCGCATTTTTGATCACATTGGCATTCGCTATGACGATCAGGCGGTGATTGAGGGTGTGGTCTCAGACATTCGCGCGATGCTGATGTCTCATGAGGACATCGCAACCGATCAAACGTTGATGGTGTATTTTGATGTCTATAGTGCCTCATCTCTCGACATCATGGTGTATTGCTTCACCAAGACCAAAGATTGGTCGGAGTACCACCGAGTCAGAGAAAACGTGTTGTTAAAAATTGGCGCCATCATTGAGAAGCATGGCGCACAAATTGCCTTCCCCACGCAGACCATCAAAGTCGAGCAGGCCGAGGCCTTGGCCAGAGAGCAAGAGGCTTTGGAGGCTGACCGATGATCGATCACCCAAAATGGCCTGAGAACGCTCGGCAAGTGTTCGATGCCTCCACCATCAAGGAGGCACTCGACGCGCAAGCAATGAGACTGGCGGAGCGTTTGCAAGGCGCGGAGAACATCACTTTGATGGCGCTAATGAATGGCGGAATGATTCCAGCGGCTGAGTTGATGAAACGTCTGCCGATCCCTATGCGAATGGACTATGCCCATGCCACGCGATACCGAGAGGGCCGACGAGGCGGGGAGCTCGATTGGGTTCGCTTGCCCTCTCAGTTATCGGGGACGGTGGTGTTGGTCGACGATATCTTTGATGAAGGCCACACCATGGCGGCTGTCAAGGCTCGGCTATTGGACGCTGGTGCCGATGAGGTGATCACGGTGGCAACGGTCAGAAAACTGCATGATCGCGGTCTGTCTCGAGATTGGGTCGATGATGTCGCGCTCGACGTCCCCGATGAGTACGTGTTTGGTTTTGGCATGGACATCGACGGCCTTTGGCGACAACTTGATTCCATTTGGAGCGTGTCTTGAAAGCCTCAGAACTTAGCAAAATTTCCTTGGGGCTCATCGGTGGCACGGGCGCCCTCAATTTGTTCTCGCCCAAAGCCTCCTTCGTGGTGACCACGGACTGGGGCGATCCATCGTCTGCCTTGACCGAGGTCTCTGTGGGTCGGGCCGATGCATCGATGAGCGCGTGGATGATTCAACGGCACGGAAACCCTCATCGCATACCTCCTCACCGAGTGAACTACCGAGCCAACATCGACGCACTCAAACAAGCCGGTGTTCAACAGATCATTTCGATCAATGCCGTCGGTGGGATTGACCCCAACTTCGCTCCTGGCGATCTCGTCTTGGTGGATCAGCTCATTGACTACACATGGGGGCGAGCCCACACCTTTAGTGATGATGTCAGTCACACACTCGAACATGTGGAATTTGGCAACCCCTACGAGGGCCGGACATTCGAGCAATTAAAGGTGGCAGCAAAGTCCGCCGGCGTGGCGGTTCATGTGGGCGGGTGTTATGGCGCGACCCAAGGGCCGCGATTGGAAACAGCCGCTGAGATCAAGCGCATGGCCCACGATGGCTGTGATGTCGTCGGGATGACCGGCATGCCGGAGGCCGGGTTGGCGCGCGAGGCAGGTTTGGATTATGCCAGCATTTGCATCATCGCCAATCCAGCAGCAGGCCTTGAAGCGGAGCCCATTCGCTTAGAAGAACTGCATGCGGTACTGGATCGATCCATGGGCAAAGTCGCCCATTGGTTGTCGCACTTCCAAGTCGCCTCACCCGGAGCTTAGTAGCGAAGCCTCGCATACTCGATGCCTTTGAGCGCATTGACCGCGGCCAACAGTTCAGACGATGGAACCACCGTCCAGTCTTCGCCCAGTTTGAGTAGGGCTTGTGCCGTTGCATTGTGGTAGCGAACAATCACCGGCGTTTGTCCCTGACGGTAAGGTTTGAGGGCGGCCGCCAGGTCTTGGTCTAGGGCTTCAGTTTGGCCATTGAGTTGAATCTCTAGGCCTCTAGCGAAACGTCCGCGCGCTTCATCTAGGTTCATGATCTCATCGGCCACCATGCGAAAGCCGCCTCGATACTCGTCGACCTCAACACGGCCTTTGATCACTAAGATGGCATCCACGCTTAGGTGATGACTCACTTGATGGAAGAGTTTTTCAAAGACCGCAACTTCCACTCGACCTGTCCCATCATCGAGCGTGAGGAAGTGGCCTCGTCCAATGCGCTTTTGCAGCGCCATCACGATTCCAGCCAAGGTCATTTCAACCCCGCGGTTTCGTTGATATCGGCGCGACTGACCCTCCTCGTCATCAAAGCTCGTTGGGGTGGGTGCCTGAACCTGGCGGGATAGGCTATCCATGGGGCTAGTCACAAAAGCGCTGATCTCATCGCGTATTTCATCGACCGGATGCCCTGACAAGAACAGGCCAAGCGTCTCTCGCTCAGCCTTTAGGCGCTGCAAACTGGTCCATGGCTGAGTGCTTTCGATGCTTGAGGTAAGTGGGGTCTTGAGACCGTCATTTGCATCGGCGGCAGGTTCGAGTCCAAACAGGCTGGCTTGCCCAGCTGCGCGATCGGCTTGTATTTGCTCGGCTTTTGAGATGGCCTCGGGCAGGGCATGCATGAGGCCTGCTCGGTTGGGATGAATCGAGTCCATGGCGCCTGCACGAATTAAACTCTCCAGCGTGCGGCGATTGACTTTGCTCATATCAATCTCGGAGCACAAATCATCCAGCGTCTGAATTTGTGTGAGGCGACCACGGGCTTCGATGATGTTGTTGATCGCACCCAAGCCCACCCCTTTAATTGCGCCCAAGCCATATCGAATGTTTTTCTCTTCTACGGTAAAACGATACTCAGAGGTGTTAATGTCCGGTGGCAAAATCTCCAGACCCATGGCTCGGCAATCATCAATCAGATTGGCAATCTTATCGGTCTTATCCAGATCAGCGCTTAAAACCGCTGCCATGAACTCGGCTGGATAATGAGTCTTTAACCAAGCGGTTTGATAGGCCACCAGGGCATATGCCACCGAGTGTGATTTATTAAAGCCGTAGCGTGCGAAGGTTTCCATGAGATTAAATATGGATTCGGCCTGTTTGGCCGGAATCTCATTGGCCTCGGCGCCAGTCACAAAACCTTCTCGTTGACGCTCCATCTCCTCGACATTTTTCTTACCCATGGCGCGCCGCAAGATATCGGCTTGTCCTAGCGTGTAGCCGGCTAAGTCCTGAGCAATCTGCATGACTTGTTCCTGATACAAGATCACGCCATAGGTGGGCTTTAATATGGGCTCGGCTAGAGGATGCGGGTATTTCACGGAGGCTCGTCCGTGTTTTCTGTTGATGTACTCATCGACCATGCCGGCATCCAAAGGGCCGGGTCGGTAGAGTGCAACAGCTGCCACAATGTCATCAAACGAATCGGGTTTGAGTTTTCTAAGCAACTCTTTCATGCCTGCCGACTCCAGCTGGAAGACGGCTGTGGTATGCGCTTTTTGTAGCGTCTGGAATGAGGCCGGATCATCCAAAGGAATCTCATCGAGCACAATCGGTGGCTCATTGGCTTTGGCTCTGGATGCATTGACTGCTTTGAGTGCCCAATCGATGATGGTGAGATTTCTTAAGCCCAGAAAGTCAAATTTGACCAAGCCCACGGCTTCGACATCGTTTTTATCGTATTGGGTGAGGATAGAGGCCCCATCTGGCTCTGTGTAGAGTGGCGTGAAATTGGTGAGCGCCGATGGCGCAATCACAAGCCCCCCGGCGTGTTTGCCGGCATTTCGGGCCAGCCCCTCAAGAGAGCGGGCCAGGTCAATGACAGAGCGCGTGTCTTCTTCAGCCTCATACCGCTCAGAGAGCTCGGGCTCTTCTTCGAACGCTTTTTCTAAGGTCATGTCCGGCTTGGCAGGAATGAGTTTGGCGATGGAGTCCACAAAGCCATAGTTGTAGCCCAAGACACGGCCGCAATCTCTCACCACCGCCTTAGCGGCCATGGTGCCGTAGGTGATGATTTGAGAGACCTGATCGCGGCCGTAGCGTTGGGCAACATAATCAATCACACGATCTCGCCCATCGACACAAAAGTCGATATCAAAATCGGGCATAGAGACGCGATCGGGATTTAAGAAGCGTTCGAATAGTAGATCATAGCGGAGTGGGTCCACATCGGTGATGCCCAGTGACCAGCCCACCACTGAGCCTGCCCCTGAACCCCGTCCAGGACCCACCGGCACATCATTGTTTCTGGCCCAGGCAATGAAGTCGGCCACGATCAAAAAATAACCCGCAAAACCCATGGACACGATCACTTCAAGCTCGTGTTTGAGTCGGTCTTGATAGTCCTTTTCCGATAAGCCCTCAGCCAGGCCATGCCGCTCCAGTCGTTTGGCAAGACCTTCTTCGGCCTTGAGTTTCAGATAGTCCGTTTCTGTTTGATCGGCTGGTACAGGGAAGGCGGGCAGCGCATATTCTCCCAGCGCCAATTCAAAGTGACAGCGTTTGGCGATCTCGACGGTATTTTCAAGCGCAATAGGAATATCAGAGAAGAGATCGGCCATCTCCTCGGCGCTTTTGAAGTACTGCTGATCGACAAAGCTGCGTGTTCGCCTTTTATCATCCAGCAGTCGACTTTGATGAATGCATACGCGCGCCTCATGCGCGAAGTAGTCGGCTTGATGTAAGAATCGAACATCGTTGTTCGCAACCACCGGTACTTGCTGTTCGATCGCTAAGGCCAACAGCTGTGATTCCAGCGACGACTCATTGTCTTTCCCCAATCGTTCGATGCTGAGATACAAGCGATCGCCCCAAAGAGTGGCTTGCTCTCTTAGCTCGGAAGCAGCCAGTGCCACATTGCCCTGAGTGATGGCCTGCCCAATGAACGACTCTCGGCCCATCAGCACAATCAAGCCCTCATGGTGGCGCGTCAGCCAGGTGGGGTGAATCAGTGGCTTGGACTGAGGGTTTCGGCCTTCGAGAAAGCTTTTGGAAATAAGCTCGCAGAGATTGAGATAGCCTGTTTGGTCTTGGACCAGTACGGTGATCACACCGTATCGATCACTGTGTTCTGGATCAGCAATGAGAAGATCAGCGCCCACAATGGGTTTGATGCCATTGGCAATCGCGCGTTTATAAAATTTCACCAAGCCAAACAGGTTGCACCAGTCGGTGACTGCCACGGCAGGCATATTGAGCTCGACCGCCCGATCAATGAGTTCATTGATCCGGACCATGCCATCTTCCAGCGAGTATTCGGTGTGCAGTCTGAGATGAACAAAGCTTGGTTGGGACACGACTTACCCCAGCATCGCTTCGAGCACATCGCGTGCCCGTTTGAATCGCTTGGATAAATCGGCATAGGCCATCTCGCTCATTGGGAGGGCCGCATACCAGCGCTCAATTCGAGTGAAGAGATCATCGGCCAGTGAGCCTCTCTGGCCACGTTGATTGAGGCGCTCATTCAATTGCGCGACCTGAAATGCTTTTTTTAAATCCGCATCGTCGGCGGGTGAGTCTAGGCCTGAGAGAAACTCCATCTCAACGACCACTTGTCTGGCATCACCCTCGTTTTTATTCGCCCGGTCTTGCCATTCATCCAGTGACTGATTAGGCTCGCTCAATGCCAGCAGTGTCTGACGGAGCGTGGCCATGGAGCGGGCCAGGTGCTCAGGCAGTTTGACTGACGGGTCCACTGGGTCATCCTGTTCAGCCAACTCATCTGGCTGAGTGCTTTGGACTTGCCCAGCACGCTCAGTCGCGCCCCACTGAACTTGGAGCCGGCTGGCCAGCGCATCGACTGCTTTGCTCGCCTCCACCTTGGCTTTGGCCTGTTCAGCCTCGATGCATTTTTCGATGCGTGCTTGTGCTTTGCTAAAGCGGGCATTCAGGGCATTGGGGCGGTCGGTTTGATTGGCCCACTGGTCGGCCAGTCGAGCCCAGCTGGATTTCAGCTCGGCAATGGCCATGCCTTCTTTTTCCCCGGCCTGTTTGGCCAGCGTTTCAATATCAACAAGGATCGCTTCGAGACGCTCGCGATGGGCTTGGCGTTCTTGAGATTCCGCTTCTTGTTCTTTTTTTATGGATTCAAACAGCGGATCGATCGGTGCTCGGAAGGCACTCCATAGGGTTTGATCGGCTTGTCGACGACCACGGCCAAGCGCTTTCCATTCCCGCTGCAGCGATTTGGCTTTTTCGATGGCGGCCGCTGTGTCTTTCTCATGCGCCAGTTGTTCTGCTTGTGCCACCAGCTGTCGTTTTCTTTGCTCGACTTGGCCGAAGAGATGATCCACTTTCTCAGAGAGTTCACCCATTAGGTCTTTAAGGGCCTTGGCATACTCGCCTCGGTGTTTGGGGGGTAAGTCGGCCAGACGACGAATGGCCAGGCGGGCCGTTTTGAGTGGCTCCAAGTAAGCGCTGACCTCATCGGGGCCGGAGGTGAGCGTCTGCTTGGTCTTTGTAATGAATGCCTCAAGTGCCTTTAAATTCTCGTCTTGGTACTGCTGGCGATGCTCAAGCGCTGGGTGGATGAGCTCAAAGATCGCGTCAATGGCTTTGGAGAAGCGTTGCCATTGGCGGTGCGGTGCGGCGGGACGTTGAGCACTGAGTGCGGTTCGTTCGCTCGCCTCCAAGTCTTTCCACTGCTGTCTCGACTCGCGCGCCAATTCCCTGAGTGCATCCGGGTGCCAAGTTTCGGTGATGGCCGATTCAATTTTTTCTATGAGCTGATCGCGTTGGCTGTTGTTCGACCAGTGAAGCCAGTTTTTTAATGTCTGATATTGCCCTCGGACCCTCGCTTCATGGCCGCGGACGGCTTGAGGCAATGGGTTGGGTAGGGAGGCGAGCGCTTCGGCGGCCGCTTGCAAGCTGCCATGCTCAATCGCTTTTTCCGCATCATTTAGAAGCTGTTCGATGTGTTCAACGCGCTCGGCGTGTTCTCTTGCCCGTTGCCCCTTGGTTTGTTTGTTTTTCTCTGAACGCTTCTTGCCTGAAGCGGATTCATGAGGGTCTTTAGGCTCTTTGGGTTCGACTGCAGGTGGTGTGCTCGATTCTTTCTCAGTGCTTTCGAGCCCAGCGGATTCATCTGCTCTGTCGGTCTGATTTTGAGTATCTGGCGCTGGGGACTTGGCTGGCGGGTGGATGATCGCCATGACCAAACTGCGTGCTTTTTCAAAGCGCTCGCTAAGTTCGGATGGCAGGGGGCCGAGTTTTGTCCATTCTTTCTCAATGTGCGAAAGCGTCTCGGCCGTGTGTCCCGACGCCCGGCCGAGGATGAGCTGGTCCATCTCGGCCAAATAGGCATTGGCCTGTTGGATCTGACTCGATTCGGCCTCGACGCCTTTGAGCTCGGATAGTCGTGTCGCCAACGCTTGGCTTTTCGCTTTGGAGCGTTTCTTCAAAGCAGAGGCCACGCGCTCTAGCGAACTGGGGTCGGTTATTCGCTCCAATATGCTCTGGGCGAGCGCCTGATCGGGCTCTTCGACGAAGCAATCGGCTAAGAAGCCATTGGCCTCAATGCTTGCTAAGGCTTGAGCTCTTAAGCTTGGATCAGGTGCCTTTCTTGCGATGGTTTGGACAAGGTCACGGTGGTTTTTCTCTTCGATGATGGCAGCCAGCCAATCTGCGCGTGCCGAGCGGTAGTCGGCCACCTCGCTGCCAATGACTTGTTGGGCGATGAATCGATCAGCCGGCTCTGTGATCTTTGGATCTTGGCTCGATAGCCGGGCATCAAGCCAAAAAGGCTCCGTGTTGATTCGCTTCAGCGCGACCAATCGGACGGCAATCGAGGGATCATGTTGGGCGATATCGGCAAGTTTCGCCAAAAGTTTGGGGTCATCGGACGTGGCAACAGCGCTGGCGCGCGTGGCTTCATCCTTGCTTTCCCAGGGTTTTCTAAACAAGATTCAATCGCCGCTTGAGGGGTCCAATCACAGAGATTATTGTGCCAGATTTTGGATGGTATAAGATAGGCCAATGACAAATACACCTAACCCCGAGTCCCACCACGCTGGACGCACGCCCTCGCTCATCCAAGCGCTCCTACCGATTGCTTTGTTGATCGTGATGTTGGCCACTTCTGTGTGGCTATTTGGCGATAACTCCTCTTATGGTCCCAATCAAATTGCGCTTTTGATCGCAGCGGCCACCGCCGCGATGGTGGGTGCCTTCAATGGTCAAAGTTGGGCCCATCTGCAAGAGGGCATTGTCAATGGCATTTCGGTGGCGCTGGGCGCCATCCTCATCATCTTGACGGTGGGGGCTTTGGTGGGCACGTGGCTGCTCGCAGGCATTGTGCCGACCATGATTTATTTTGGCTTGGAGCTGTTGAGTCCCAGCTGGTTTTATGCGGCAAGCTGTTTGATTTGTGCCATTGTTGCAGTCTCCATTGGCAGTTCGTGGACAACGGCTGCAACCATCGGTGTGGCGCTGATGGGCATTGCAGCAGGGCTCGAGCTCTCCCTTCCCATGGCCGCGGGTGCGGTGGTCTCAGGCGCATATTTTGGGGACAAGATGTCGCCTTTGTCAGACACCACCAACTTGGCCCCAGCGGTCAGCGGTTCGGACCTTTTTGCTCACATCCGCTACATGACTTGGGTCTCGGTGCCCGCGCTGATCATTGCCTTGATCGCCTATGCGGCACTGGGTTTATCGGCCGATGTCACCAGCACCGGCGAGACGCTGGTGGTGATGCAGCGAGACCTCGATGCATTATTCAATATCAGCGTTTGGATGTTGATTCCATTGGGTTATTTGTTTGTTTTGGCAGCCTTGGGCAAGCCGGCTTTGCCCAGTATTTTCTCCGCAGCCCTGCTGGGCGCGGTTTGGGCCCTGATTTTTCAGCCTGAGCGGGTGGCGGCCATGGCAGGCGAGGGTGGCGGTTCGTTGGCCAGCTTGCAGGCCGTTTGGCTGGCGTTAAGCGATGGCACCCAAGTGGCCAGCGACAATGCCGCGCTGGCCGATCTGTTGAGCGGTGGCGGCATGTCTTCCATGCTCAACACGGTCTGGCTGGTGATATGTGCGATGACCTTTGGCGGGGTGATGGAGCAAACCGGTTTGCTGCGCCGGGTCTTGGAGGCATTGCTTGGCTTGATTAAGACCACCGCCTCATTGATCACCACGACCATTTTGACGGCGTTTTCGACCAACGTCTTGACCGCGGATCAATACATTTCCTTGGTGTTGCCTGGCCGCATGTTTAAGGCTGAATATGCCGCCCGTGGCCTAGATCCACGCGTGTTGTCTCGAAGCCTCGAAAATGGCGGGACGATTACTTCGGTTTTAATCCCGTGGAACACCTGCGCGGTGTTTATGTTTGGCGTTCTGGGGGTCAGTCCCATTGAGTACGCGCCGTATGCCTTTTTTGCGCTGTTGGTCCCCGTCATTGGGATCGCCTATGCCTATTTTGACTTTAAGATCCTCCGCTTAGCTGACGCACCATAGAAAAGCCGGCGATCCAAGTACCGGCAGCTGAGCCGAGATTGGATAGGAAGAAAATCAAAAAGACATGGGAGATTTTGTTTCGGTACCAGCCTTTAAGCGTTGATACATCCTCTCGCAGTGAATCAAAGTCCCCAATGGTGGGTTTTCTGATCCAAGCCTCTACCGCACCGGTCACCATCCCAGCACCCACCGTTGGGTTGAGAGAGGTCAGTGGTGCTGCAATCAGTGCAGTGAGAACCGTCAATGGGTGAGCGCGAGCAATGACGGCGCCAATGGCTGAGAGCCCCCCATTGATCAAGACCCAAGTACTAATCAGCGCCCACCCGAGCTCAGGAGAGCGTGAGAAGCCAATGGCAAAGCCCGAGAGGACCAAAATCAAAATGGCCCAAGGGATGGCTTTCCAAATCGGATTGGGTGGCGGTGTGCGCTCTAAGTTCTCGAGCGTTTCATTGACCGGAGCATCATCGGTCATGGCCTTGGTTGTGCCAGGCAAATGACCTGCGCCTAAGACGACGAGCACCGAGCGGATCGGCGCATCGGACTTCTTGGCAGCCTGCTGTTTTAGTTTGGCCGCCATATAGCGGTCTCTCTCGGCAATGAGACTCTCATAAAGCTCAGGGCTATCAGCGGAGACTTGTTGCAGCGTTTGTCCTAGAAGGTCGCCTTGTTTGAGCTCTTCTATTTCTTGTTCTGATATTTCTTCTTTGGAGAACATGGAGAAAAACAGGCCGTTGAGCATCACCCAGCGACCCCACCAACCCAGATGCGCGCTGGCACGCTTTAAGGTGATGCCGATGTCTCTGTCGACCAGCCAAACGGGCCTGTCCATTTTCTCGGCCGCTTCAATGCCCGCTTTCATCTCTGCACCAGGCTCAATACCAAATTGCTCAGCGATCCGGCGCTGGTAGGCAGAAAGCGCCAGCGAGGCCATCATCATCCCCGCTCGGCCTTGTCTTAGCACGGCAAAAAGATCCATGTCCTCATAGCCTTGCTGTTTGGTGAGTGCCTGAAATCGGGGCTCACATAGCTCGATCGCCACCGCATCGAAAGCACCGGTCTCAATCAGAGAAGTCACCACCTCAGCGCTTTTTTGTGAGACATGCGCCGTGCCTAAGATGTGATAGCGAATGCCCTCGTGCTCAACCACTTGCATCGGCTCATCGCCGATGAGTGTCGCTAAGTCAGCCGGTGGGGTTAGGGGTGCTTCGGTCATAAGGAGCCTGTTGCTATGTGAAATCGTGGTCATCAGTGTAGCCAATCTGGTCAATGAGGACGGATAAATCTTGATATGATTTTTGAAGCGGAATCAAATTTTAATGGTGCAGATCAATGGCGAGTTGGGAAAGTTTCTGGATGGGTTTAGGCGGCGGGGTCTTGATTGGTGCTGCAATCGTTGCGCTTGTCGGTCTCTGGCGCGCGCGTCTGGCAGCCAAGTCAGGCCGCTCGGTTGAGGCCTTGGAGCAAAGCCATCAGCGATTCCGCGAAGAGGTCAATGAGCATTTTATTGAGACGGCCGAGTTAATCAACCGCATGACGGACAGCTACAAAGCGGTGTTTGATCATTTAAGTGAGGGCGCAGAGCGCTTAGTAGAGGACCAAGTGGTCCAAGAGCGGATGCCCAAAGTCGGCGACCAAGAGGTTCGCCTAAAACATATTGGCCATCGAGTCAGATGGAACGATGAAGAATCCGAGGGCGCCGAGCCACCCAAATAAGGTGGCGAGGTGAGGCATGATGGGAGTCATTGAAATCGCTCCCATCATGCCCAGCAAATGCTCAATGATTCACCTGTGATGTCACTGAGTCGTTTGACTGTCTGCCTCGTCAGGTTGGTAACGATCAAACCAAGCCAAAATGTTGTCGATCTTTGCAATCAGTCTAGAGGGCCGGCTGGCAATCCCGTGAGAGGTGCCGGGTAAGCGAATCATGACTGTGTCGACCTGTTGGAGTTGCAGCGCTTGGTAATACTGCTCGGTCTCAGAC
This sequence comes from uncultured Wenzhouxiangella sp., assembly GCA_913057255.1. GTDB lineage: Bacteria > Pseudomonadota > Gammaproteobacteria > Xanthomonadales > Wenzhouxiangellaceae > Wenzhouxiangella. Next base: position 13,154 of record CAJXNU010000015.1, read on the forward strand.
ATGGGTGTCCTGAAATCATCCTCGCCCGTCATGAGCAAAGTCGGTGTGGTGACATTCCCAACCAAAGACAGCGGCGACCGCGCCCAATAGTGCTCAAACTCATCCCAAGGCAGCCCCGGAAATTGATGGTTGATCTGGCTGGGATAGTAGTCACCTGTGAGGGTTTTTGAGATCCAATTGATCACGGGCTTGGTCACTGCCGCAGCTTTGAATCGATCCGTCAGGCCAATGGCATAAGCCGTGGCGATGCCACCGGCAGAACCACCGGCAATAAATAAGCGATCGGGATCAATGAACCCTTTTTCAATCATCGCATCCACACCGGACATGTGATCGCCGAAGTCTTCTTCAGAAGAGTATTTGTATTCGAGTAACATCCCAAAGTCTCGTCCATAGCCAGAAGAGCCTCGGTGGTTGTCATAAAACACCACGTATCCTTCGGCGGCCATGCGCTGAAGCTCGGATGCAAAATGCGGCCCATAGGCCAGGTGAGGTCCGCCGTGAATTTCGAGGACCATGGGATATTTTTTGGTGGGATCAAAATCAGGCGGCGTCAGATACCAGCCTTGAATCTCTGTTCCATCGACCGACGAGCGGTAGACGATTTCATGCACATCCCCAAGCTTTCTTTGTCCCAACAAATTCTCGTTGAGAGATGTCAGCTGCTCGGCGACCCCATCAACTGGCTTGACCCAGACATCGGCCGGTGTTTTCTCTGTGCCGAAGGTGTAGGCGATGGTGCCATCATTGGCCACTGAGTAATCGCCACTGGTGTAGGGCCTGCCAATGGTGGTGCCGTTGATGCCCTCAATGACCATTTGCGTTTGTCCATCGAGACTGATCCGACCGACTCGAGTCCAACCGCGATCGGTATAGTCAAAATAGACCGATTGTCCATCGTGCGCCCAGTTGGGGTTTTCGATGGACCGATCCAGTGCTTGCCCAATCACACGCAGATTGCTGCCATCGGCACTGATTAAGCCCAGGGCATTGATGCTGTATTGCTTGTCTTGGTGGTCATCTCGTTCGAACGCGATGGTTTGTCCATCCGGTGAGACGGCAGGTGAGGTCTCACGACCGGGTAAGTTGGTCAGCTGCTCGAGATCACCTTCTAGGGAGATTCGATAGAGGTCACTCTCGCTGAGTTCGTATTGCCAGTTCTCATCGCGGTTGGCTGAAAATACAATGCCAGAGCCGTCACTCATCCAAGCCAGTCGTCCACCGTGATTGTAGTCGCCATCGGTCAGCTGTCTGGCATGACCGCCGTCTGCTGGCACGACAAAGACATGGTTAAAGCCGGGTTTGAGATAGCCTCGGCCGTCAAAGCGATAGACCACTGCATCAATGACCACAGGGGGCGCTGCCCAAGTGGCGCCTTCTGGCTTTTTGGGTGGCTTGGCCAGTGAGGGTTTTTCTGCAGGCACGCGCATCGAAAAGGCAATTTGCTTTCCGTCTGGAGACCAGGCAATGGATGATGGCGACTCGACTAAATTGGTGATCATGGCAGTCTGGCCGTTGGCGAGCCAACGGACAAACAGCTGGGTTTTGCCGGCCTCATCCTTGGCCACATAGGCCAAGCGGTCGCCATCGGGTGAGAATTTCGGCGATGAGTAATTGCCACGACCAGACAAAAGCGGCTGATGGTCGACTCCGGTCACATCCACCATCCAGATATTGGAGCGCACGCAATCACACATGATGTCGTGGATGGCGCGGACATAAACGATCTCTTGGCCATTGGGTGAGATTTCGACATCGCGGACATATTGCAGATCGAATAGGTCTTCAGACTGGAGTGTCTTTTGATTGCCCAGTGCCAGTGGAGAAAGAAGAGCGAGGATAAATAAAAGTCCTAGGTGAGGGCGCATGACTGAGCTCCGAGTTCAGTGTGAAAAAGGAAAGTCTAGCATAGGGGTTTTGCCACCCAAATGCAGGCTCTCAAGACTGGACTGAGAGCCTTGTTGTGATGGCTTATATGCTACGAGACAAACCAAATCGCCCAGACATCCTAAGTGGGATGTTAGGGCGAGAGGGGTTTTGAAAAGTGGTGGAGGCGGCGGGAGTCGAACCCGCGTCCGCAAACCATCTGATCTTGGTTCTACATGCTTAGCCCACTCGATTTTTTCTCATCGATCCGCCGCCCGAGGGGCAGGGCATACGCATCGACCAGTTGCGGTTTGATTTAACACAACTCCCCGAAACTCGAAGCTGCGCGATCCTACTCAATGATCTCTAATCGGAAGCGTAGGCTCAACCGGTAGAGAGCAGGCTGGGTTTAAGCAGCCAGTGCGTAGTTGTCGTCGTTGGCAACTAACTTTTTACAGCCAGGTTTTACGAGGGTTGCTGTCTCCTCGGCATGCCCCAAGGTACGTCCGATCCACGTCGAAGCCGGTACGCCCCCATTGGAGAGTCCACTAGACTACCACTTTAGTCCCTTGTCTGGCAATTAAGTTCCCAGTTCTGGAAAAGTCGATTCTGCAGGCGTCGGCATCCGATTCAAACCTCAGGGCATAATCAAGCCAATGCACTGCCCGCCGGCCTATTCTTGTGTTGGGCTTGCAACATGCTTTCCGTGTGCTAAAGTGCTCAAAGTTCGGCTCAAACGCACAAAAACAGATTATTTGAGAGGCTTTATCGATATGAACCGCCTGACTTTGGTTGCTCTCACTGCACTTCTTTTGAGTTTGATTCCCTGTGAATCAAAGGCACAAGACCCCTTTATAGGGGAGATTCGGTTAATGGGTACGTCGTACTGTCCACAAGACTGGGCTGAGGCGGATGGCTCCCTGCTAAATGTGGCGGAATACGATGCTCTATTTTCTCTCTTTAACTGCACGTTCGGCGGGGATTGTCAGACCACGTTTGCACTTCCAGATCTCCGAGGTCGCGTGCCTGTGGGCATCGGGGCAGGGCCAGGACTCACTCCCCGTAATCTCGGAACACTTGGGGGTTCAGAGGCTGAGGGGCTTTCGATATCACAGATGCCAATTCACAGGCACTCGCTGTCAGGGGTGACTTTGAAAGGGACCGTTCAAGTTTCGTCATCAGCGGGAACAACCAATGCGCCCTCGGGCAAAGCGCTGAGTGATTCGAATCGGACATCGCTCTATGGGGATGGCTCATTGGATTCCAGTTTGGTCGCTGACTCCGTTTCGGTGTCTGGCCAATCAGGGGATGAAGTGGCTGCCTCTGGTGGCGGGCAACCCCACAATAATATGCCTCCCTATATAGCGCTACGCTATTGCGTCGCTTTGAAGGGCACCTACCCAACTCCGCCTGATTGATTGATTGATGGAAAGGATTATCGTTTCGGCATGCGTGTTGATCTGGGTTGCATGCGCCCCAGTCTGGGCTTCGGACCAGGTTGAGACATTTGAATCGGCAGACTTTGATAACCATGCCGTAGTGACCGAGCAGAGGGCCACTGATCTTTTAGTGGTTTCGATAGCGTCCGGTGGGTCGCAAAACATGAAAGAGGTCACAGGGCCTGCGGCCTTGTTTGTTGGCTTTGATCCGTCGGCGCCGGTGACTGAGCTCTCTATCAAGAGGCCAGAAGATCAACGTTTCACCCTTAAGCGCTTGACGCTGACCGACCAGTTTGAGATGGACGAAGAGGTTCGCATTCGAGCCTTTCGTGCTGGCGAGGTGGTCGGTGATTTCACCGCCACTGTGCCCTGGCCGACGGGCGATGTGGTCATGCCCACGGATGGATCGTTTCGGTCAGTTGATGAGGTCCGATTATCGGCAAAGGACATGTACTTCTATCTTGAGGACATTGCTTTCCAACTCGAGGGAGGCAACGAACTCAATGGTGGGCAAAGCGCCGAGCCAATCCCCGTACTTCGGTCCAGCTCGTTGGCAGTACTTGTGATTTTGATGCTGCTGGTGCTTGCTTGGATCCGCCCAAGGCAAATGACTTGATCTGTGTGACGAGGGCTGAGTAACCTTGGGGTAGCTGGATGGGGATAGCTGGGGAGGGCTAGGGCTTCCGAATCAGCCGCTGTTTTTGTCGCTCCCAATCACGGTCTTTTTCTGTCCGCCGCTTATCATGGGTTTGTTTGCCGCGCGCAAGAGCAATCTCAACTTTGACTTTGCCGCGTTTCCAATACATGGCCGTGGGGATTAAGGTAAAACCTTTGCGCTCCACTAGGCCCACCAAGCGATCGAGCTCGCGTCGATGGAGTAACAGGCGCCGTGTGCGCATGGGATCGGCATGGGTGTGAGTGGACGTTGATACCAGTGGCGTGATTAAGCAGCCAAATAAAAACGCCTCACCGCGCTTGATCAACACATAGCTCTCCCCGAACTGGACGCTACCAGCCCTGAGTGCTTTGACCTCCCAACCCTCGAGCGCGATACCGGCCTCAATGGTCTCATCGAGGTGGTACTCAAATCGCGCACGTTTGTTGAGAGCAATGGTTGATGATGAAGTCTTAGCCATGGGTGCTCTATGCCAAATCTAGCCTCCCATGATACCGCAAGCTTTGCCTTTCCAGTATCATAGCGCCATGCCTGATGTTCACCGATTTGCGCTGGTGCCTTACTCACCGCAACAGATGTTTGATTTGGTGCAGAATGTGACCGCTTACCCCCAATTTTTATCATGGGTGGAGAGGGCGGCTGTACACGAGCAAACCGACCGTCTACAAAAAGCGACCTTGGGCCTCAACCTCGCTGGTCTCCGGCCAGAGTTCACCACGGCCAACGAGCTCAACTCACCCTCGGCCGTTGCAATGACGCTTCTCGAGGGGCCATTCAAAGCTCTGGCTGGGCAGTGGCGATTTGAGCCTTTGGGTTTTGGGACGAAGGTGAGCTTGGACCTTCATTTTGAAATCAACACGGGTCTTTTGTCTTCCGCTCTATCTAGAAGCTTTGGGAAGGTGGCCGATCGAATGGTGGATGACTTCTCGCGGCGAGCCATCGAGGTCTATGGCGATGAAGATTGAGTTGGCAGCCGGATTTAAGGACACGCAGCGTTTGCTAGAACTCGATGTGCCCGAAGGCACAACGGTCTGGGAGGCGGTGACAATCGCGATCGAGGCCAACGGCTTTTTGGCCGACTGGCGTGAACACCCAGTGGATCCATCTCAAGTGGGAGTTTTTGGTCAGCGATGCAAGCCTGATCGCGTCTTGCAAGCCGGTGATCGGATAGAGCTTTATCGCCCACTGACAGCGGACCCCAAAGAGGTCCGGCGTGAGCTGGCCAAGCTTGAGCGCGAGAAAAGAGGTTCTGTGGTCTAAAAACACACAGCGCTTGAGGAACGAGCGCTCAGGGCGTCATTAAATCTTCGTCATCCACTCGCCGGTCGGGGCTTTGCAGTGACCGAAGCAACTTCGCAGTTTCAGAATCTTGATCTAAATAATTCCCCTCAATCGATACTAGGGCATCATCGGCAAAGATCAACGTCAAGGTTCTCGAGACAAATGCCTGGCCGCGCGTGGCATAGGTATTGACGTAATCCCAGCGGTCGGCGTGAAATGGGCTGGCCACTGACGGAGAGCCCAGTAACACGGCCACTTGAGTTTTGCTCATGCCGAGCTCTAGTTGATTGAGGTCTTCTTCGTCCAAGACATTGCCCTGCTGGATATCCTGCCGATAGACCCAATCTGCACAACCGCCCAGTCCCAAGACCAAGACAAAGGCAAAAAGAGCAGTTAGCCACAGTGGGGTGGTGCGGTGGTGGGTAGAGATCGGCATGGACTCACCTGATTCATTAAATACAAAGCCCAATGATACAATAGCGGGCATGGCAAGCGAAACCAAAGAGCTCAGAAACGCAGGTTTAAAGGTCACGCAACCCCGGCTGACCATATTGCGCCTGTTGGAGCGAGCCACCCAAAAGCATCTGACTGCCGATGAGATCTATCGCCAACTCAATGATGCTGGAGAAGACATCGGTTTGGCGACGGTGTACCGAGTCTTGGCGCAGTTTGAAGCGGCCTGTTTGATCCAAAAGCACGTGTTTGATGATGGCAGCGGCCGGCCGGCTCAAGCCTGTTATGAGTTGGCGGTGGACGATCACCACGATCACATGGTGTGTGTCGATTCAGGGGAGGTGATCGAGTTCTACGATGCTGCCATCGAGGCTCGCCAAGAAGAAATTGCCAAAGCGCATGGATATGAAATTGTGGATCATGCGCTTGTTATGTACGTCAGAAAGAAAATCCAGGCCTAGTTCTCACAGCCGAGGATTTTAATGCCCACCCTGCACAAGGGCGATTCTCTGTCCTTGAGTCCAGATGTTCCTACGCTGATGCGTTGTGAGCAGCCAATAGCTCTTGAGCATGCGCCAGACTTGTTTTTGACTGAGCATCACCGAGCATGCGAGCGATTTCAGTCGCTCGTTCATCCCGATCGAGTAACCGCACGTCGATGGCGGTCTTTTTGTTGTCGGTCTGGCTGACTTGCGTTTTATGAACTTGAAACTGATGGTTGGCTCGCGCAGCCAACTGAGCCAGGTGGGTCACGCACAGGGCTTGGCTTTGTTCCGGATTAGCCGCTCCCACGCGGGCGAGAAAATCCCCCACCACATGCGCTGTTTCTCCACCAATCCCAGCATCCACCTCATCAAATACGCGCGTCATGGGATGGGCATCGGAGCCGGCCGCCAGCGTGAGGGCCAAGCTGATTCTGGAGAGCTCTCCACCCGAGGCCACTTTGGATAGCGGCTGGGCGGGTTGGCCGGGGTTGGCACTAAAGGCAATGGCGACCTCATCAAAGCCTCTCGGGCTTGGCGAGCGGTCTGGGTTGGGATTGATGTGAATCTCTAAGCTGGCATGCGCCATGCCAAGACTCGACAGCGCCTGAGTGACGGACTGCGACAAAGCTTTTGCCGCCTTTTTTCTGGCTTGACTGAGATCTTTGGCGGCTTGGCGCCAGTCTGCCTCTGTACTTTCAATCGAGGAGGTGAGATGCGCCCGCTGTTGGTCTTGATCTTGAATTTTTTCCAAACGACTGGCCAAGGCATCCGCCAGCGCTGGGAGCTCTTCGGGTTTGACGCGGTGCTTTCTCGCCAAATCGAGCGCAAGCCCGAGGCGAGCATTGATGGTTGTCAGACGTGCTGAGTCTTCCTCTGGCTCGTCGGCCAACTGCTCCAGTTCAGACCGCGCCTCGGTGAGATTGATCAGTGCCTCATCGAGCAAGGTGGCCACATTGGCCAGGCGCGCATCGAGATCGGTCAGCGGCGAGATAGCTTGGCTGGCTTGTAATAAGAGTCGACGCGCGCTGCTGCCATCGTCTTGATCAAGCGCTGCAGCGGCTGATTGGATGGCCAGTTGAATCTCATCTTGGCGCTGCAGTCTTTCTTGCTCTGACTCCAAGCTCTCAAATTCTCCAGCGGCTAAGGCCAAGTCTTCGAGTTCTTTGACTTGAAATGTCAGCAAGTCGAGCTGCGAGGGATCACCCATGTCCGCCTCAAACTGCTCTAGGGCAAGTTTGGCATCTCGCCAGAGTTGGTGGGTTTTTGCCACGGCATCCACCAGCTTTGAGGGGCACTGGGTGTCAATGAGTTGGCGCTGGTGTTCGGTCTTTGACAATTGTTGATGGGCATGTTGCCCATGGATCTCGATCAAAAGACCGCCTAAGTCTTTTAGCTGTGTGGCGCTGGCCGGATGGCCATTGATCCAAGCGCGCGAGCCACCGCTGGCCTGGATGGTTCGGCGGATCACCAAGGTTTGGTCTTCTTCGGCCATCGCGTTGGATTGCAGCCATTTGAGCGCAGGCGATGCTTGGCTAAGCTCAAAATAGGCCGACAGATCGGCCTTGTCTCGGCCAGCAGCCACCACGCCTGCATCCGCTCTTTGGCCCACCAATAACGACAAGGCATCCACCAGAATGGATTTGCCGGCGCCTGTTTCACCCGTAATCACGCAAAAGCCGGGCTCGAGCTCGAGCTCAACTTGGTCGATGATCGCAAAATGCTTGATGGTCAGGGCGCGTAACATGCCAGTCCGCTCGGTGTGGTAGAGGGCTTTAAATTAGCACCTCGAGTGATCTGGGTGCAAACAAATCGTCCCATGGCTTGTATTTTGTGGCTGAGGACCCCATATCCC
>CAJXNU010000016.1 GCA_913057255.1 uncultured Wenzhouxiangella sp.
GGCCAAGTTTGAGGCATCGACTGAACCGAAGAAATAATCTTTTCTCTCTCCAGACACCAACCTTTGAGTCAGAATCGTCTCTGGCTGGCCCTGCGTGCGTTGAAATTCGGCCTTAAAATCAACACTCAACCGGCCGCTGTAATTGGCCACTCCCGAGTGATCCTGACGCGCCGGTGACTGCACGCGATCGACCCACCTGACCTCGTCATAACAGAAACTGACCTCGCCTAAACGCAGCTGTTCTGCTAACCAATAGCCCTCCGGAACCAACCCCAACAAGGCCTCATCCACCGGAAGCTCGACGCGTGAACCGCAGGCTCGGGTAGCGTCACAAGGCCCCACTCGAAGTGTCAGGTTTCGGTACGTGGTCTGAGGCGACAACGGCGCATCTAAATCGATGTCGGCACCGGGTCGGGTCACATCGGCGTAAAAATCATCGCTGGCTTGTTGGATGTGGTCCTCGAGTCGGTCAAGTTCGGCTGCCTGAATCGCCAATAACCGAGACACCAAATCGAGACGCTCACCACCCATCCCCGCGATGCAGTCCATCCACTCACGCTTGTTCTGAGATAACTCTCCAGCCTGCGCCAACAAAGGAGACCAAATATCGAGATCAGGCGCGGGTGGTTCGGGAAGATCTCGACTGGCCAAACTCAATAGCCAATGGCTGGCCAGATTCCACTCCAGCGTGTTGACCCAAGCCGGTGTGCTGCACTGCCCGCCCAGCACCCAATTGATGTAACTGCCCAAATAACGCGCCCGCTGCCAGCTCACTAGGTCCAGCTCGCGCGCCAAAAATTCCTCGGATAAGGGCCCGGTGGCTCCGACGAGCTCTTCGCTCGATAGGTCTTCGAGCATGGTCTGAGAGATCCGTGACAGGCACTCTATCTCTGATGGATCAGCAGACAATCCACACTCAGTTTGCAGCGCCTGCATTTGGTCTCTGACCGGTTGTTCTAAATAACTGGCTGGGTTTGGAACGAACAAGGCCAGCCGCGCGTAAACGGACGCCAACTTTTGTTGCGCTGCCTGTCGCTCCGGGGGATTGGCGCTCAGGTGATTGGCGCTATCGATAAGCAGCGCCATAATCACTGGGAAATTGATATCGATGCTTCTGAGCGCACGAATGGATGATTCAGGTAAAGCGCTTAGCCAATTGGCATAAAAGCGGGCATTTTGTTGGTCTAAGCGATCAGCGATCCACATCAAACCCTCAAGCATCAGCCACGCGCTCTCAAGATATTGACCACGGTCCCACTGAAACTGAGCCTCTGCCAACAACACGGAGCCTTGGATGGTTTGCCGAGTCTCCTCACTGCGAGCGCTTTGCATGCGAACAATACGGCGTGCTTGGGCTCTGGCATGGGCCTGATCGGCCGGATTGGCTTGTTCAAACGCGGCCAAGAGTGGACCAAAGTAGGCATCAAGATTGCTTTGCTGATTCCAGATGTCCGGTGCCTCCCGAGCCATCACAGCTTGCCAAGTCCACCCATTCTGCTCAACATTTTCTGAGGAGACATCGGCCCAGGCCACACGATCCGGCGATGGAGAACCCATCTCCTCTGAGTCGATGTCTTGCTGTGCAACGCTCACCCAATGTCCCCACCGGCCATCGGCCAGATGGGAACTCACCAACGCCTCACGACTGAACGCATTCAACCGATTGCGTTGGGCTTGCCACTGTTGATCGAATGCTTCTGGATCTGAGCTGGGATCGGCCAATACAAGCGCCGCGGCCAGCGAGTGGGCACGAGCCTCGAGGGCCGTCTCTGGCAACCAGTGGAGCGCTGTGACATCCAATACAGACGCATTTTGGGCAAAGGCCACTGAGCTTGTGATGCCGAGATAAAGGCCACAGATAGCGACCAAGATCACTCGACTCATTGCTCTGCCAATTGCTCGGGTAGATGGGCTCATGCCGTTATACTACTCTACCTCGATGACTTCATTCAGACTGCGCCAGATGACCAGGGACATGGTCAAAGACTTGCGCTGGGGATCAGGATTTAGCTTGTGGAAAAACTGCTCATATTGACCACCGGTGGCACGATCGACAAGATCTATTACGACGACCAGTCAGATTACCAAATCGGTGAGCCGGAGATCGGCCGCATCTTGCGGGCGATGAATGTGGCGTTTGAATGGGAGATTCAAGCCCTGATGCGAAAAGACTCGCTGCACATGGACAGTGCCGATCGACAAGCCATCCGCCAAGCGATTATCGACAGCGAAGCCAAACACATTCTGATCACCCACGGCACCGACTCGATGGTCGCCACCGCCGAGGTCCTGGCTGATCTGGACAATCGAGTGATGGTCATGACCGGTGCCTTGAATCCCGCCCGTTTCATTGACTCGGATGCGGTCTTCAACATTGGTTGTGCGGTCGGTGCGGTTCAGGTGCTATCCCCTGGCGTTTGGATTGCCATGAATGGGAAGATTTGGCATCCCGACAAAGTACAAAAAAATCGCGCGGCCAACCGTTTTGAACCGCGCAATGACTAAAACAAATCGAGACTAGAGCTGGATTTTAATTTGGCCGTTTCTGACAAAGGGCGGCTTAACCACTCGAGCCTTCAATGAACGGCCTCTGACCAACACATCCACCTCTGCATACTCGCCAGCGGGAATCCGAGCCAATGCAATGGGCCGATCAATGGTCGGCCCAAAAGAGCCACTGGTGATGACCCCCTCGCCGTGTGGCGTCGATACCTCGCTGCCGGCTCTTGGGATGGCGCCCTTATCGAGCACCAGCCCCACCAGTTGCTGAGTCGGCCCCGCGGCCTTTTGTGCCGCCAAGGCACTGGCACCAACAAACGGGCGCTCATCGGGATTCATCACCACGGTCCAGCCCAAATTTGACTCATAAGGTGTGGTCTCAGTGGTCATGTCTTGGCCATAGAGATTGAGCCCCCCTTCCAAGCGCAAACTATCCCTAGCGCCTAGGCCGGCTGGAACCACACCGGCTGCCATCAACGCATCCCAAAATGCAACGGCCTCTGAGGCAGGCAGCAAAATCTCAAAGCCATCCTCACCGGTATAGCCTGTTCGGGCAATGAACCAATCGCCATGCGGCATGGAAGAAAAAGGCTTAATCTCTGCCAACTGTGGCTGGCCTAAGACATCGATGACCTGCTGGCGAGCATTGGGTCCTTGCACCGCCAACATTGCCAAGTCATCGCGCTCAATGATCTCGACATCAAAAGCGGTGGCTTGCTCACGCATCCAGGCCAAATCCGCTTCTCGGGTGGCGGCATTGACCACCGTCCGATAGAACGTCTCTTCAATCAAGTAGGTGATTAGATCGTCAATGATGCCGCCTGATTCGTTGAGCATACAGCCATACAAAGCCTGACCGGATTCTGTCAGACGCGCCACGTCATTGGCCAACAGATGACGCAGATAAGCACGAGCCTCAGGTCCTTGAATATCCACCACAGTCATGTGGGAGACATCAAACATGCCCGCGGCTTCCCGAACCGCCTGATGCTCTTTGAGTTGGGAGCCATAGTGGATGGGCATAGACCAACCAGCAAATGACACCATCTGGCCACCGGCTGCGATGTGCGCATCATACAAAGGGGTTTTCAATTCCATTTTATTGAAGCCTTATTGATTGTTCCCCACCAAGCTCGATGCTCGGCGGATCAAGAAAATGACAGGCAAGGCACCGATCATCACCAACACCAGTGCCGGTAGAGCAGCCATCTCCCACTGCCCTTCTGCGGTCAACTCATAAATTCGGACGGCCAGTGTATCCCAACCAAAAGGACGGAGCATCAACGTCGCTGGCATCTCCTTGGCAATTTCCACCACGGCCAATAAAAAAGCGGTCACCAGCCCAGGCCACAACAGTGGTACGTTGATTCGCAAGATCGTATACCAACGAGCCACGCCCAGACTCCGAGCAACTTCCGTGTATTCAGGTCGAATGCGACCCGCCACACTCTCCAAAGGACCCCAAGCCACCCTCAAAAAGCGAATCAGGTAAGCCAGAAGCAGGGCCAATAGACCGCCGGCCAGCGCGGTCCCCAACCACTGATCCACTCGAATGAATGCCAGCATGATGGCAACCGCCAACACCGTGCCAGGAATGGCATAGCCCAAGGCCGCCACTTCTGCTAAGAATTGTGAACGCTGGCGGATCTTGTGCGTCGCCGCCAATAACACCACGCCACCTAGGACCACGAGCAACGCCCCACCAAACCCCAACAGCAAGGTGTTGCCAATCAAGCCTGGCATGGGCCGCATGCTTAAATCGGCAAGCGATGGCCAAGCCCAAACCATGAGCTGGGCCAATGGCATCACCACCGCCAAGCACACCAATGCCAATTGCGCCAGGCTGGCCATGGAAGCCAGCGCGCCACGCAATTGGATGCGATGCCCCGTCGGTCGGCGCTCTGACTCGCCCGCCCCCTCACTTCGGCTAAAGCGTTCGGCAAGAATCAATGCCAACACAAACAGCATCAGAATCGAGGCCAGTTGGACGGCCGCGGTGAGATTGAATAACCCAAACCAGGTCCGGTAAATGGCGGTGGTGAAGGTGTCAAACCCAAAAATCGACACGGCACCAAAATCGGCCAGTGTTTCCATCATGGCTAAAGTCAGGCCCGCCACGATGGCCGGTCTGGCAATGGGCAAACTGACTCTAAAGAAAGTCCTCACCGGACCCACACCCAAACTTCGCCCTGCCTCAAAGGCAGCCAAGCCACCGCTGGCAAATGATGCCCTGGCCAGTAGGTAAACGTAGGGATAAAACGCCAATACCAAAATAAACAACACGCCGGCTGGCTGAGACAAGGATTGAAACAGCCACGGGTCTGAATCAAACCAGGCACGCCACTGAGTTTGGATGGGCCCACTGAAATCCCAGACACCCAAATAGATAAACGCCAACACATAGGTTGGAAAGGCCAAGGGCAAAACCAACAGCGGATCTAGAATCTTTCTAAACGGATACTCGCAACAGGCAGACAGCCAGGCCATGGATACGCCAATGATCGCAACACCTAGGCCAACCACCACCAGCATGACAAGACTGTGGCCGACCAGACGAGGCAGCAGATAATCTTTGATATGCGCCCAGACATCGGCTTGGGGCTGTAGCCACGCCAATAACAACATCACCAGTGGCAACGCCACCAGGAGCAGTAAAGGCCATAGTAAGACATGGCGAGTGAGTCGCCATGATCGCATCAACGGTATCCAGCGCGGTCCATCAACCGGACGGCTTGTGCTTGACGCTCACCGGCGACCACCAACGGCACATCATCGGCTTCAAATTCACCCCACTCGGCCACAATGCCATCGATGGGGACATTGGGGTTGACTGGGAATTCGAGATTGGACCCAGCAAACTCGGCTTGGGCATTTTCAGAAGCCAGCCACTCAATCAGTCGTTGACCTTGTTCTGGGCGCGGCGCATGACGAGTCACACCAGCCCCTGAGATATTGACATGCACACCCGTGGTGTCTTGGTTTGCCCAAAACAGTGCCACTGGGTAGTCTGGATCATCGGCCAACAAACGGCCAAGGTAATAAGTGTTGGCAATGGCCACATCACATTGGCCTGCGGCCACCGCTTCAATCAGCAAGGTATCTGAGGAGAACGGGTCCGTCGCCAAATTCGCCACCCAACCCTCGACAATCTCTTGTGCTTTCTCCTCACCATGGTGCTCAATGAGCATGGCCACCAAAGATTGGTTATAAACCTTCTTTGAGGTGCGCAAACACAAACGCCCCGCCCATTTGGGATCTGCTAAGTCTTCATAGGTTGAGAGCTCTGAAGGGTCGACTCGGTCGGGGTGGTACATCAGGGTCCGGGCACGAACAGACAAACCAAACCACTCATTGTCGGTGTCTTGGAGCGAATCAGGCACAGCCGCTTCTAAGATCTCTGAGTCCAATGGCTGTAACAAACCCCTTTCGCTAGCGAACCACAAATTGCCTGCATCGACGGTAATAAAGACATCGGCTGGCGTTTGCTCACCCTCAGCTGCCATGCGCTCAATCAGAGCGGCCTCATTGGCGCTGGTGAACTCAACGCTCACCCCAGTCTCATTGGTGTAGCGCTCAAACAAAGGCTCGATGAGATGCGGTTGGCGCGAAGTGTAGACAACCACACGCTCGCCACCACTCTCGACTGTGACTGACTCACCGCCTGCCTCTGGGTCAGTGGGTTGACAGGCGCTCAACACCAGCGTGGTTGTGAGTAAACCCAAGGCCCAGAGTCGTGTGTGGGGACGTTGTTGGTCTGTCATGAATGAAACCTCATTTCTCAAAAGGTTGATTGCCTGCATATTGGGCAGCCGCGCCCAAGTGCTGATGGATTCGTAACAATTGATTGTACTTAGCCACTCGATCAGACCGGCACATAGACCCTGTTTTGATTTGGCCGGCACCGGTAGCGACGGCCAGATCGGCAATGGTGACATCCTCAGTCTCACCCGAGCGGTGTGAAATGATGGTACCAAAGCCTGCCTCTTGGGCCATCACAATGGCATCAAGCGTCTCAGTTAAGGTGCCAATTTGGTTGAATTTAATCAAAATCGCGTTGGCAATGCCCTCATCGATCCCGCGCTTTAACAATTTGGTATTGGTCACAAACAGATCGTCTCCGACCAATTGAACACTCTCACCCAAGCGCTCGGTTAAGAGCTTCCAGCCGGTCCAATCTTGCTCGTCCATGCCATCTTCGATGGAGATGATGGGATAGCGCTCAACCAAGCCAGCCAAATAATCGACAAACTGCTCGCGATCAAAAGCCCGCCCTTCAGCGGCCAACACATATTGGCCATCGTGATAAAACTCGCTGGCCGCGACATCCAGTGCCAGCGCGATCTCTCGTCCTGGCTCGTAGCCGGCTTCGGTGATGGCTGTCATCAACAGCTCAAGAGCCGCTTCATTTGATGGCAAATCAGGCGCGAATCCACCCTCGTCACCCACCGCGGTATTGAGCCCCTGTTGCTTCAGAATCGATTTGAGCGCATGGAAAATTTCAGCACCCGCTTGCACCGCCACCTCAAAATCGCTGACACCGACCGGCATGATCATGAACTCTTGAATGTCCACTCGGTTATCGGCATGCGCACCGCCATTTAAGATATTCATCATGGGTGTGGGTAGCACCGGTTGACGTCCCGTCTGGCTCATCAAAGATTCATAGAGCCACTGGCCTTTGGACTGCGCTAAAGCCTGGGCATTGGCCAATGACACGGCCAGCAGCGCATTGGCACCCAATTTGGATTTATTGGGTGTGCCATCCAATGCGATCATGGCCTCATCCAGTGCCCGCTGGTCTTCAGCCGAGTGTCCGATCAAAGCGCTGGCAATCTCATTGTCCACATGCCCGCGCGCCGTGCGCACCCCCTTGCCACGATGACGTTGGTCACCCTCATCGCGTAACTCGCAGGCTTCCAGCGCGCCGGTGGATGCCCCGGATGGAACGGCTGCCCGACCTCGGCTACCGTCTGCCAACACCACTTCCGCCTCCAACGTGGGTTGGCCTCGCGAGTCAATGATTTCCAATGCGTGTATGGCCGTGATGGTGCGTTGTTCACTCATTTCTATCGATCCCCAATCCAATCATCTATTTTCAACAACCCAGTCGATTCCACTTAATCGGCGCGTTTGACCACGCGATCAATCTCTGAGACGGTTTCTAATAAGCCGGCCATATCCGCCAGTGCCATCGAGTTTGGTCCATCACACAAGGCCTTGTCTGGATCTGGATGGGTCTCGCAAAATAACCCGGCCACACCCACACCCACTGCCGCCCGCGCCAGAGTGGGCACAAACTCCCTAGCACCACCCGAGGCATCTCCTTGACCCCCCGGCATTTGCACCGAGTGGGTGGCATCAAATACCACAGGACAGCCCGTTTGTTTCATGATCTCCAAAGCGCGCATGTCGACCACCAGGTTGTTGTAGCCAAACATATAGCCTCGCTCACAGACCATCAGTTGTTCATTGCCCGTCTCGCGGGCTTTCTCGACCACGCGGCTCATCTCCCAAGGCGATAGAAACTGACCTTTCTTTAAATTAATCGGCAGGCCGGTGCGGGCCACGTTTTGGATGAAGTTGGTTTGCCGACACAAAAACGCAGGCGTTTGGATCACATCCACGACGCTCGCGACCTCATCAAGCGGGGTGTCTTCATGCACATCGGTGATGACCGGCACACCCACTTGGTCACGAATCGCTTGTAGGATCCGAAGCCCTTCTTCCATCCCCGGTCCACGATAGCTCTTGACCGAGGTGCGATTGGCTTTATCAAATGACCCTTTAAAAATGTAGGGCATATTGAGCTGGTCAGTGACGGCTTTGAGATGCCCGGCGACCTCCACACACATGGCCTCTGATTCCAACGAATCAGGGCCAGCAATCAAAAATAGGGGCGCTTGGCCACCGACTTCAAAACCACATAATTTCATTGATTTGCCTTTTGCCACGCCAAAGCGGCTTGAATAAACCCTTGAAAGAGCGGGTGGCCATCGCGGGGTGTGGAAGTGAATTCAGGATGGAATTGACAGGCCACAAACCAGGGATGGTCAGATAACTCAATCATCTCCACCAACGTACCATCGGAGGAAAAGCCTGAGAACACCAAGCCATGCTCACTCAGCACGTCTCTATATTGATTGTTGAACTCATAACGATGGCGATGGCGCTCTTTGATCGTCTCTTGACCATATAGCGCATGTGCCCGCGTGCCTGGCACCAAATGACAGGTTTGTGCCCCCAGACGCATGGTGCCGCCCAAGTTGCCGGTGGCTTCCCGCAGCTCTCTTTGACCTTTCTCATCCAACCACTCGGTGATCAAACCAATCACTGGATCTTGGGTCTCAGGCTCGATTTCTGAGGAATGCGCATGGATCAGGCCGCACACATTTCGGGCGTATTCGACCACGGCCGTTTGCATCCCCAAACAAATGCCAAAGTAGGGTTTTTGCGTTCTTCTGGCGTATTCAATGGCTTGGATTTTTCCTTCAAAGCCACGCTCACCAAACCCACCTGGGACCAAAATCGCATCCACATCCTCGAGCACACCCACGCCATTGACTTCGATGTCTTCAGACTCCACCGGTTTGATTTTGACATCCACACAATCGCTCATGCCGCCAGCAAACAACGCTTCGTTGATGGATTTATAGGCATCGGCGTGTTCGACATATTTGCCCACCATGGCCACCGTGACCTGGTGTTTGGGATGCGCTCTGGATTCGACCACTCGCGCCCAATCTGACAGATCGGCTTCATTGGCCTCAAGGCCTAAGCGTTGCAACACGATCTGATCGAGTCCTTGCTCGTGATAGAACAGCGGAATCTGATAAATGTCATCCACGTCAACTGCTGAGATCACCGCCTCTGTGTTGACGTTGGTAAATAGTGCAATCTTGGCGCGTTCTTCATCGGATAAGAACCGCTCGCAGCGACACAGCAACACATCGGGCTGAATGCCGATGGAGCGAAGCTCTTTGACTGAGTGTTGCGTGGGCTTGGTTTTGATCTCATCGGCGGCGCGCAGATAAGGCACCAAGGTCAGGTGCATAAACATCGCATCGCGTCCAAACTCAGAGCCCAACTGGCGAATGGCCTCCAAGAAAGGCAGTGATTCAATGTCACCCACCGTCCCACCGATCTCGACCATCGCCACATCAAAGCCCTCAATGGCGGCTTTGACGCACGCTTTGATCTCATCGGTGATGTGTGGGATCACCTGAACGGTCGAGCCGAGATAATCCCCGCGTCGCTCACGCGCGATCACATTGGCATAGATGCGGCCGGTGGTGAAGTTATTTCGCTGCGTCATGCGGGTCCGAACAAACCGCTCATAGTGACCCAAATCCAGATCGGTCTCTGCACCATCTTCGGTGACAAACACCTCACCGTGCTGGAAAGGACTCATCGTGCCGGGATCGACATTGATATAGGGGTCGAGCTTTAACAGCGTGACCTTGAGACCGCGAGACTCAAGAATAGAGGCCAAGGAGGCCGCTGAGAGCCCCTTGCCAAGCGATGACACAACGCCACCAGTCACAAATATAAGAGAGGTCATGCTTGGGCTTCCACACCAGTGTTGGTACGGGAGACCATTGTAACTCAAGCCAGCCAAATCAGGCTGGCCATTCGGGCACTTTCCTGATTTTTTGGCAACCCCGCTCGATAAGAGTAGAAACGCTCGGACAATTGAGCGGTGCACAGGCCACTGGAGGCCACTCGCTCAACCCCTGCCTGGTTGAGTTCTGTGATGGCCATGCCCACCAAATCGGCCCACCAATGCCCCTCTCGGGCGGGCTTGAAATGTTCACCAAACGAGGCATTGTGTCGAACCAGCGCCTCATGAACCTCATCGCCGACCTCATAGGCCACCTGAGAAATGGCTGGCCCAACCCAAACCTGCAGGTCTTTGGCTTGGCCTGGGAGCGCTTTGATGGCCCGCCCAATCATGCCTTGAGCCAATCCACGCCAACCGGCATGAATCGCGGCCACCAGCGGTTCTTGGTCACTGGCCACGAGCAGTGGCAGACAATCGGCAGTCTTGACGACCGCCACTTCCGATGGCCGCTGAGTCCAGGCCGCATCGGCCGCTACATTTGGCGCCCAGTCATCTAAATGAATTAAATCCACGCCATGTATTTGTTGAAGCCACTTAGGCTCATCCGGTAAGGCCAGATCTTCAGCCCCGACGGCTTGAGTGGTGGTGAGTGCCTGAACATGCGTTAGATACTGGGGCTCCGGCCACTCGGCCCAAACCACGTCCATGCCCGCGTCGATGCATTGGTGCCTTTGCTCGAAAGCTCGCGGATCACTCATCACCGACCTCTGGGTTCAATGTGGTGATCAGTGACTGCAGGTCCTCGGGAATGGGGGCAGCAGCCTTAATCTCTTTGGTCTCATCGATCGGGTGGGGGCATATGAGCTCGATGGCATGCAGTGCTTGCCGAGAAAAGCCTTGCCAGGCCAAGCGCTGATCCTCGGTGAGACCCCCGGGGCTCCCGCGTCGCCCATAGACTGGATCGCCCACAATGGGATAGCCAATATGGGCCATGTGGACCCGAATCTGATGCGTCCGACCGGTTTCTAGCTCGACATCCAATAAGGTGGCACCGGCCAGATGGGTGTTCAGGCGATAGTGGGTGATCGCAGGGCGCCCATCACGGCGGACCACTTGCTTTCTTCGATCAGTGGGGTGCCTGCCCATCGGCTCATCAATGGTGCCACCCGAGAGCACGCGCCCCCAAACCAGGGCCAAATAACGTCGCTTGATCTCACGGTCTTTGAGCAAAGTCACCAGTCGGTGATGCGCCGCTAGGTTTCTTGCCACCATCAAACACCCGGTGGTGTCTTTGTCGAGCCGATGGACCAGACCTGCTCGAGGCAATGCCTCCAAATCAGGGTCCAAATGCAATAGCGCATTGGCCAGCGTGCCATCGGGGTTGCCTGAGCCTGGATGGACCACCAATCCCGCTGGTTTATTGATCACAAAGACCGCTTCATCGGCATATAAGACATCCAATTCAATGGCTTGGGCCGTGAGCGTGTCGCTGTGGGCGCTCAAACTGGCTTTGAGTGTGATCTGATCCCCCACACTGACTGCGTGTTTGGGCTTAACCACGCCATCATTGAGCGTGATATCGCCTGATTTCACCCATTGGGCCAGCCGAGATCTCGAAAAATCACTCCAAATACCGGCCAAGAGCTGGTCCAAGCGCTGACCGGCTTGATCCTCACTGACTTGATGATGGCGCTCAAATGTTGGCAATTTAACTCTCGTTTAGCATAGGCTTTGGCACCCTAGCTCGCACTGACAAGACAAAGGGCTTATCATTGGCCATTATGCATACTATTTCACACAGACTTCCGCTCTTTCGAGTGTTCCTAATCGTATTGCTGGCCTTGATGCTGGCAACCGCTTGTAGTCAAGAGACCATCGATGAGGATTTAAGTGCTGAGGCGCTCTATGCCGAGGCCAAAGAAGCCATGGATGCGCGTCGCTATGAGGTGGCCATCACCTTATATCGTCGTCTCACCACGCTCTATCCCTTTGGTCGGCACGCAGAACAAGCCCAACTGGACTTAGCCTATGTGCAATATCGCTCCAACCGCGGTGAGGATGCCATCACCACCCTCGACCGATTCATTCGTACCTACCCCACCCACCCCAACGTGGACTATGCCTGGTATCTAAAAGGTTTGGTGCACTATGACGATGCCCTGGGCTTTTTGCGTCAATTATTCCCAGACCAAGTCATCGACCGCGACCAAACCAGTGCACGCCTAGCCTTTGATGATTTCCAAGAACTCACTCAGCGCTATCCACAAAGCCGCTACGTGGCCGATGCCAGACAGCGCATGGTGTATCTGCGAAACGTCTTGGCCCAATATGAAATCACCGTGGCCGAATATTATTTCCGGCGCGGCGTCTATCTCGGCGCGATCAATCGAGCGAAGTATGTCTTAGAAATGTATCCCAACGCACCTGCCAAACTCGAGGCGCTGGATATCATGCAGCGCGCCTACACAGAGCTTGGCCTGCCAGAGCTGGCTGCCGACACCCGCGAAGTCCTCGAGCTGAACCTCGATGGGGCATCGCTGCCTGAGCCAGAGCCCAAAAGCTTTCTGCAAAAGCTCTGGCCTTTTGACTGATTGATTGACTGATTTTTTCTCTCGCCCATGAACACAACCGCTTTTGCCGCCAGAATCCCTGGCTATCTGGATGTTTTTGAGACCCAGCTAAAAGAGCGGTTGGTGGCGACACCGGGCATCGATACACAGCTCAAAGAGGCCATGCATTACTCTGTGTTTAATGGGGGCAAGCGATTGCGGCCTCTGCTGGTGTTTGCAGCCGCTGAGGCCATTGGCATCGAGGCCCAAACGGTACTCGCCCCTGCCTGTGCGGTCGAACTCATCCACTGCTATTCCTTAGTCCACGATGACCTGCCAGCGATGGATGATGACGATCTACGACGAGGCCGCCCCACCACGCATTTGGCGTTTGATGAGGCCACCGCGATTTTGGTGGGAGATGCCTTACAAGCGCTGGCCTATCAGTTACTGGCAGAAGACCCGTTGAGCACCACCCACCCCGCTGGGATCTTAAAAATTCTCCAAGAGTTGACCGATGCCTGTGGCGCCGATGGCATGGCCGGCGGCCAGGCGTGGGATCTGCAGCTAGAAAAACAAACCCCCAATCAAGACACCTTAGAGCACATGTTTGCCATGAAAACAGGCGCGTTAATCAGGGCGTCTGCCTTGATGCCATGTTTGTTGATGGATGACTTAAGCGTTGAGGCGCTCCAAGCATTGCGCGCATTTGGTGATGATGTGGGCTTGGCCTTCCAGATTCGGGATGATTTGCTAGACGTTGAAGGCGAATCAGAGGTCATTGGCAAGCCCACCGGTTCCGATGCGGCCAAACAAAAGGCCACCTGGCCGGGTCTGTTTGGAATAAAAGAGGCCAAAGACCGTATTGTGGTGTTACACGATCGAGCCATGAGTGCCTTAGAACAAGCCAAGCCAGAACTCAAAGGCGATGTCAGGGGTCTTCAGTGGCTGGCCAATCAACTGACCCAACGCGACCACTAAGGGCCGTTCAAGCCCAAGCGGATTCAGATATACCGAGTGGGATCTGCAACACCGGCTTCTTTAAAACCCATTTGCCTAAGGCGACATGAGTCACACACGCCGCACGCTTTGCCTTCATCGGTGGCCTGATAACAAGAAACGGTAATGGAATAGTCCACCCCCAGCGATTGGCCGTGTTGAATAATCTCAGCTTTGGTCATGTGCATCAGCGGTGTATCAATGACACAGTGATGCCCCTCAACGCCGGCTTGGGTCGCTAAATTCGCCAGCTTTTGGAAGGCTTCAATGAATTCAGGACGGCAGTCAGGGTAGCCCGAATAATCCACAGCATTGACACCAATGCCAATGCGCCTAGCTTCTAGGACTTCGGCATGACCGAGCGCCAAAGACAACATCAGGGTATTTCGAGCGGGCACGTAGGTGATCGGAATGCCGTCACTGAGCTCGGTGGGCACATCTAGGGCATCGTCTGTTAAGGCCGACCCACCAATGGCTCGCAAATCCACCGCCACCACACGATGACTCACCCCACCCAAGGCTTGACTGACACGCTCAGCGGCCAATAATTCAGAGCGGTGGCGCTGACCGTAATCGACCGCCAAGGTGTGGCACTCGAAACCTCTGGCATTGAGGTCGGCCAGCACCGTGGCCGAGTCCAGCCCACCGGATAACAATACGACCGCTTTCTCACCACCGTTTTTGCTCATTGAAACACCGATACGCCGAAAAGATAAGGGTGGGCCGCCAACAAGCCGCCATAAAGGCCCAAACCTAAGACCACCACCAAGCCATCCAACCAGGCATTTTTTTGTGTGGTGGCGGGACGAACCCCTCGAAGCCACGCCAAGCCCATGGAGACAATCGCAAATAATCCCAATCCACCGAACAGTATGACGGATGCCCAATCGCCTCGAACCAACAGATGCGTGATGGCCCACAGCACCACGGCCCAGAGCATCGGATGGGCGGTGATTTTTTTCACATTACTGGGCAGATAAGCCGCCACCAACAAAATGCTCGCCACCGGCATCAACACCGCGCCCAGCTCACGCCCAAAACCAACTGGTGGCCAAACGGGATAGAACCTCGCCATGGAATAACCTTGCACCATCAACCCAAGTCCAACCAAAGCACCAACGGCCACGACGGCTTTTAAGCCCCAGCGTCCCAATCGATTCTCAAGCTTGACTCGGCCACCGCGAAAACCAATGGCAAAGTGAACAGCTGAGAACACGATCAAACCAAGAATGAGTAGAATCATGATGTGTTCCGTTGCAATGGACTCTTCCATTTTAATCGCACTCATGAGCTCTGAGAAGGACGGTGTCCGAATTGATTTGTGGCTGTGGTCAGCGCGTTTTTTCAAAACCCGCTCGCAGGCTCAAAGCGCGATCAAAGGTGGCAAAGTGAGCCTTAATGGCCAACGTGTCAAACCGGCCAAAGAGATTCATTTAAACGACCGGCTCATCATCAATAAAAACGATCTGAGTTACACCATCGATGTGCGGGGCTTATCAGAAAAGCGCTTAAGCGCGCCTTTGGCTCAAGCCCTCTATCAAGAAACACCTGAGAGCGAGAAAGCCAGAGAAGACAAACTTGAGCAAATGCGCTTAGAACGCCACTCTCATGCCAGCCCGATCACCCGCCCGGATAAGCGACAGAGACGGAAATTGAGACAATTGCTTAGGGGATCCGATTAATGTGCGCGCGCGGCGCTCAAGTATTTTCCTGGCAGCAACTCTTTGAGACCATGGGCGTGGCTGGTCAGCCCCCCGCTGGTGGCTTACAGCGTTTCAATGTCTCACCTTCAAAACCCAGCAGCCAAGGCGTTGAGTGGACGCGCCTGCCCATCGTGACTGCCGATGATTCGGGCGCTCGATCGATCCATGGTGCGATTTGGCCTCTGATCCCATTTTGGTGCCATGGCGAACTACCGAAATTTGCGACCGCCAACTGTAGAAGCGAGCCCGATGAGTCGTTCTCAAAGACGGTACAGAATAAACCTGCTTTCCGTGATGCGTGGCAGAAAAATCGACGGTGTCTGATTCCATTTTCGTGGTTTTATGAGTGGGATCAACGCACCCAACCCAAACAGCCTTGGATGGTTTCGCTCAGAGATGATTCCATCATGGCCATGGCCGGCCTTTGGGATGTCACAGAAACGTCATCCGGCCAAACACTTTTATCCTGTACCCTCGTGACGACTGCACCCAATCAGCTACTACAAGACATTGGCCATCATCGGGCGCCTGTTCTCTTGGCACCAAGCGATTGGGACACTTGGCTCAGAGATGAAAAAATGCCGGCAGAACATTTGTTATGTGCGCCGAAAGACGAGTGGCTCACTGCCAAGATGGTTTCAACCCAAATCAATAATCCACAGTTTGAGGATGACATTCGTGAGATTGAAGTGTAAGCACATCAGCCTAGTAGCCGCCACTTTTGCTCTGGCAATGAATGCATCGGCAGACATCGATCCGGTGCTTTTAACTACCAAAGCCCCTTACCCAACGCCCCAGCAGTCAAATCAAGACACCGACGCCCCCGAGGGCTACCGGCCGGTGATGATTCAGCACGTGGCAAGACACGGCTCAAGGGGCTTATCGAGCAGTGATGATGAGGATCTCTTATACCAGCTCTGGCAATATGCCAAAGAGCGCGATGAGCTGACCCCACTGGGAGAGCAACTCGGCCCTCAGCTAGAAGAAATGATCCGAGTCCATGAGGCACTTGGGTTTGGACAAATCACCGAACTGGGTCGACAAGAGCACATCCATCAAGCCAAACGACTCATCGAGCGCCTCGGGCCCTTGTTTGAAGACACAGATCGCCCCATCCTCATCAGCCACTCGGGCCGCCTTCGCGCCGCACAAAGCGGCGATGCGTTTATTGATGGTCTGCTTGAAACGATGCCTGGCCTGGAAAATCAGCTGACTCCGGCATATGCCAGCCCCACGACCTTGTACTTCCACTCGGCTGAGGGATCACCAGACTACCTTGACTACGAAGAAAATGACCCCCAGCTGGCAGCCGTTTTGGAGGGTCTCTATGCTCAACCCGACGTTCAAGAGGCCTACCGAGCGGTGTTATTGGCCTTGTTCTCCCCAGAACTGGTCGACACGCTCGAGCGTGGAGATCTAGAGTTTGTTGCAAGCGCTGATCCGGAGGAGACATTGTCGAGTGTTGAGGATGCCGTTGAGGCCTTATACGGCTTGCTCACCATTTCGAGCAATCTTTCATCAGAGGGAAACTTTGATTTTGAGCCTTTCTTTACACAAGACCAACTTGAAGTCATTGCCAATCTCGACGATACCGACTCTTTCTATGGCCGAGGACCCGGGTTTGCTGGACGCGATGTCACTTATCGCGCAGCCGACGCCCTGTTTGCTGAAATGCTCTCACAGGCCAACCAAACCCCATTGGATACACTCGCGTCTTTTCGATTCACGCACTCTCAAGTCATGATGCCCGTCACAACATGGCTAAGAATGCCCAATGCCTGGCCCGGCGCCACGGCTGAAGCACCCTTTCATTTTGACACCCACGGTTGGCGCTCTGCCCTCATCTCGCCCATGGCAGCGAATTTGCAGTGGGAAATTTGGGAGGACGACGAGGGCCATCGACTTGTGCACATGCTCTATAACGAAAAGCCCGAGGCCTTTCCGCCACCCTGTGAGCCCTTGCCTCAGCACCCATTTTTTTACAGGCTGGATATGATCAATCAATGTTTGATGGCCATTCACCCAAGCCTAGAAAATCATCTGGACTGATCATCATCAGGCATCACTTTCCCCCAAGAGGGGCGTCATAAGGCTGACATATTAGCTCCCTAGACTTTGGAATGCTTGCCGACAGAGCAAGCCTTGACCAAAAAATGTAGAGGGATCTGAGATGAAAGCTTTAAAACTGGGCATCGCGCCCTTGTTGGTTGCACTCGCAGCAGCGCTTGGGAATCCCGTCTCGGCGCAAACCCAAACCACACAGGAAATCAACCAAAGCATTGCGGCAGGCACCATTGAAGGCGTGGTGGTCGACTCTGTTCGCGGTGACTTTCTAAATGGGGCCATTGTGCGCCTCAAAGACACCACTTTGGTGACGCGCTCGGATCGAGCGGGCCGCTTTAATTTCACCGGCATTGAGCCTGGAGACTACACCTTAGAAGTGGACTTTCTGGGCTTTGATATCCAATCGATACCTGTGAGCGTCAACGCCACATCAGGTATTGAAGTTGAAGTCGCTCTGGTGGCTTCTGGCATCGTTGAAGACCGCATTCTGGTTCGTGCCATTCGTGATCAGCAAACACGGGAGCTTAACCAGCAACGCGCAGCAGACAACATCATCAACGTCATCTCATCGGATTCTATTGGCCGCTTCCCCGATGGCAACGTGGCCGAAGCCTTGGGTCGTGTTGCAGGCGTGGCCGTTCAAAGAGATCAGGGTGAAGGCCGCTACATCAGTGTTCGTGGCACACCCATTGAATTCAACGGGGTATCCCTCAATGGCGTCACACTGCCAGCGCCTGATGGAGACACCAGTGCTGTTGACTTAGACACCATCCCCACAGATGTGGTTTCATCGATCGAAATCACCAAAGCTCTGCTACCCAGCATGGATGCCGATTCGATCGGCGGCAATATCAACATTGTCACCCGAGGCGCCCTAGACTCGGATGGCGCAATCCAACGGGTCTCAGCCGGTCTCGGCCGAAACGAGTTGGGAGGTGGCTTAAATGAACGCTACAACCTCACACTCGGCAATCAATTTAACAACCGCACAGTGGGTGCACTGTTCTCTGCCAGTTACACCAGCACGGAGCGCGAAACCGACAACTTTGAGAATGGGTTTGGCAGCAATGGTGGCCAAATATTCCCTGAAGAAGTTGAGTTTAAAGACTATGAGCTGACACGTGAGCGGTATGCGCTGGATGGGCGTTTGGACTTCTTGGTCAACGACAATATGAATCTGTATGTCACCGGCCTCCACTCGGTCTTTAAAGACGATGAGTTCAGGCATGCGCTATTGCTCGAATACGATGACTATGCAGCAGGCTCAACGCCAAAAATTGGCACCGCCACTGACACCGCGTTCATCAAAGAACTCAGACATCGCCGTGTGGAAAACACGATCAATGCATTCACCTTTGGCGGTGAGATGTTCATGGACACGATGACTTTGGACTTTAATCTGGCCTACACCGATGCCGAACAAGTCTATCCCGTCCGAAATTACTTGATTTATGAGTTTTCTGAGGCAATTGATGTCGATTATGACTTCTCCAGCCCGAACAATCCCGTATGGACGGTGGCAGGCGGCCAGCCCAATCAGCTCGGATTGGACCCAGCCGGCTATGAGTTTGCAGAGTATCAGCGCCGCGGTCGCATCAGCACGGATGAAGATCTCAGCTTCACAACGAACATTTCGATGCCAATGAATTTTGGGCGCGGTGTTGGCGAACTAAAATTTGGCATGAAATACGTCGGCAAAGAAAAAACCCGGGATGAAGATCGAAAAGAAACCGGCGAAAATGCCGCAAATCTCAGCCTCAGTGACGTCACGCGAGGTGAGGCGTCACAAAACTTTGCCATCAATCTAGGCGACCGTTTCTTTTTGAGCTTTTTTGACGAGTATGGATCTACATACGAGTCACAACCTGACTTCGTTTCTATCCCAAGAAGAAACTTCACCGCCGACTACACCGCCGAACAAGACATGATCGCTGGTTACGGGATGGCCACAGTCGACTGGGATCAAACTCGGATAGTGGCTGGTCTCCGTGTCGAGAGAACGGATTTCACCGGTGATGCCTTCCGCTTCGATCGACAAACCGATGGTGTAACACCCACCAGTGCTGGAAAAACAGAAACGCACTTCTTCCCCAACCTGCAGTTCAGACGAGAGGTGGGCGATGATGGCATTTTGCGTGTGGCTTACACCACTGCCATCAATCGGCCCAAAATCTCTGATCGAGTGCCTGCGATCGAAGAGCGGGATCGGGGACCGGGTCGTCGAGAAGTGGAACTGGGCAATCCAGACCTTAAATCCGCCTATGCACATAATTTCGATGTGATGTTTGACTACTACATCCGTCCAGTGGGCATTTTTTCCGTCGGCGCCTTCTATAAGCGGATCGATGATGTGATCTTCGGCATCAGTGGCGACCGTGAATTCGAGGGCGCGATTTGGGAAGTGACTCGGCCAGAGAATGGTGGAAAAGGCTCTGTCATGGGCATGGAACTCAATTGGCAACAGTCATTCAGCAACATGGGCGTCCCATTCGATGGACTGGGCATGTTTGCCACAATGACTTTCGTGGAATCCGAGGCAGACCTGCCCTTTGGCTTGGGAGAAGTTCGCCTGCCCGGCCAGTCAGATCAGGTCTATAACTTGGGTATCTTTTATGAGAAAGCGGGTTTCAATGCCCGCTTCGCCTATAACTGGCGCAGCAAGTATATCGACGAAGTGAGCCTCGAGACCAGAGAACTCGATACCTATTGGGATGAGCGTGGACAGCTGGATTTCACCACCAGCTATCAAATCAACGAAACATTCCAGGTCTATGGCGAGGCATCTAACCTGACCAATACCAAACAAAACCGTTTTAGTGGTAGCCCAGATCGGGTCTACGAACGAGAAGGATTTGGACGGGTTTGGCAAGTCGGTGTTCGCGCTAACTTCTAAGCTTTGATGTAGGATAGAGCTCGGTGGGGTCAGGTGACCTCACTGAGCTTTTTTGTTTTTCAAGGAGTCAATCAGTGTCTCGGTTTCTCAGCATCTTCTCTGTCATCTTGTCTCTTCTGATCATCTTTCCAGTGCCCAATGCACTCTCACATGAGAAAAACACTTTAGTACCAAAAGGCCACCAGCATTACACGCCAAGCCCCATTCCTGATCGCGTGATGCTTACCGTGACCGAGACCCCAGATGACAGCCAAAGCGTCAACTGGCGGACCAATGCTCGCGTCGAGAAATCCGTTGCCCAAATCACCGAGGCCCACGGGCGACCTGGCTTGCATCTGACCGCTCAGACCATTGAAGGCACACATCAACCCATCGAAAGTGAGAATGGATTGGCGCACTATCACGCCGTCAAATTTGAGGGCCTGAATCCTGACACGCTCTATGCCTACCGCGTGATGGGAGATGACACTTGGAGTGAGTGGTTTCAATTCAAAACTGCGTCAATGGAACCCAAGCCATTCACCTTCTTTTATTTTGGAGATGCACAAAACTCTGTGAGGAGTCATTTCTCCCGAGTGATTCGGGAGGCCTTTATGCGGAATGAAAGACCCGCTTTCATGCTGCATGCTGGCGATATGGTGAATCTAAGAGAAGGCAATCACGACGATGAATGGGGCGAGTGGTTTGACGCAGGCTCTTTCCTAAATGCCATGATCCCATCGGTTGTCGTTGCGGGAAATCATGAGTTTGTTGATCGCATGCTGGGCTTTAACCGAGTTCTCAGCCCTCAATTCGAGCCACAATTCACCACCCCAAATAACGGGCCAGAGGGCTTAACCCGGACGGTTTATCACACCACTTATCAAGATACCTTGGTCGTGGTTTTAGACTCAATGAGTGCGCTCTATGACGATGAAG
>CAJXNU010000017.1 GCA_913057255.1 uncultured Wenzhouxiangella sp.
TGCCACCACCAATGGCCGGCTCCAGACCAAGAGCGCTTTTGACGATGAGCCCCAACACAGCGGGGACTTCGGTGATGTTCATGCCAACCACCACCACGGTCACCCCAATGTAGAGGATGGCCATGATCGGGACGATGATCTCCGTGATCCGTGAGATGCGCTGCACACCACCAAAGATGGCAAATCCAACCACCAGGGTCATCACCATGCCGGTGACCACGGTGGGTATGCCAAAGGCTTCATTGAGAGAGGTGGATGCGGTGAACGACTGCAGCGCGACAAAGGCCAGGCCAAAAGTGACCAGCAGTAATAAGGTAAAGACCATGGCCATCCCACGACTGCCCACGCCGCGTTCGATGTAATACATGGGCCCACCCCGGAAAGTCCCCGTGGTGGCATCGCGGGTCTTATAAGCTTGGGCCAAGGAGCACTCAAAAAAGCTGGTGGCCATGCCAATTAAGCCCACCATCCACATCCAAAAAACTGCGCCTGGCCCGCCTAGCGTGATGGCCACCGCCACACCGGCGATATTGCCGGCACCCACGCGGCCAGCGACACTCAGCGTCAATGCTTGAAAAGAAGAGACGTGCCCGGTTTGGTGTTGGAAGGCCTGACCCAAGACCTTGAACATTTCTCCAAAGTATCTCAGCTGCACGAAGCGGGAGCGAATGGTCATGATCAACCCCATCACGATCAAGACCGCAATCAACACATAAGACCAAAGAAAATCTGTCACCGTCGCGAGCATCCCGCTCTCCTCGTTGTCTGGGTTGGGTGTGCCTGACCTCCATTGTCTCGCCAGACTGGATGGCCACTTCTCAAGTAGTGTAACCTGTTCACCAACAATCAACGTCATTGGCTTTGCACTCTTCCAGGCTCAAGCCAACATCAAATCACACATTGGATAGATAGGTTATGTTGAAAAAAACTCCATCCATCGTTCTAGGGCTCTCTGCACTGATCACCGCCTTGATCTTAACAGGCTGCGAGCGAGCACCCGATTGTGAAGAGGCACTGGCCCAAGCCACGGAGCTTGGTGGTCAAGGACAGTTGGCGGCCTTTGATGAAGAGGTCTTCCCCGTGGCTTGTCGAGCCGATTACTTGACGGCATGGGAAAGTGCACGCCGGGCATTTTGTGATGCCGATCTCGCCTTTGCTCGGGCCATGGAGGGCGGGGAGCAGCCACCAGCTTGTGAGGAGGCGGCGTATCGGAGAAACCATCAACTTGGCGCCAATCTCTATGCGCTCACCGAAGAGAAAAAAGCCATCGAGAATTTATTGGAGAACGATGGCGCGAACACACCCTCTATGCAAGCCACTCGCATGCGCCTTCGAGTCTTAGAGAGAGAAATCCCCGAGCTGGAAACCTTGGCGAGAATGCGTGGCTTCATGCCACCGGCTGAGTTACCCCCCGAACTTCGCGAAGACCCTGAAGGTCAGTGAGTCGACCTTAGCTAAAAAATTGGCCAGTCGCTGCGAGCAGTGACTGGCCAATCCAAACATCGGGTCTTTTGATCCAACAGACCCTTTGAATCTCTTATCCAAACCTTACATGGGTGTCTCACACAGACAGTGTGCCATCACACCCCGCTGACCAGCTTCGGTGGCCTGATCAATGCGATGCAACTCATTCATTAAGCGCCACTGATAGGTCTGTGGAATGATACGAAGCAAAGGATGGCTGGGTAGATCTAACATCCATTGATCCAAGCCCGCCATCGCCATGGCACGTGCTGAGAACTGCATCACAAACTGCTCAAACTCGCTGAGATCACGCTGAACATACACGGTGCTGTAGTCATCGCCCAAGCCTGCCTGACGAGCAGCCGATGCCACCGCTTGTTTCAGCGTGCCCAACTGATCAACCAAGCCACGCTCTTGGGCCTGCTGACCACTCCACACTCGGCCCTGAGCGACGTTATCCACCGCTTCGGTGCTCATGTCGCGATACTCAGAGACCAAGCCAATGAATTGTGCATACCCAAACTCAATGACGTTTTGGAGCATGTCGGCCACTGGCTCGGCAATGGCTCGATCCGGAGCGAGCGCGCCAGCATAAGGCGTGGTACCCACCCCGTCAGTGTAGACACCGACTTTGGCTAGGGTATTTTGGAACGTGGGGAAGAAACCAAAAATACCGATCGAGCCGGTAATGGTCGAAGGATACGCCCAGACCTCATCAGCACCCATCGCGATCCAATAGCCACCGGAGGCGGCGACATTGCTCATGCTGACCACCACCGGTTTGCCGGCATCTTTCAAGGCCATCAGCTCACGTCGAATGACTTCCGAGGCAAACGCGCTGCCACCGCCTGAGTTAATGCGAAGCACCACCGCTTTAATATCATCATCTTGGGCGGCTTTCCGGATTAGTCTAGAGGTGGACTCTGAACCAATGATACCAGCGGGCTGATTGCCCTCGGTGATCGGGCCTTCAGCGACGATGATCCCGATTTGACCGTCATCATCATCCATATCCAAGTTCTCTGACTTTCTTTTCGCCAGATAAGCGTTCATGTCGATGTTGAGATAGCTGTCTTTGTCATCGGGCTTGCCCATTTGGATCATCTCAGCACGCATCTCGGGACGACTGATGAGGCGATCGACCAGGCCACGATCTAGGGCCATTTGGGCGAGATTGCCACCCGACTCTTCAACATATTCGGCCAGGTTCATGGTGATGCCATCGAGCACCTCCACGGTCATGCCGCGATTTTGAGAGACCATCTGCAGATAGCGCTGCCATAGATCACCAAGCCAAAACAAAGCCGCTTCGCGATCGGCCTCCGACTGCTCATTTAAGATGTAGGGCTCCATCGCTGATTTATACGTGCCCACCCGAAAGAGGTTCACATCCACTTCGAGCTTATCGAGTGCTTCAGCGAAATATTGACGGTAGCGGCCATAGCCTTCCAAGATGACCGCCCCATCGGGATTGAGCCAAACCTCATCGGCCAGCGAGGCCAAGAAATACTGTCCCATGGCCATGTTCGATCCATACGCAATGACGCGTTTGCCTGATTCTTTGAATTCAGTGAACGCATCACTGACCTCGAGCATCATGCCCGCGCCCATGCCAGAAAAGCCATCCGTGCTGATCAACACTTGACCAATGCGGTCATCATCAGCGGCATACTCCAACACTTCGATGAGGTCGCGAAGCTCGGTTTGCGGATCGGATTGATCAGTGACCTCATTGATGATCTCTTCGATCGGCGATCCGGATGATTGCTCAACCACGGTCCCTTTGGGGTTAATGATCAAGGTGGTGCCCTCTTTGATCTCGTCGTCTTCTTCGCTGGAAAATATGGATGCGATGATGCCGACCAAGATGATCAAAAAGATCACGTTGAAAACCGCCATGCGAAGCGTGGTCACAGCTGACCAAAACTTCAACCACAAACGGACGAAAATATTTCTAGACTGTGTTTCCATGAACCAATCCTAAGTGTTGATGTGAGTCTTTATTCTAGGCAGGCAAGGGGCCGGCCTCAATAGGCCATTGGTCAGGGGTGTGTCTGACCAAAAACTCTCTACCCAATCAATGACTTGTATGGATGGGTGCAGGTTGAGACAAGCGCACAAATCGCCCGCCCAGCAAAACGGCGGCGACCGTCAATCCGGCGATGATGCCCATCCACATCCCCTTGGGCCCCATGCCTTGGCTAAAGGTGAGATAAGCGCCTAAGCTCATGCCCACCAGCCAGTAAGCGATCACGCTATAGATCATCGGACGCTTTGTGTCTTTGTATCCTCGAAGCGCTCCGGCTGCAGCGACTTGCAACCCATCGGCGAGCTGAAACAGCGCAGCGAAGAACAATAGGCTCACCGCCAACTCAAACACTTCCGCTTCTTGGGTGTACAAACTCACGATGGTTTCTGGGAAGGCCAGTATCACGCCGGCTGAAAGAAAGGCAAAGCACATGGCCATGCCAATCCCAATTCGGCCCGCCCGTCGAGCGCCCATGGGATCCTCGCGCCCCAAGGCATTACCCACTCGAACAGTGATCGCGCCGGCCAAGCCAACCGGCACCATAAAAACAAGCCCTGCGTAGTTCATCGCCACCTGATGCGCCGCGACCTGCACCGCACCCAGTGTTCCAATCAACAAAGCCGAGGCGACAAAAAGCCCCCCTTCTAAAAACACCATGATGCCAATGGGCAATCCCAAACGCACCAAGGCGATGATCTCCCGTCGGTCGGGCCAGCTGAATCGACGCATCAAGGCATAGGGCTGATAGTGGGGTCGATAGATCACCCAAAGCGCCATCGCCATGAACTGCAACCAAAAGACAATGGTGGTGGCCCAACCTGCGCCCACCGCGCCCATTTTTGGGAAACCCAAGAGGCCAAACATCAACACGGCATTGAGCGGTATGTTGCACAAGATCCCCAACACCCCCACATACATGGTCGGCCCTGTCTTGCCGGTGCCCTCAGAAAAAAACCGAAGGACCAGCATGCCCACCAAGGCAGGCGCGCCCCAGCTGATGGCTTTGAGGTAGGCCATCGCCACCGTGCTGACGGCTGGCTCCACCTCCATCATGCGCATCACCCAGCCACCGCTTCGGGCGTAAGCCCAAAGACCGAGGGCCAGCACCAACCCCAGCCACAGTGCTTGGCGAACGAACTCCCCGACTTTATCGGTCTCTCCCGCACCATCGAGCCTGGAGACTGCGGCAGAGACGGCCAACAAAATCCCCAATACAAACAAAAAACCAGCCGCCCACACTGAAGAGCCCACCGCAATGGCGCCTAGGTCAATGGTGCCCAAGCGCCCGGCCATGACGGTGTCGACAAAGTTCATGCCGAAGTTGGTCAGCTGGCCCACAATCAAAGGGCCGGCTAGCCATAAAGTGCGCTTGACCTCATAGCCCAATGAGGTCGGGGCGGGAACAGGATGGCTGGGTGAGGTTGTGCTCATGGCTCAGTCAATACCAAACAATCGTCCATTGTAGACGAGCCGTGAGAACAGCTTGCCTCTTGTTTGATCAGCCGTAGGTGGCTTTGAGCCAGGCCCACATGGCACGGATGCCTTGAGCTTCACCCCCGATGGGTCTGCCGGGTCGATCACCCACATTCCAAGCATAGATATCCAAGTGATACCAATCGATGCCTTCGGGCACGAAGTGATCTAAGAACAAGGCGGCTGTGATGCTGCCAGCCATTGGACTGCTGCCAGAATTGGAGAGATCGGCATGAGGTGGCTGAATCATTTCTCGGTAGCCATCAAATAACGGCATCGGCCAGAGTGGGTCGGATAATTCAAATGAGAGATCCTGAATGGCTCGAACGCCATTGAGATCTCGGCCATAGATCGGTGGTAGGTCCTCACCCAAGGCCACGCGGGCAGCACCTGTGAGGGTGGCAAAGTCAATGATGCGCTCTGCCCCTTCTTCAGCGGCCAAGGTCAACGCATCGGCCAAGACCACGCGACCTTCTGCATCGGTATTGCCGATCTCCACACGGGTGCCTTTGCGGGTCTGAATAATGTCGGATGGCCGATAGGCATTGCCGGCAATGGCATTTTCGACCGCTGGGATATATACCCGAAGATCGACATCCAGCCCCAATTGCATGATCACCTTGGCCAGTGCCAAGACATGGGCGGCACCACCTAAGTCTTTTTTCATTAACAGCATGCCAGAGGACGGCTTGATGCTCAGTCCCCCGGTATCAAACACCACGCCTTTACCCACCAAAGCTAGAGTGGGTGCGCCTGCTCTGCCCCATTTCATGGTGATGAGCCTCGGAGCGCGCGTTGAGGCATGACCCACGATGTGGATGGCGGGGAAAGACTCTTCCAAAGCCAAGCCGTCGATGACTTTGAAGCTCGCGCCATGATCTGAGGCCAGTTGCTCAGCCAAGTCGCTCAATTCTTGTGGGCCCATGTCATTGGCTGGGGTATTGACGATGTCGCGGGCCCAGAATGAGGCATCCAGCAACGCCATGAACTCCTCGCCCAGAGTCTCTGGTATGAGCAGTTGCGCTTTGGGCTGGGTTTGTGTTTTGTAGCGATCGAATCGATAGCAGGCCAAACCAAAGCCCATATATAAGAGTGCTTGTTGGTCTTCGCTGAAGCGCTCTCTTGTCTCAGTACTCAGTGAATAGATGCCTTTGGGCAGGCGGGCTGGGAGATGGGCGAGCGTCCAAATGATGTCTTTTTTCTCATCGTGGCCACAGATGGCGGCCGCCACCTGCCCATCTTCATCCGGCAAGACCACCAGCTGCCCTGCTTTGCCCTTAAATCCATGCTGTTCGATCCATTGGGCCTGGTGCGGTGGCGCGCCGGTCAGCCAGCGGGTCAGTTGGCTCTCGCTCAGAACATGAATTGGAATGACTGGGCTATTGCTGGGTGCTTCGGTGATCAGGGCGTTCATTGGGTCACTTTTTTGATGTAGGCACTGTCTTCATTATCCCAAAGTTGCTGACTTAGCGTGATGTAATTGTGATGAGCAAGTTATCCACATAAAAAAACCCCGGGCATGAAGCCCGGGGCTGGGGGGGGTGGATCAAAACAACTAACTGGCTCGAGTGCGACTGGCGTGCAGACCCATCAATAAGGCCATCAGCATCATCAACCACACAGTCCAGACTGAGAGGGTCGGCACGGGCACGGCTTGACTTGCATAATCCATCACCGCCTCATCCACCAAGGCTTGCAAGGTCGCGATTGGATCATCGGTCTCAAAATCACTGGCCTGGGCCCCGCTCAAGCGCTCAACCACAATTCCAAGATTGTTTGCACTCACATTGGTGATTCCTAAACCGGTGAAGTCAGCTACAGTCAACGCCGGTGTGGGCCCAGTTCCACTGACCTGCATCAAGATCCGAGCAATTTTTTGGGCCGCACCAGTCAGGCCGGCCAGGCTGGGCGCACCATTCTGGCCACCAACCCAAGCATTCATCATGCCCACGTGCACGGCATCGGGCAGCGTGATGCCCAAGGCCGCATAGTCCGATGCATTCAGATCAGGTTGGGTGCTCGCACTGCCATTGGCTGCGGTTGCAATTTTGATCACCGCACCATCGGCTTTCTGTAGCGTCTCTTGATCGATGATCAAGGCCGAGCCACCCGCTTGAATGACTTCGTTAAGCAAGCCAACGGCATCTGCAGTGGATACGCTCAATCCCAAGGCAGCGAGCTCGGCGGCCGTCAACGTTTGGGTGCTGCTGCCTGTGGCCAGCGCTGAGACTTTGCTGACTACCCCAGCCAACGTAGATAAAGTCTCTGGTGTGGGTGCCGGTGAGGATGGCAATTGACCAATTAAGGCATTCATCAATGTCTGTTCGGTCGCTGTGTCAATCTCATCCAGCCCAAGTGCAGCAAATTGCTCAAGCGTGACGCTCGCAGGGATGGTTGGACCCGAAGTCGTACCCGCCAGTACCGCATTAACGGCATTGACTAACTGTTGCAGACCCGCTTGCGTGCCAGTCTGGTCAGGGTTTGTGTCTTTGGTGGCATCGACCCAGGTATTGATGGTGGTGAGGTTGTCGTTGTCCACACCCGCAATACCGGCATTGCCATAACCGGTCACATCTTTGCTGGTGCTCTCGACAAAGGTCTCCACCGTGTTGTCTGGCACATCGGTGGTGGTGGCATCCACAATGTCCTGGATCTCATCAACCGAATCGACTCGTGTTCCATCATCGGGCGTATCGCCAATGGCATCGACCACCTCATTGACGTTGTCATCGGTTACCCCGATCACACCAATGTCATTGAAATCCGATGCCGTGAGGTCATCACCACCTGAGCCACCCGCTGCCCCGATGATCTCGGTGACAATATTGGCAAGCTTGGTCAGTGCCGCGTAGGTGTTTACATCGGTGGGGTTAGAACTCCCAATAATGTCATTCAACAAGTTGGTTTCGCTGGCCTCATCAATCTCCACCAAGCCCAAAATGGCGAATTGCTCTTTGGTCAACTGACCTGCTTTCGTGCCATCACCATCGGCGGCACTCAACACCTCGTTATAGGCATTGACAATGGCTTGAATGTCGACCGGTGTGAGTGGTTGATCGCTTGGGATTTTGTCAATCAAGTCGTTGATCGTGGTGACGTTTGCGTCATTGACACCCACAATGCCCGCATCCTCATAGGTATCTGTCCCAGGCGCTGGGTCCGTGGTGGGGTCATACTCAATAAGTGCATTAACCGCAGCGGGGTCTGGTGTGGCGGTCACAATCGTGACGATCGTCTGAACCTCTGCCACGCTGTCCACCAAGCTGCCATCTTTGGGACTGCCTGAGATGACCTCGACCACGTCGGGCAAAGTTGCGGTGGTCACACCTGTCACCCCGATCTTGGTGAGATCGGCAACGCTCAGTGTCACATCATTGCCTGCGGCTAACTGAGTGATGGCATTGGCAATATCGGCAAACGCCTTAATCTTGGCCAAGGTATCGACCTCTGTTTGAGTGCGCGCGCCTGAGATGTCATTGAGCAACTTGGCTGCTGCCTCAGAAGTGATTTGGGAAAGGCCCATGGCTTGATAGTCTTCAGCGGTCAGCGATGGGTTGGTGGCCGGATCCCCATCGGCAAACGTTTGAATCTCAATATAGGTGGTGACCGCTTGTTGGATGTCAGCCGGTGTCAGCGGCTCATCTTCTGGCGTGCCATCAACCACCTCACCGACAATTTCATTGATCTCTTCCACATTGCCTGGATTGACGCCAAAAATACCGGCATTTTCATAGTCATCTGCGGTTGGAGCGGTATCAACATCCGGATCAAAGGTGATGATCACCTCAATCTCTGTTGACGTGGGTGGCGTCACAATCGAATCTATGAGTGCCTGTAGCTTCGGAATGGTATCCACCGCCTGCCCCGTGCTGGGTGTGGCCGCAATGGCCGCCAAGACCGCAGCTTCATTGGTGCTGGTGACACCGGTGAGTCCAATGCTGGTCAGATCAGCCGCTGTCACGGTGTTACTCGGCGCACCACCAGTTAAAGCGATAATGGCTTGGCTGATGTCTGTGAGTGCTTGGACTTTGCTTAAGGTATTGGCCTCAGCCAAACCGGCAGCACCCAAGACCGAGTTGGCCAAGCTGACTTGTGAATCAGTCTTGATCTCACCCAATGCCAAGGTTGCAAACTCAGCCGCAACCAGACCAGCGGTGGTGGCAGGATCCCCATCGGCTGCTGTTTGAATTTCATTGTAGAGATCAACAATGGCTTGAAGACCCACACGTGTCTGAGGGGTTGGTTCCTGATCATAGACCTGCTGGGCAAACTCATTGATGTAGCCAGCGATGATGCTTGATGGGATGCCCGTCACGCCAATATTGCTGTAAGTCGTGGCATTGGGGGCAGGATTGGTGTTGTCGGCCAAATGCGCGTTAATCGCCGTCAAATTGCCATCAAAGGTGCTGATCCCGCGATCCACTCGAGCCTGAATATTGGCCACACTGCTGGCATCTTCTGAGCCAACCGGAGGGCCGACTGATTTGATCACGGCCGGCAAGTTATCCTCGGTCACGCCGGTCACACCCAGTACTTCAAAATCCGAAACGGTCATCTTCGGTGTGTAAGCCGCATCTTCGCGCGTGCCAAAGACTTTGATCACCACATCTGAGATGGCTTTTAGCTCGTCAAGGGTGTCCACATCTTCTGGTTGGCGTGCACCAAGAAGCTCGTTATACAAATCGGCTTGCGCGGGCGTAAACGGCGTCTCTTTGGTGGGGAGGCCCAGTAAGCTGATTTCGGTGACGCTCAGACCGGGCTCATTGGCAGGATTTCCATCGGCATTGGTCTTGATGTCGCCATAGACATTGACGATGTTCTGGATTTTTTCCGCTGTGTCGCGGTCTTCTGCGTTTAGGCCTTTGATGATGGTATTGATGCCCGGCACATCGTTTGATGTCAGTGGTGCCAAAGTGACGCCGATGGTTTCGTAGTCATCTGCTGAGGGCTCGGTGGGGTTGTCAGGGCTGAAAGTGGTCAAGATGGCCAGAGCATTGGCCACATCTTCACTGCTGGCACCTGCCTCTACAATAATCGCATCTCGAGCGGTAGGCAGCGTGCTTCTGGCGATCACCGTATAACTGGCTGCAGTCGAGGCTTCAAAATAGAAATCGGCCGATTGTGATGAGCCAGCTGGAATATTGATAGTAGTGATGGGAGACCCGCCGGTTGCGGCAGCATAAAAAGCGCCGCCCGCGGGGGCGGTCGATAAACTCAATGTGATATTTGTCCCAGCATTAATGGAATTACCGATAGAGTCTTTGAGTGTTGCTTGGTACTGAGTTCTTGCGGCACCCACATGGGTGTCTGCAGGCGAATTTAAGGTGATACGCAAGGAGCGCTCAGCAGTGTCAGTGGACTCAAAGCGGATGGATTCTGAAGCTAGAAAGACCGCTGGAGGTGCGTTGGTATCACCGTTGTCTGCAATAAGGATGCGGACCGTGATGGGCTTTGCATCAGTGAAGCTAGTCAAACCTGTGTCGTGGACCACCGTGATGGGCACAGAGGCAATGGACACGGACCAATCAATGTCAGCGGAATATCCGGTAAAAAGAGAGGAGTCTTGGCAGAAGTCCACATTGTCCGGAATAATTGAGCAGAAGGTATCATCAAAAAGCGTGAGGTTTGGTAGTCGCGACCCGTTGAAATAAAAAATGTCCTCCGCACCATCGCCAAAATTACTGGGGTCCTGACGCCATGCGGTCAAGTTGGCATCGGCAATGGCCCGATTGGCTGCACGATCAGAACTGGCTGATGTGAACGAACCCGCGCCATCTACATTGGCAGGTCGCGCAATGCCTGCATCTCCAACCGTCAAGATCGTATTGTTGGTGCCTGGACGAATGGCATAGTTCACCGGGCCCTCACCGATGTTTTCATCGTCTACAAACAAGCCAAAGCCGTCAGCAAACTCCAGCACTCCTGACGCCAAGTCATCCCAAGCACCTGAGACACCCAATGCATCGTCCCAAAAAGCGCTATCTGAAACCGCCAGGACATACTCAAATTTTAGGTATCGATCTGTCGGAACAAGTGTGAATTCGACGCTTGTGACATTCTGAGTGCAGGTATCGGTGGTAGGGTCACATCCAAGCAACGCGTTCAGTTGCGGATCGGTCGCTGCAACCGCGTTGGGATTGATCGCCCAGTAGTCTCGGAACCTAAACTCGGGCGTGGTTGTTTGTGAGTCAACTAGAAAAGCATCTGCAAATCCAGTCACTTTTGCATTCGCGGAAACAATCAAACCAGAGTCAATGCCAATACCATCTAAGCCATTGGAGAAAGCACCAAAAGCAGGCAAGCTCGGGCCAAATACTGTTGCATCACTTGAGCTTTGAACTTTGATATCGCTGGCAATCAGTCCCTCGCCCAACAAGACTTCAGTGATGCCACCCAAATCATCGGAGGATGAAAACGCATCGATCTTGAGCCCAGTCGGCACATGCGTTTTTGTTTCACCGCTTTGTCCCCATGCACTGGCGGCCAGCCCCAGAGAAAGTAAAAGCACCCCCAGGGTGCTCAAAACTCCACTGGCCAACAAGTGACCTTCTTGGGTCCGTGATAAACAAATCAACTGGCGACTCATAATAAAACCTCTCATCTTTTCCATTCCCCGCCTTCTCAAATAATGACTGCGGCCCAGTGGGCCGCAGCAAGGTTGTGGCACCTTGAACTCATCGGTGCTTACTCAGCAAACAAAGGCCTTCTTCGAGCCATGAACAGCCACATCAATCCAGCCATCAGCAACATCGCCCAGAAGGACAGGGTTGGGACTGGCAGGGGCGGTGGTGCAAGTTCGTCAAACAACGCTTGCAAAGTGGCAATATCTGTTGGCTCAGTGCCGTCCCCGACTGCCTGAACCAATGCAGTGACAGCCTCACTAATGTTGGCTGCAGTAATGCCTTCAAAACCCAATTGCGCAAAGTCAACTGGCGTGAGTGGTTCACTCACTGACTGACCGGCTGCAACCAACAAGAAGCGAGCTGCGATATTGGCAATGGCATC
This sequence comes from uncultured Wenzhouxiangella sp., assembly GCA_913057255.1. Taxonomy (GTDB): domain Bacteria; phylum Pseudomonadota; class Gammaproteobacteria; order Xanthomonadales; family Wenzhouxiangellaceae; genus Wenzhouxiangella. The sequence continues at coordinate 11,972 of CAJXNU010000017.1, forward strand.
GAGTTCAGTCACTGAATCCACCGCACTGGCCACTTGGCTACTCACCGCATTGTTCAACACAGCCAACTGCTCAGCTGAGGCAATGGTCACGCCCAACGCAGCGTAGTTGGCAATGGTCAGCGACGCTGGTGATGCGGAATTACCATTGGCGGCTGTCAGCACCGCGTTATAAGCCGTCACCACCGCTTGGATATCCGAGAGTTGCGTCGGCTCCAGAGCTGCCAAGGCTGCGTTGTAAACAGCCACATTGGCAGGCACAACTCCCGCGATACCTGCTGCGGTATACGTGGCAGCCGATGGCGGGGTGGCTTGTGAGCCGTCGAAGGCCAGCAGCGCAGTTGCGGCTTCTGCATCCACACCGGAGCCAAAAGCACTCTTATAAACAGGACTGATAGAGACACTACTCACCGGCACATACATCCGAGTGGCTTGGCCAAATACATTTTCGACAAAGGCGTTTTGACCACCCCACAAATCGAATGATTCGCCAGCAGCTGGCGCCGCAGCACTGAGGTCGATATAAGTCCCCGGCGTCTGATTAACTGGGTCTGCTCCAGCCACGCTGACTGCTGTAGCAGCATCTGGGACACGGCGATAGGTGGCTTGAATTTCAATGTTGGTTCCAGGCACCGTCAACTTGGTCTCTGGCACATTGACATTTTCAAGGTAGGCGGTCTGGCCGATCCACTTATCAAACATGAAGCCTGACGCTGGTGCCTCTGCCTTGACACTCACCACCGAGCCCGGTGTGAGCTCCGTATCTGAGGTGACTACGGATGAACCAAGATTCAGCACAGTGCCAGCTGCCGTCACAGTGATCGTGCTATCAATCGACCTAAACTGCGCCAACACGGTGACATCATGGTTCGGCATATACATAAAGGCCGTGGTTGCGTGCACGTTGTTGAGATACGCGGTTTGACCAACCCACTTGTCGAAGTACAGATCAACTGGTGCATTGTTCACGATGACCTCTGGTGCCTCTGGTGCAGCCAGTGCGACAAAAGTGCCTGCTGGAACCTCTTCTGTGACCAAGTCATCCACAATGGCGCGGCCTGTGAACGGTGCTGGTTTTGAACCTTCCAATGATCGGCCTCGACCTCGACCTCTGCCCAACGTTGGGGTGGACTCAGGATCCGGCTTAAAGGTGGCGGTCAGGCTGATGTCGGTACCTGGCATCACCAAGGTGGTGTTTGGCACATTGATGTTAGCCACGGCATCGGTTTGGCCCACCCAACGATCAAACACCTCGCCAGAACTCGGGAGGTTGGCTTGTATGGCAACCACTTGTCCTTGCTCATAATCACCTGAGCCCGTGCCGACACCCACACTCAAACCAAAGCGCACTACTGGCTTGTCTTTATAAGCCGCTCGGATTGTTACCGCGCTGGTCGGCATGGTGATGGTGGTGTTTGGCTGGCTGACATTGGCCACCCGCGCTGTTTGTCCGATCCACTGGTCGAATACCTGACCAGCCGGTGGTAATGCGGCTGAGATGGTGATGACATCTCCAGCTTCATAATCCCCAGCACCAGACCCACCTTCGACGGTCAACGCGTACTTGCTGATCGGTACAGGCACGTAACTGGCTCTGAGGCTCACAGCAGCAGCGGGCATAATCACTTGGGTATTGGCTTCGTTGACATTGGCCACATGGGCCACATCACCCAACCAGCGATCAAACATTTGCCCGTCTGCCGGCAAGCCAGCGGAAATGGTCACGGTCGAGCCCGCAGTAAATTCACCACCACCTTGGCCACCATTAACGGTGAGCGCATAGAGCGGGTCGGGTTTGTCGACATAGAGCGCCACCACGGTCACTGAGCTTCTGGGCATGGTCACCCGAGTGTTTGGATTGGCTGGATTGTCCAAATGCTCGATATCCCCCGACCAGCGATCAAACAATTGATCGTCGCTTGGCAAATCGGCGGCAATGGCGATTCTCTCACCGGCTTTGTATTCACCAGAGCCAATACCCACCCCGACGTTTAGGCCGAACAACTGATCGGGATCATCAATGTAGGTGGCTGTCACCGTTTGGTTGGCACTTGGCATCACCAATGTGGCAACCGATTTTGATGGGTTATCGATCAAGCCATCCGCCCCGGTCCACTTGTCAAAAATCTTGCCTGTGGCGGGTAAATTGGCAGAGATGGTGATCTGACGGCCAGCCTTGTAGCTGCCGCCCCCTGTGCCTGCATTCACCGTCAAAGTGAAATCAGGTTGTGGGATCGGCTCAAAGGTCGCTGACACCGTGGTGTTTTGCCCTGGCATGGTCAACGTGGTGACCGGTGCGGCTGCATCGGCCACCGTAGCGCCCGTCCAGCCAGCAAAGAACTGGCCATCAGGAGCGGTATTGGCCACCAAGGTCACCGTGCTGCCCGAGACATAAGCGCCACTCAAGCTGCCATTGACAACCGTTAACGTAAAGGTATTGGCTGCCGTCACTGCCGCGTTAATAAGCTCTCTCACAGCAGCGAGAGAGGTCAATGTTGTGGGATCAGCCTCCGCTATCGCCAGATAAATCTCTGGGAAAGCTTTGGTGATGTCATCGGTCAAAGTGATGCCGATAGACTCAAGCGTGGCCAACGTCAACGGCGTCTTCGACCCGACACCAGCAGCCACATCAATCAATGATGAGACAGCTGCTGCGATCTCTTTCAAGGTCGCATAGGTCACAGGCGATTCATTGTTCTCACCTAGCACCTCCTCGAACAACGGCAACATGCCGTTGGTCAAACCAAGCCCTGCGGCATTGTAGTTTTCTAAGGTTGCCGTACCACCTAAGATCGGGCCCATGGCCGTCGCAATCGCCTGGAGTTTGTCTACTGAAGACACGTCACCTGTCTTGGATGCCCCAATCACTTGGTTAAACAAAGAGACCTGCGTGGCATCACCCAGTAGGTTATCGACAAACAAATCTTCCAAGTCAGGCTGGATGAGTTCAGCCGGAGTCTCAGCATCTTCATCTGCAAACCCAATGACTTTCGCTGCTAAATCAGCGCGGGCCTTGAGGTTGGTATAGGTTGTCGCCGGATCGGCTGTACCCCAACCTTCGACGGTGGCGACATCCAACTGGCCAAGCAAGCTGTTGAACAAATCAGCAATGTCACCCGAGACAACGATCTCACCAAAGCCCAAAGCAGCATAGTCTTCTTCGGTGAGCTCTGGATCACGCTTAGGCGTAGCACCCAATGCATCGATGATCTCGTTGTACGCGTCCACCAAATGTTGGAAAGCCTCCGTGTCAACGCTATCAATGTCGCTGTTTTTGACCAAATCATTGATGGCACCAATGTTGTCATTGGTGACATCTTTGACACCGACATCATCGTAAGTCTCAGGAGTTGGAGGCGTTGGTGTACCCGAGCCTCCACCAACGAATTCATTGATCACGGGCGCGGCAGATTCATAAGCTGTGACACCCGCTGTGACTACAGCTTGTACCGCCGCTACTGTCACCAACGTGCTGGGATCGGATACAGCGGCCACAGCAATGGTCGCTCCATCAATGTTATCTGCTGTAACACCGGTGATGCCGATGCCAGTGAGCATGGCAACCGTCAGACTGCTGCGTGGCAGTGTGCCTGAGGCCACACCGATGATGGTCTCGGCCGCAGTGGCTGCTGCTTGCAATGCTTCAGCATTGGCCGAGGTCAGCGCAATATTGAGATTGCTTGCTGAGATGATGTCATTAAAGAGCGATAACGCAGGCTCAGTCAGCGAAATGCCGAGACTCCCCAAACCCACGCCATGGGCATTGATCTGAGGTGGCACTGGCAAAGCTTTCAGGATCGGTGAGCCATTGCTCAAAGCTCCAACTGTGGTGCCTTCGACCACGGTCACCCAAGCATCTGTGCTACTAAAGCCCAACCCAGCCATGCTCGTTGCAGCCGCAGCTCCGGTGATCTCAGCCGTGGTTAAACCTGCGGTGTCGGCTAACCCCACAGAGCTCGATTGACCACTGCTTTGGGCATCCCAGTAGGAATTGGTGATGGTTGCGGTTGATTGGTCCGCCGCCAAGAAGCCACCGGTGATTGGATCTCCGGCCGTGCCCGAGCGAGTAACAGCGCCTGTGGAGAAAGCCCGATCAATGGTGACGGTTGAGTTAAAGCCCACCTCACCCATGAATCCACCCACCACATTCTCAGCTGTCACATCACCTGTGGCATAGGCATCCGTCACCGTGAGGGTGCCAGCCAAAGTAAATCGCCCGATCAATCCACCCGCTATCTCGCCCGAGGTGGTGACATTGCCTGAGGCAAACACACGCTCCAGGGTCAAACTGCCTGATGATTGGCCCACCCGGTCACCCACCAGACCACCTGCAACACCCAAAGCGGTCACATCACCTGTGGCATAGCTGTTGGTGATCGAATCAGGCTCTTCATCACCCGCCCGACCGACCAAACCACCCACTTGTGTCTGGCCCGTGACATTGCCCGTCGCGAAAGAGTTGATGATGGTGCCGGCGCGATAGCCCACCAAACCACCGACCATGTCTCGACCAGTGACGGTCGCCGATGAGCTGGAATTTTGGATGGTGTGATCGCTGTAGAAACGCACCACTTCACCAATGAGGCCACCGATCCGTTCGTTTGATGTGCCGGTGCCTGTGACCTTTCCAGAGACGTGTACATTGTCGATCAATGCCACAACAGAGAGCCCTGCTAATGCACCGGTGGCATAGGCTGCACTTTGAATATCCACATTGGTCAAGGTCAAATCTTTCACCGTCGCTTTTTCAGTCGTCGGGAACGTCCGTCCTAGACTTGAAAATAGACCGGTTGGACGTGAGGTGCTTATCGTTGTTTGACGAATCACCAGATCAGAGATGGTGAGGTCATTGCCATCAAAGGTGCCGTAGAACCTATCGAGCGCCTCAAACTCAGTTGAATACCCAGCCGATGTCTTATCTATATCGGCCGTCAATTTGTAAAAAGACCCAGGAAACTCATTGACCGCTTTGAGCTCAGTCCAATTGGAGATCTCGCAGGGTGAGGCCTCGAGACCATAGCCATTGGCAATGTCATCCGAACACTCTCTGGGGCCCAGCAAGCCTTCTACTTGGGCGAGTGTGTCGATGTTCGCCAGAATTGGGAACAGATCGGAGAATGATCCTTCTGTTGCGACTGTCACCGCCTCCCAGATGGGATTGGTGGACGCAAAATCAAAGTCAGACAAGGTGGTCTCTGCTTTCACTCCAAGCAGGTCATCTTCTGAAGTAATCTCGACAATACTCCCGCTGCCTGTCACTGCAAGGCTACTCGTCCCCAACGCCGTGGCCGTGTGTGTGCCGGAGCCCGCCGTCTCCCACTCAGGGCCCGTGTTGTTCCAATAAATGTTTCCAGTCACAGAAACGGATGGGTCCGCACCGGCACCGTTTTCTCGGATCGCCCCGATCAATGCGCCCAACCGGGTCCGGCCTGTGCCGGGTGGAAAGATGGTGGCAGAAGAATAGATCTCGCTGACTTGAGCATCAACAGGGGTTGAGATATCCCCTATGATTCCACCCAAGCTGTCATTTCCGGCCACCGTTCCCACAAAATAGGCAGAGTTGATCACCAGCTCCCCTGCGTTGCTGGTCGAACCGTCACGCTCGACGGATCCAATCAAACCGCCGACTTTTAGATTGGTGGTGCCGATGCCACCCAAGACATCTCCGATGAAACCGACTTCTGTCAAGGTGACGGGATCAGTTTCTTTGGCATAGACAATGCCGATCAGACCACCTTGCTGGCCATCGGTTGCTTCGACTTTACCAGAGGCAAAAACTTTCTCGATCTTAGCCTCGGTTTGACCCACCAAGCCCGCATCGAGCGGTCGATTCGGTTGGCCACTGATCCCATTGGCCTGATCTAGCTGACCCGCGACAGCACCCACAGAGTTTTTGCCTTCGATTTGAACTTGGGGTAAGACAAGATTCTTGATAACCCCTTTGGCCACTCGTCCAAACAGGCCAGCTGGCTCAAAGCTAGACGTATCGATCTTCAAGCCTTCAATTCGGTAGCCCATACCATCAAAGTTGCCATGGAACGGTTTGGCTCGTGTTCCGATGGGTGTCCAGCCTGCTGACTTGGAGGTAACCAGTGCCTCATATCCAGCAGTTTCTTGAGTCAAATCATTTGCCAAGACGTAGTTAAGTCCGAGTGGAGTCCGGGAATCACTATCGGATAATGGCGTGCTGCTATTGATGGCGGCCAACTGACCCCAGTCAGTGACTGCACAAAGAAGCTCTCCGTCCACCTTGGGATCAAGGACATTGATCATTCGGGCTGGACAGCCATCACCACCCTCGACTGATGCTGATTGCGTCGAGAAGGACCAAGTAATGGTCAGGTTTTTCTTGCTGCTGTCGGCCGACGCACTCAGGGTTCCGGCTGGGACATTGATCGTATAAGTCTCGTCATATTGGAGACTGGCAGTCGGAACGATGCTTAAGGTATCGCCCGAGACCGAGCGAGTCATCCCGACGCTCGAGCCAGAACCGTCTTTGAGTGTCACTGTGCCGCTGATTGTTGTCGCCAAAGTCTCTGCAAACTTGACCTTTATGCTGGTGAACGGCGGCACATCGCTCGCGCTCACTGCAGGAGTGAGTGGCTGCGTGGCAGCCAATTCGAGCGGGGGAGTGACGGTCTCAATGCCGATGACGGTAGCGTCTGTTGCGTCGATAAATCCAAAGGCGGCAAGACGTGTCAAATACGGGTAAGACACACGCTTTTTCGTCTCGCCATCAACCTGGACGTCTTCATTGACAATAGACCAAGTGCCTGCCTCAGAGGAAGAACCAAAATCCCAACCAGCAAACGTGGATTGTGATTTCATCTCGGTGGTGGTTCTCGGAGCACCCAGTCCTTTTGACTCATCGACTGTGACACCCGTCACTTCGTTGTCCCAGTAACTAGAAGTGACGCCAGAGGTGGCGTTGGTTGCGCCCGTGAGGCCCCCGCGCCCGGTGGACGTTCCTGAGAATGAGGATATGGAGTAGGAATTTAAGATGGTTCCACCAAAACCACCCACTAAGCCACCTTGGGTGGCACCTCCGGATGTAATTGAGGACCGAGCGTAGCTATTTGACACCGTGCCTGTGGTTAGAGAACCAACTAAACCACCGATGGTGGTTCCAGTGCTGGTGATATCGACTTCAGCAAATGAACCGTCAAGCAATGCTTGATCAGATGATTGCATCATCCCAACCAAGCCACCCACGCCCTGAAATCCAGTGTGATCAATGACACCTGATGCATAAATATTTCTCGCCGTGCCTCTCAAGGTGCCGGCCAGTGCTCCGCCATAAATATTTGCGCCCATATCAATATCGACATTGACTAAGGCAAGATCCTTAACTACGCCGCCCGCAGCCAATATTCCGAACAAGCCAACATTGTTGCCGGCTGCAGTGATGCTTAAGTCTGAAATCGTCTTCCCATTGCCATCGAGTGTTCCGGCAAATTCGCTGATTGGAGTCCAGTTGGCCGCATAGCCGTCAGAATCTGCGTCTAAATCATTGGCCAATCGAAATGTGGCAAAAATTGAGTTTGAAAGCTCGGTGAGATCATCCCAATCGGTCACTAAGCAAGCCCCGTCACTGGCAGCGGAAAGTGTGCCTGGACAGGTAATTGGAGTGGGCGTTGGTGCCGGATCTTGAATCGGAGCAGCCTTGAACACCGGATAAGAAGTATCTTCAACTTGCTGCCAGACGTTATCGAAATCCCAACCCGCATCTGTAAAAGTAGAAGTTGTCAGTAACGCCGAGGTAGTTGATGCCTGTCCACCTACCAAAGATCCCGGAACCACACCGCCCTGAGCCAAATCAAAGAAGGTGGTTTCGTTCAATT
>CAJXNU010000018.1 GCA_913057255.1 uncultured Wenzhouxiangella sp.
TCCTGCACAATCATGACGCAGTGATGGAAAATTTGGCCGATGGCTGCGGAGAATGCGGCTCTGACTGAGGAGGCCAGTGGTTGGGGTCAATCCGCTGGGATGGTTGAGCATTCCATGAAAAAACAGTAGAATAGGGGATTGATTGAGCAGATGCTTGCCGTTGGCCCTATGACAGCAAGCGATCTCAAAGACCGATCACCGAGTCGATCGATGCTTTGAGACTGCAACCAGGTTTTATTAGAAAAAGCCCCTGGTGATAGGGGCTTTTTTTATGGCTCAAGGCCCTAGATGAGACATTGGTAGAGGAGGTGTTTGGATGGCCATCAAAGATGAATTGACCGCCCAGCTCACCCCGCTGATTGAGGATTTGGGTTATGAGTGCGTGGGTGTGGAGTATGTCTCCAACCCAAAAAACCGCTTGGTTCGGGTCTACATTGACCGTTTGGATGGGTCAGAGGCTGGGATCGATGTGGATGATTGTGAGCGGGTGAGTCGAGAAGTCTCGGCTTGGCTCGATGTGGAAGACCCCATTTCTGGCGAATACAGCTTGGAAGTGTCTTCCCCGGGGATTGAGCGGCCTTTGTTTACCCAAGCGCACTTTGTGCGGTTTTTGGGTGAGCAAGCGGAGGTGCAATTGGTCGCGCCCTTAGTGGATGAAAGCGGTCACCGTCAGCGGGTCTTTAAAGGCACGTTGCACGCGGTCATCGAAGATGAGACGGGGCCTTTGGTGGTCATGGTGACAGACAAGGGCGAGCGAAGATTGCCACTGTCGCAAGTGGCCAAAGCGAAGCTCACGCCCGATATGGATCAATTGCTTAAAGAAGCAAAAGAAAAGCGAGCGTCGAGCAGTTGATGTCGACGAGAAAAAGAAGGGCAGCGTGAACATGTTGCTCCAGGATCAACCGATAACTTTAAAGCGTTTGCATGTAAGGACGAAAAACTAGCCATGAGCGACCAAGGCAAAGAAATTCTACAGGTGGCCGAAGCGGTGTCCAATGAAAAAGGACTCGATAAAGGCATTATTTTTGAGGCCATTGAAGCGGCACTCGCCTCAGCGGCCAAGCGTCGGTCGGTAGAAGACATCGATGTTCGTGTGAGCATTGATCGAAAAACCGGTGACTACGAGGCGTTTCGTCGCTGGGAAGTGTTGCCCGATGAGGCCATTGATGGGCCTAAGCCTGCAGATGAAGACGACGAGGTGGTGGTGTTTGAATCGGCCGATCGCCAAATTCGTTTGACTGAGGCCCGCGAACACGATCCCTCTCTTAACGTGGGTGATTTTATCGAAGAGGCCATGGAAGCGCCAGAGTTTGGCCGCATCGCCGCCCAAGCCGCCAAGCAAGTGATCGTCCAAAAGGTCCGCCAGGCCGAGCGTGAGCTGGTGGTGGAAGCCTTTAAAGACCGTGTGGGTGAGCTGGTCTATGGCCAAGTCGAGCGCATGGAGCGCGGTGGCATGATCTTGGATTTGGGTGAGAATGCCAAAGCCTTTATCCCATCGCGACATGCCATCCCAGGAGAGACCGCGCGGTTGAAAGACCGCATCCGGGGTTATCTCTATGAGGTCCGCCCCGACCAACGCGGTCCACAACTGTTTGTGAGCCGCACCATGCCTGAGTTCTTGCTGGAGCTATTCAAACTCGAGGTGCCAGAGATTGGTCAAGAGTTGATTGAGCTCAAAGGTGCCGCCCGCGATCCGGGCCGTCGTGCCAAGATTGCTGTGCATGCGCTGGATCCCCGCACCGATCCCATTGGGGCGTGTGTGGGTATGCGTGGTTCTCGAGTGCAAGCAGTCTCGAACGAATTGGCCGGTGAGCGCGTCGACATTATTTTGTGGGATGAAAACCCGGCGCAATTCGTGATTAATGCCATGGCGCCAGCTGAAGTGGCCTCAATTGTGGTCGATGAAGACTCCAACAGCATGGACATTGCCGTCGATGAAGAGAACCTCTCGCAAGCCATTGGCCGAGGCGGCCAGAATGTTCGCCTCGCCGCGGAGCTCACCGGCTGGACGCTCAATGTGATGACGGTTGAACAAGCCGACCAAAAAGCCGAGGCCGAGTCGAGAACCGTGTTGGAAATGTTCAAAGAGAAGCTCGATGTGGACGAGGAGCTTGCCAGTATTTTGGTAGCCGAGGGCTTTACGAACATCGAGGAAGTGGCCTATGTACCAGAATCTGAACTGTTGGCCATTGAAGAGTTTGATGAAGGCATTGTGGCTGAGTTGCGACAACGCTCTCGCGATGCGCTGCTCACCCAAATGATCGCTTCTGAAGAAAAGCTCGATGCCAACCGTCCACAAGAAGATTTGTTGACGCTTGAGGGCATGAACGAAACGCTAGCTTATGCATTGGCAGAAGCTGGCATTTGCACGCGCGATGATTTGGCAGACTGCGCCACCGATGAGTTAGAAGATGTGGAAGGGCTTGATGAGGCCAAAGCCGCTGAGCTCATCATGGCCGCCCGTGCACACTGGTTTGCCGAAGAGTAAAATTTAAAAAGAACACCATAAGGAAGATTGCATGTCTGATGTGACCGTCTCACAACTCGCTGAAGTATTGGGCGTTGAGGTATCCCGCCTGATTGAACAGCTCAATGACGCAGGGATCAAAGTCTCTGACGCCAGTGCGGCGGTGACCAATGAGGACAAGAAAAAGCTGCTGGCTTATCTGAGAACCAGCCACGGCAAATTGGGCTCGGGCGATGACCAGGCCGGCCCCAGTAAAGTCACGCTGAAACGAAAAACCGTCTCTGAGCTCAAAGTGCCCTCGGGTGGTGCCGGACGGGCTCGGACGCGCGGGGCTGCACCTTCTCGGACTGTTAATGTTGAGGTCCGCAAAAAGCGCACCTATGTCAAACGCGGTGCGGTAGAAGATGAGCAATCCATCGACCCGGAACGCGAGGCCGCCGCTAAAGCACTGGCTGAGGCTAGGGCCCAGCGGGAAGAGGCTGAGCGTCAGGCAGCTGAAGACGCTGAGCGTCGAGAAAAAGAGCGCGCGGAAAAAGAAGCACAAGAAGCTGCCGAGCGTGAGGCCCGTGAGGCAGAAAGAGAAGAAGAGCGTGCCGCTCGCGAAGCCCGCGAGGAAGCTGAACGCATTGAGGCTGAAAAACAGCGCGCGATGGCTGAGGCGCAGGCCCGGGTTGAGGCCAAAGTGGCCAAGCAAGCCGCTGAAAAAGACGCGGAGCGGAAGCGCAAGGGTGGCCGCGATGATGACGATGGCAGAACCCGCTATGGTCGTGAAGAACTCCATGTGGCACCGAAGTCCAAGCGCCGCAAACCCAAGGCCAAGCGCCGTGTGGCCACGACCAGCTCGAGCAGCGAGCATGGCTTCCAAATGCCCACCGAGCCGGTTAAGCGTGAAGTGGAGATCCCAGAAACCATCACGGTGGGTGATCTCGCCAAGCTATTGGCTGTCAAAGCTGGTGAGGTGATCAAGGCCTTGATGGGCATGGGCACCATGGTCACCATCAACCAACCGCTCGATCAAGACACCGCCATTTTGGTGGTCGAAGAGATGGGCCATGCCGCCCGTCCGGCGGAAGAAAAAGACATCGAGCAAGAGTTGGTTGAACAAACCGAAGACGATGATTTGGCACAAGTGCCGCGTCCGCCGGTGGTCACCGTCATGGGCCATGTGGATCACGGCAAGACCTCACTCCTTGACTACATTCGCCGCTCGAAAGTCGCTGCTGGCGAGAGTGGTGGCATCACGCAGCACATTGGTGCCTACAACGTCAAAACCAACAATGGCACCGTGACCTTCTTAGATACCCCAGGCCACGCAGCCTTCACCGCCATGCGGGCGCGTGGTGCGCAGGCCACCGACATCGTGGTCTTGGTGGTTGCCGCAGACGATGGGGTGATGCCACAGACCAAAGAAGCCATTCAGCACGCCAGAGCGGCGAAAGTGCCTCTGATTGTGGCAGTCAACAAAATCGATAAGCCCGAAGCCGATCCAGAACGCGTCCGCTCGGAATTGGCCGCCGAAGAGGTGGTGCCCGAAGAGTGGGGTGGTGAAGAAATTTTTGTGCCCGTCTCTGCCATGACTGGCGAGGGCGTGGATGCGCTTTTAGACGCCATCGTGCTCCAAGCCGAAGTATTGGAATTGAAAGCCTCACCCGAGCGGCGCTGTCGCGGTGTGGTGGTGGAATCTGCGCTGGATAAAGGGCGCGGACCTGTGGCCACTGTCTTGGTTCAAGACGGCACCCTGCGTCAAGGCGACATGCTCTTGGCGGGCCAGCAGTTCGGTCGTGTGCGGGCCATGTTTGATGAGTCCGGTCAAAGCATCTCTGAGGCTGGCCCCTCGATGCCTGCCGAGGTCTTGGGCCTATCGGGGGTTCCTAACGCGGGTGATGATGTCTTGGCCGTGGCCGATGAGCGAAAAGCCAGAGAAGCGGCCGAGCTTCGTCAACAGTCTTCGCGTGAGGGTCGATTGGCTGAAAAGCAGGCGGCCAAGCTTCAAAACCTCTTTGACCAGATGGAAGAAGGCGGGGCCATTGGCGAGCAACAAACCGTCAATGTGATGATCAAGGCCGATGTGCAAGGCTCGGTGGAGGCCCTGCGTGATTCATTGACTCGCCTATCCACACCGGAGATCAAGGTCGAAGTGATCGCAGCCAGCGTCGGCGGCATCACCGAATCCGATGCAAGCCTCGCGCAAGCCTCGGGTGCAATCATTATTGGCTTTAACGTGCGGGCCGATGCTTCGGCGCGTCGCATCATTCAAGAGGCTGATTTAGAACTCAAATACTACAGCGTCATCTATGAAGTCATCGATGATGTGAAAAAAGCCATTACCGGCCTGTTGGGCACCGAGACCCGCGAAGAAATTATTGGGTTGGCCGAAGTCAAAGACGTCTTTCGTTCATCCAAGCTCGGCGCCATTGCCGGTTGCTTGGTGGTCGAGGGTGTGGTCAAACGGGACAACCCCATTCGCGTATTGCGAGACAACGTGGTGGTCTTTGAAGGCGAACTCGAGTCCCTCAGACGCTTCAAAGACGATGCCAAAGAAGTTCAGGCCGGGACCGAGTGCGGGATCGGCGTGAAGCAATACAACGATGTCAAAGTCGGTGACCAAATCGAGTGCTTCGAGCGCATCGAGGTTCAGCGGACCCTAGATGATTGATCATCATGATGGATCGTTGGACCTTCTTTAAGTATGCGCGTGGTGGTGTCAGCATCACGGTTTCTTTGAAGGTCAGCTGATGGTCAATCGCGCAGACAAAGTGGCGGGTTTGCTCCGACGCGAGTTGGCCGCCATCACTCAGCAGGCGTTCGAACACGAAATTCCCCGCGGGCTTTTTGGCATCACCGATGTGGAGGTGGCGCGTGATTTATCGCATGCCAAGGTCTATGTGGCGATCTATGAGCAAGACCAAGTCGAGGCCGTGATGGAATTTCTCGCCGAGCACGTGGGTGCCATTCGCCATGAGCTCGGAAAGCGGGTTCGACTTCGAATCGTGCCGACCTTGAAGTTCTTCCACGATACCTCCTCAGAAGCCGGCGCGCGCATTGATGAGCTGCTGGCCAAAGCGCGTCGTTCGTAGGCGCATTGATTCATTTCCATCGACCCTGATGGTTTTGTTGGCATGACTTCCAAACCCGCCCCTCACGGCATTGTGCTGTTGGATAAGCCTGAGGGCTTGACCTCCAATCAAGCGCTTTCTCGTATCAAGCGTTTATTTGGTACGAAGAAAGCTGGCCACACCGGCACACTCGATCCCATGGCCACGGGTTTGTTGGTGGTGTGTCTCGGTCATGCCACGCGCGTGTGTGCGCATTTGCTGGAGGCCGATAAAGCCTACTGGGCCGATGTGCATTTGGGTGTGGTGACCGACACCGAAGACAAAGAAGGTGAGGTCTTGGAGACCCGCGAGGTCCCACCACTCAGTGAGGCCGATGTGGAAGCGGTCTTGGCGCAGTTTCTGGGCGATCTACAGCAAGTCCCGCCCATGTATTCAGCGCTCAAACACAAAGGGGAGCGGCTCTATGATTTGGCCCGCCGCGGTGAGTCGGTGGAACGCCCACCACGAGCCGTCACCATTCACTCATTAGAGGTCACTGAGTGGCGTTTAACTGATTCCGACAGACCCGGGTTTGCATTCGAGGTCACTTGTTCCAAAGGCACCTATATTCGTTCCTTGGTTCGAGACATCGGCGAGACTCTGGGCTGTGGCGCGCATTTGTGCGGGCTTCGTCGAACTCAAGCGAGTCCTTTTCACATCGACCAAGCACTCACGCTGAATCAACTCGAATCTCTTTCCCCAGAAGCTCTGTTTGAGTCTCTTCTACCCATCCAAGCGGCGCTGCCGGATTGGCCAAGGGTTTGTTTGGACCGAGGGGCAGCCGGCGATTTTTTTCATGGCCGGGCCATTGAGCGGGCACGCTGTGATGGAGTCGAGACGGTGCAGGCGGGGCAGTGGGTGTGTGTCCTAGCCGATGGTCAGCGCTGCATTGGTTTGGCTGAAATGGGCGAGAGCGCACTGCAACCACGGGCGGTGTTTCCCGCCACATCTTAAGGTCTCTAGCTGGATTTGAGTCGGGCGAGGATGGCCTCTGTCAAATGCGGCTCAATGGCATGACGCATCGGTGTAATGAGCTTAAATGGGGCCGCGATGATGTGACCCGATTGCAACCAACGCTCACCACCGGCCATGTCCATCACCACGCCACCGGCTTCTTGCACCATCAAGGCACCCGCCGCCAAGTCCCAAGGTTTGAGACCGAGCTCCCAATAGCCATCGAGGCGGCCGCAGGCAACATAGGCGAGATCCAAACTCGATGTGCCTTGGCGTCGAATGTCTTCAATGTCTTCAAACAGCGCATCAAACATGGCCCGATAGGCCGGTAAGAGACGACGATAACGAAATGGGAATGCAGTCGCCAAAATGGCCCCACTCAAGCCCTCACGGCCTGAGACTCGGATGCGGTGTTGATTTAAAAACGCCCCCTCGCCGCGAGAGGCGGTGAATAACTCTTCTTTTTTGGGATCATAGATCAGGCCATGTTCGATGCGCCCTCGCACCTGCAAGGCAATGGAGACCGCGTAATGACCCAAGCCCCGAAGATAGTTGGTGGTGCCATCGATGGGATCAACGATCCAAACATACTCGCTGTCGGGATCACCCACACGACCGGTCTCTTCACCCAAAAAGGCGTGATCGCGATAGCGCTTGAGGAGATGATCTCGAATGACTTGCTCGCAAGCACGGTCGACTTCGGTGACGTAGTCCGCCCGCGCTTTTCTCTCCACTGGAATGGATTCTAGGCGGGCGGCGTATTTTTGCATGATGCCGGCGGCTAAGCGAGCGGCTTCAGTGGCGACGTTAATGTAGGGATTAGTCATCGTTGGCTATGCTATCAGAACCTTTGCTCGCGCGGAGCCCCAAATAGATGCCAATTAAGGCCAACACCGCGCCGATGAGCTTGCCCAAAGACAGATCCAGCGAGAAGAACCAGACATCCCAGCCCACGGAAGCGGCTGGCTGGATGAGCAATAAAAGCCCCACCAGACCTGCGGGAAGGTAAGGCAGGCTTTTGGTAATCAAGAGCCACCCGAGCACCTGGCAAAAAAGCCCGAGTGCGATCAGAGAGAGCCAAGCGGTGAGGGTGGGAATGCCAAAGCCATGCCCTTCGGTGATATTAATGAGCCCCAACATCAATCCGCAGATCACCGTCACCTGCATCAATCGGGCCTCAGGCCGCATGCCGGCATGTTTCATTTGAAAGCCGCGCAGACTGAGGAGATACAGGCTATACGCACAAGCTGTGAGTAAGCCCAGCCAGACACCTAAGCGCGCATCGGGCGTTAAATCGCCCCACTCACGACCAAATAAAAGCCAAAGCCCGAGCATGGCCAAACCCACGCCCAGGCCAAACCGCCAGTGCAGGCGTTCTTTTAAAAACACCACGCCGACCAAACTCAAGACAAACACCTGGAAATTGGCCAGCAGGGTCGATAAGCCTGGCCCGATGTAGAAAATCGATTGATGCCACAACCAAATGTCCAAGCAAAAAAAGCCAGCGATTAAGGTGGAGCTGCCCCAGTGCTTTTGCCATCCCTCGCGCATCGCAGGAATGGCAGCCAACAGAAGAACCCACACCGCAGAACCAAAGGCCATGCGATAAAAGCCCGATGTGGTGGGTGCGACCTCACTTAAGCGAACAAAGATCGCCGCGAAGCTGATCATGATCGCGCCGGCCAACACGCGAGCGGCATGAATCAGGATGGGGTTTTGGGTGGTGCTCATTTGGCGGATGGAGACGTTTTAGGTTGCCCGCCTTGAGCCAGCGCTGGGCTATCGCGGTCAATGCCACAGGCTTTTTGGATCATCGCCTCTCGCACCGGCCAGAGACGATTGGCCACCATAAAAGACAGACCGAGGCTGTGCTTGCCGAGCCCCATTGGCGCTCGAGAGATTTCATTAATGAAATGAATGCCAGAGGCATTGAGCGTAGAGGCAGACAAGCGCCAGCGGTTGTAGCGGACCAAAGCCTTCTGCCAAGGTTGCTCGCTGTCCATATTTTTGGTTTGGTCTGCCGCGTTTAAACATTCAACCAAAGCGGCGGCATCGGCCAAGCCCATGTTGAGCCCTTGGCCGGCCAATGGATGCACCGAGTGGCCCGCATCGCCGACCAACACCAAGGGCCCTTGATCAGGATTCCCAATCAAGCGGTCGGCTCGGATGCGTTTTAGCGGCAGCCAATGGGCCTGATGCAATTGCGCAAGCGCTCCCATCGGGGTGATGGGATCCAGCGTGGGGTGAGTCTTTGAGGCGTGTGGATGCGACTCAACCAAAACCTCATTGATGGTTTCAACCAGCGCCTGTGGATCCAGCTTGGCCAAGCGATCGGCTTCGGTGTTGGTGATGGACCAGACAATCGATGATTGCCCATCGGGCAGAGGCAATAGGGCAAGAGGACCCAATGGCGTGAAGCGTTGCCAAGCCATGCCGGGGTTGGGGGTTTCCGTGGTGACTGGGCCAATTAAGGCGCGTTGGTTGTAGTCCCACTGGGTGGTTTCAATGCCCGCCGATTGCCTAAGTCTTGATTGCGCGCCATCGGCTCCAATCAAAACTCTTGTTGTGAGGCTGGCGGTGAGATCCCCTTTTTCATCGGCCAATCGAATCTTTATGCCACCCTCGATTGGGCTCCAGTCATGCCAATGAGACGGGGCTTGAATACTGACCTTGGGATGGTCTTTTAATACGGTCCACAATGCGTGTTGGATGCGTGGAATTTCGACAATCCAGCCCAGAGCAGGCAAGCCATGTTCATCGGCCCTAAATCGCAACACCCCCTGACCAGATTCCACACGCATCTCACCATACGCCGTGGCGTGTTCTTCCCCCAGCAAAGACCAGGCACCGGCGTGGTTGAGTATTCGCTGTGAACCCAAGCTCAAAGCCACCACGCGCGCTGATGTCTCATCATCGGGCGGATTGGGGATGCGTTGGTCTAGCAGGCAGACATTAAAGCCTGCTTTGGCCATTAAAGCCGCGGTGCAGGCGCCAGCCACGCCGCCGCCGACCACCACGGCATCAAAATCAAACGTGGCCATGGTGTGTTCCTCGGGCGGTGTGTTTTTTGGCCAGTGAGGCCACCGGCTCCCGAAACCCCATGGCGGCTCGAACCAAGCGTCGAGTCAGTGAGGATGAGGCCGCGTGCGCTGCCAAACCCAGTCCACCCATCAAGCGCACGAAACTGGCTGGATGAGCAAACGCACGAGCGAGCGTGTCGGTGTAGCGAATCGTGGCGCGTTGATCATCGGCTCGGGTGCGTTGATAGTTCAGTAACGCTTGGTCTAAGCGATCATCACCCAACTCACCGAGCTTAGCAACAGCGTCTTCATCATCACTTGTCAAAAAAGACAAGGCATCAATGAGGCCGGCAACGTCTCTGAGACCTAAGTTAAAGCCTTGGGCCGAGACCGGGTGGACGGCATTGGCCGCATTGCCCACCAGCACCACGCGCCCTGAGACCACCTGTGGGCTATGTTGTTTGATCAAGGGATAGCTTGCCCGCGGGCTCGGTTGGGTGAATGCGCCCAACCGTGGACCGAACCGATCGTGCAAAGCGGCCATCAGCACATCATCCGACCAGCCCATGGCTTCATCCGCTCGCTGGCTTTGATCAATCCAGACCACGCCATAGCGGCCGTTGGCCTGTGGCAAGAGCGCCAAGGGCCCATGGGGCGTGAACCGCTCGAAGGCCGTCTCTGGCATGGGACGCTCGGCGGCGACATTAAAGACCATCGCCCGCTGGTCATAGTCATGCGCCTCGATCATCAGGCCCAGTTGCTCTCGGATCGGAGATTGGTTGCCATCGGCGCCGACCAGGATCCGACCTTGGAGCGTGTGTCCATCATCGAGAGTGACTTGGACCCTGTGGTTTTCGTCAATGAAACGGGTCAATGACTGGGGGCAAAACAGCGTGATGTTTGTGTGGTTCTTGAGCCGGTCGAGCATGCATTGACCCAAAGCGCGGGCCACCACCACCTGCCCAAAATAAGGGGCTTCGGGGTCGGTGTCTGCACCAATCAAATCGGCATGGTCTCGGGCGTGCAAATGGAGATGTCCAAAGCCGCCTTGTCGATTGATGTGGATGTGTCTGACCGGCACGCGAATGAGATCATCGGCCAAGAGGTTGAGGTTGTCTAAGACATTGAGCGAGGCGGCATTGAGTACTAAGGTCCGCTCATCGTGACTGGGCAATGGTGAGTGCTTGGGTTCGGTGGGTTCAATTAAAGCGATCTTAAAACCCCGATCGGCCAAGCCCAGTGCGACGCTCGCCCCCACCAAGCCAGCGCCAGAGACGATCACATCAAAGACGGGTTGATTGGTCGCCTGGCTCATTGCATCAATGCCTCAATTTCATCGACGGTCTTGGGCACGGCAGCCGTGAGCACCTCGGGTGCGTCTCGTGTGACCCGTATGTCGTCTTCAATACGAATGCCAATCCCTCGAAACGCCTCTGGGATGTCATCGCCGTGGTCGATGTAGAGACCTGGCTCCACCGTCAGAACCATGTTTCGCTCCAACACGCGCCACTCATCATCAATGCGATAGTCGCCCACATCGTGCACATCGAGACCCAGCCAATGGCCGGTCTTGTGCATATAAAAGCGACGATAGGCCTCGGATTCTAAATTTTCATCGAGAGAGCCTTTGAGCAAACCCAACTCCAGCAAGCCTTGTGTTAAAACCTCGGTCGCCTTTTCATGAAAGTCATGATACGAGCGTCCAACGCGCACACACTCGATGGCTTGGCATTGCGCGTCCAAGACCACCTCATAGACTGCGCGTTGCTCGGCTGAGAAGCGACCCGATACCGGAAAGGTTCTAGAGATATCGGCGGCATAACCCTGAATCTCACAGCCGGCATCAATCAACACCAGTGACTGGGGATCCAAGGCCTGGTTGTTGTCGATGTAGTGCAAAATCAATGCCCGCTCGCCGCCAGCGACGATGGGTTGATAGGCTGGCGTGGCCATCTGCTCTGCATAAGCCCCGATCAAGGTGGCATGGAGCTGGGCCTCATTGCTGACATGCGGTGCTCGCTGCATCGCCATCACCATGGCGCTGGCTGAAATCTGCGCGGCTTTTTTCATCCACTTGATTTCTTCTGGGGATTTGATCAGGCGCTGTTCATGCAATAAAGGTTGCAGCGAAACCACCGTGGTGGGGCCACCGGGTCCGCCAGCTTCTTGCTGCAAGTCCAAGCGCAAGTCATTTAGGTGTTGTTCAAACGTGGCATGCTGGCCCATCAAATAGTAGAGGTCTTGTCGATGGCTCAATAGCTCCGGCAACACTTGATCCAAAGTTCCAATGTCTAGCGCCTGATCGATGCCCAAGACCTCAGGCGCCTGTTCAATGCCCAAACGATCGCCATCCCAGCGCTCACGCTCGGGGTCTTTGGGGCGTAAAAATAAAGTGCTTTGCACGGGCCCGTTGGGCGTTAAGACCAGTACGGCTTCGGGCTCATCGAGACCAGTGAGATACCAAAAATCGCTGTCTTGTCGATAAGGATAGGGGGTGTCGCCGTTTCTCAATCGAACGGGTGCTGCGGCCACGGCGATCACGGCATCCGCGCCCACCTCCGCGATCAGACGCTCACGTCGGGCGCGATAGGTTTGTGCGGGCATGGGCAGAGCTCTGGCCACGAATGGATCCTTTATTGAGAGGCCTCAGGGCTCTCGCTCGCCGAGGCTTGGTTTAGGCGGCATTCCTCGTGCAAGAGCAACACGGCCACTTTCACAAACTCCACCAGCTCAACAAAGGCCGCTTCTTCCGATTCAAGATCGGTGTTGGCATCATCTATCTCATCGCCTTCTGAACTCGCCCGCGCGATTTCGCTTAAAAGCGCCAACACCTCACTGGCCTCTTCGTCTTTGATCACCGCCCCTGAGGCGCCAAACCCTGCCAAGAAGCCACCACACCAGTGAGCCAAGCCCTCGGTTCGTTGTGCCAGCGGTTGATCCATGGCCGGCACGAGGGCCTCAAAGGCCATTTCTTCTGATCGTAATTGGCCCTGAATGGCCTCGAGTGCGGCCTCCAAGTGCTCGCGATGACTGGCCTGAGGGTCGGCTGGGTCATCGATGTCTTGTTCGGTATCGAGATTGAGACCAGCCCAATGGAGCCAGAGGCGGTCCACATCGAGATCGGGTTGACCGGCAATGAGACCTGTAATCAGGCCATGGCTTTCTGAGACACCCGTGGCATCAGGGCTTGATGCCAGTGCCAGGGCCCAACGGAGTTGATCGGTGGAAGATGCGCTCATATCAAAACAAAGTTTAGCACCCAAGCGCTTGTCGTGAGCGTCCCATAGGCTCTATGATAGGGGGTTCTTGGGGGCGCGGCCCAGCCCGCTGACCGTGAAGTTCGCCCGAGTAACAATAAAGCACGCACGAATGAGAATGAGTTTATGAGTGATCAGACCACACAAGCGACCGATGGCATTGGCTCGCCGGATAAAACAGCCGGTGAGCTCGAGCGAATTGCCAAGCACCTAGACGAATTAAAGTCCCGTCTGGAGTCGTTGGAGCAAGAAAACAAACTATTGCACGATCGCCAAGAAGCCCTGGTGGCTGAGCGCGCCTCACTGGTTGAGCGAAACGAGGAGGCCCGCTCACGCGTTGAGGGGATGATTGAGCGATTGAAGGCATTGGAACTGGCGGGGATCGGTTGATGGCCAATATCAGTAGAGAACCGGTGACCGTCCGCATTCTCGATCGCGAGTATCGAGTCATGTGCAGCGAAGACGAGCGCCGTGCCTTAGTCGAGGCTGCCCTGAGTTTGGATGAGCAAATGCGTGGCATTCGTGATGCGGGCAAAGTCACCTCACTAGAAAAAATCGCGGTTATGTGCGCCCTGAATTTGGCCGCTGAAAACCGGCAGTTGAAAGAGCAGCGTCATCAGTATTCAGAGCAAGTCGATCGTCGCATCGCGCAGATGGCGGCATCGCTTGATCAAGTGTAACGAAAGCACTAGACTGGAGGCATAGACGTTCTCTGCGGTGTTCGCCAGCGGGAATGTAATATGCCTTGTCCCTATTGACTGACCTCGGGACGGCGGATTTGGTTGTGGTGTGCACATTCGCAACGGGCGAATCGCCTAAAGCATCCAAGAGCCGACCCACTTGAACCCATTGGTTCAAGGTCACTGCCTCGCAGCGGCACAGGTGGAGGACGTCTTGCTCCTATCCTTTTGCACTGAGTGATCCACTGACTCAGCCGGTGATTGCATCATGTCCAAGTCAAATCCATCACCGTCTCTCAAAGCCAAGCTGCGACAGCAACTCTTAGCTCAGCGACGTGGCTTAACTCCCGAACGTCGCCGGTCTTTGGATGCCTTGATCTGTGGTCACGTGCTCCACACGCTCACCGAATCCGACCATCCCAATCAAACCATCGCTCTATTTATTGCTCATGGTGGCGAGCCCGATCTCACCCCAGTCAGGCAGGCCTTGATCGATTCTGGGCGTGAGGTGTATTTGCCCGTCTTGGCCGATCAGGCTTTGTCCTTCCATCGCTTCAATCCCGATGTGCCCATGCAGCCCAATCGCTTTGGCATCTTAGAACCGGTGGACCAGCCCCGCATTGAAATCACATCGATTGACTGGATGCTGATGCCCTTGGTGGGCTTTGCCTCAGACGGCACTCGATTGGGCATGGGCGGTGGGTTTTATGATCGAAGCTTGGCGCATGTGGATGGAGGGTCAATTAATGCAGGACCCATCAAGGCAGGGGTGGCCTATGCCATGCAACACACCGATGCGCTCCCCAGTGAGGCCTGGGATGTGCCGATGGATGTGATTGTCAGCGACCGCGGCGCGTTGTGGGTAAAATAGAGCCATGAACTGGTTAATGAAATCTGAACCCGATGCGTTTAGCATCGATGATTTGAAAGCCTGCGCCAAGGGCACTGAGCCCTGGGATGGCATCCGAAATTACCAAGCCCGTAACTTTATGCGCGACGGCATGGAAGTCGGCGATCGAGTGTTTTTCTACCACTCCAACTGCAAAGTGCCTGGCATTGTGGGCATCATGAAAGTTGCAAGCACCGCCTATCCTGACCCCACGCAGTTTGATAAAAAATCCAAGTACTACGATCCAGCCAGCAAGCCTGAGGAGCCTCGCTGGCTGTTGGTGGACGTGAAATATGTCCGCCATACCAAGCGCGTGATTTCTCTAACTGAAATCAAAGAACACGCGGAACATCTCGGCAATTTCCCTTTGGTCAGAAAAGGCAATCGTTTATCCATCATGCCGGTGACCGATGAGCAGTGGGATTATTTGATCGGCCTCGAGTAAACCATCACACAGGTCAGCATAGATCATGAGCCAACAGTCATGAGTCAAGATCGATTAAAAATTGAAGTGGCCAAAGCCGCGCTCGCGCAAGTGGAGGCCGGTACGGTCTTGGGCGTGGGCACGGGTTCGACCGTCAATGCGTTTATCGATCAACTGACGGCGTCTGGCATCCAGCTGGCCGGTGCTGTTTCATCTTCAGAAGCCACCACAAAACGCCTACAAGAGGCGGGCATCGAGGTCTTGGATCTCAACCACACTGGGGATCTGGCGCTCTACATTGACGGTGCCGATGAAGTCGATCCCAACCGTCGTCTGATTAAAGGCGGTGGCGGTGCGCTCACGCGAGAAAAAATTGTCGCGGCGGCATCGCGCCGCTTTATTTGTATTGTCGATGAGTCCAAATGCGTGAAAGTGTTGGGCGAGTTTCCGCTGCCAGTGGAGGTCTTGCCGATGGCGCGGGCGTTGGTGGCCAGACGCTTGGTGGCTTTGGGTGGCACGCCCGAGCTGCGGGATGGGTTCACCACCGATCAGGGCAATGTGATTTTGGATGTGCGCGGGCTCGATCTCGTTGATCCCGTAAAAATGGAGACCGCCATCAACCAAATCCCAGGCGTGGTGACCTGCGGGCTATTTGCCCAGCGCGGTGCCGATGAGGTGCTGGTGGCCACTGAAGGCGGCATCGAGCGCCGGTAAGTCCAGCCGAGCGTGGTGACCGACGCTCACAGGCTACCGGTCGGCGCTATTTTTTTAGCAGACCAATCTCGCCCAAACGCTCCATCAAGTAGCCATGCGCCGTGATGGGCTCGGGATATCGGTTGGGGTTGGCCTCATCAATACACCCATCCAAGGTCTTGATTAGAAAATCTGGGTTGGGGTGTAAGAAGAACGGAATCGAATAGCGCGCACTGGTGGAGTGGTCATCGTCTGGATTGGCCACCTTGTGGGTGGTCGATAAGTAAACGTGGTTGGTCAGACGCTGCAACATGTCGCCAACATTAACCACAATCGTGCCTGGCAAGGTATCAACCGGGATCCAGTCACCATCGCGGGTGAGGATTTCTAAGCCCTGTTCTTTCGAACCAATCAGCAAGGTGATTAAGTTGATGTCTTCGTGCTGTGCGGCACGCACGGCACCCGGTTGGGGTGCATCAATGGGCGGATAGTGAATGGGTCTGAGAATTGAGTTGCCGTAGTTGACCTTATCGTCAAACCAGTTGGCGTTTAAACCCAAATCAATGGCCATGGCAGATAGGAGCTGACGTCCGACCTCATCCAGCGCTCGATACAGATCAAGCGCGGCTTCTCGAAACCCAGGAATCTCTTCTGGCCACACGTTGGGAAGGAGTTGCTCAGGGCAGGGGTTGGTTTCACCGGCTTCGAACTCACGACCCACATGCCAGAATTCTTTCAAATCAGGGACGTTGTGGTCTTTGGCCTGTTCCACGCCAAAGCCAGTGTAGCCACGCGCACCCCCAATGCCGGCTTGGTGATAGCGCTCTTTGGTGGCCTGATCGAGGGCAAAGAAGGCTCTGAATTGATCGTAGGCGCGATCAATGATGGCCTGGTCGATGCCATGGTCTTTGATGCCAATGAACCCAAACTGACGATAACTTTGGCCGAGTGTGTCGGTAAAACCATCACGCTGGCCAGTGAAATCAGTCAGTGAGAGGACGGGAATGCGGTCGGTGGGTAGATTGCTCATGACGCCATTATATAAAAAAACTACAATGGCCTCATGAATCATCCTTCTCATCCCTTTGGCGCTGGAGAGACGTTCACTGGCCCAGCCAGCGATCAGGCCTTGACTGTCGCGCCCATGATGGATTGGACGGACCGACACTGTCGCTACTTCCATCGCTTGCTCGCCCCAGGAGCCGGCCTGTTCACCGAAATGGTGACCACAGGTGCGGTGATCCATGGGGACCGTGAGCGTCTTTTAGGCTTTGATGCCGCCGAGCATCCCCTGGCTTTGCAGCTGGGGGGGTCAGATCCTGAGGAGTTGGCCAAAGCAGCTAAGATCGGCGCCAAGTTTGGTTATGACGAGATCAATCTCAATGTGGGTTGTCCCTCTGATCGCGTGCAAAAAGGTCGGTTCGGGGCCTGTTTGATGAAAGAGCCCAAGCTGGTCTCGGATTGCGTCCAAGCCATGCAAGAGGCGGTCTCTGTGCCGGTGAGCGTGAAATGCCGCATTGGCGTCGATGAGATCGATAGCGATCAGGCATTCATTGATTTTATTGGCGAGGTCACCGGAGGCGGCCAAGGCCGGGTGATTGTGCATGCCAGAAAAGCTTGGCTGTCTGGTTTGAGTCCCAAAGAAAACCGCGAGAAACCCCCCATTGATGCCGAGCGCGTGGCCAAGATGGCGGCGGTGTTTCCAGATCTTAGAGTTGTATTTAATGGTGGCATCACCACGGTCAAAGAGGCCATGGATCGACTCGAGACTTTCGATGGGGTGATGCTGGGTCGGGCGGCGTATCAAACGCCTTGGATTTTGACTGAGATCTCAGCCGAGCTTGGGCAGCCCATCCCTCCATCGAGGCGGGCGGTGGTGGAACACATGGTCACTTACATTCAAGCCCATGTGGATCGAGGAGGGCGCGTGCAACAGGTCGCGCGACACATGTTGGGGCTTTTCCATGGCCAGCCCGGTGCGCGCTCTTGGCGCCAACGCTTGAGTCAAACCATGCACCGGCCCGATGCCAAACCGCAGCTCTTATTGGACGCCTGTCCAGAGCCTGCCTGTTTCAATCCTGCCATAGACGGTCTTGACTGGCCAGGCGAGGGGCTGGTGGATGGAGGTTTGATCTAGGTCATGATCATCAAAGACCCTGAAGCGTTCAGGCAAACGCTCAAACAAGGCGGCGTGGTTGCCGATGGGCCCGTGGTGCCGAAGGCAGTTTTTTTGGTAGAGCCGAGCGGATTTCGGATCAGCGATCAAACGGCCAAAGACAATGCCTATATGGACACCAAGTGTTCAGTCGATCCGATGCTGGCCCTTGACCAGCACCGCGCGTTGGCCGAGCGCATCACCCAATGTGGGGTGCCGGTGATTCGGTTTGTGGGGCAATCGAAAACACCGGATGATGTATTCCCCAACAACGTCTTTGCCACCACGCAGGGCCGATTGATCATTGGGGCGATGAAGCATCCCGAACGACAGCTTGAGGCAGAGCGAAGCGACATCCGCCAGCTGTTTGTGGATCTACTGGGTTACGAGACCCACGATTTGTCGATTGAAGACTGCGTGGCAGAGCTCACCGGCGCCATGGTGATTGATCGATCGCGTCGAATAGGATTTTGTGGGATGACGCCGAGGGTCGATGAGGTGGGTCTTCATCGCATGCATGAGGCCTTTGATTTGGCTTTGAGCTTTGCTTTTGATCTCAAAGACACCGAGTACCACACCAATGTGGTGATGAGTGTGTTGGCCTCAAGAGCCTTGATTATTTGTCCTGATGCTTTTGTCGATCCCAAAGCCGCTGATGCCATTATTGATGCCTTTGATGGCCAGGCTATTGAGATCTCCAGAGAAGAAAAAGAAGCCTTTGCCGGCAATTGTTTGGCAGTGAATTTTTCGGATGTGTTGATCAGTCAAACCGCGATGGATGTGTTGTCCAAACAAACCATTGATCAATTAAACCAGTGGTCATTCAAGCTCCACCCCGTGGCCATGGATGAGATCGAAAAAGCCGGCGGCAGCGTGCGTTGCTGCATCGGTGAGATTTTCTAACATGGGAGTCCATGTCAAATGACATCACCAAATAATCGGGCGCCATTGGATCCGCTCAATGTGGGGCGCCTAGATCGTTTATTAGAGATCATGGCGCAGTTAAGAGACCCCGATGGCGGTTGCCCTTGGGATTTGGCGCAAGACTTCAAAAGCATTGCCCCATGCACCATTGAAGAAGCCCATGAGGTGGCCGATGCCATTGAGCGCAATGATCTAGAGGAGTTGCCCGATGAGGTCGGGGATTTGTTGTTTCAAGTGGTTTTTTACGCGCGCCTCGGTCAAGAGCAAGGAGACTTTGATTTTGCACAGGTGGTCGAGCGCATCATAGAAAAACTCGAACGCCGTCACCCACACATCTTTGGTGATTTCAAAACCGATGACCCAGCCGTGGTGGCTGCCAATTGGGAGCGCATCAAACAAGAAGAACGAAAAGCGAAAGGGCAGAGCGATGAGAGCTTGCTGGATGGCATCTCGCGGGGCTTGCCTGAGTTTACACGCTGCTTGAAATTACAAAAGCGCGCCGCCGGCGTGGGCTTTGAGTGGCCGACCATGGAAGCGGTGTTGATGAAGCTAGATGAGGAGGTCTTAGAGCTCAAAGAAGCCCTAGAAAAAAATGATTCAGACGCCAGCGAAGACGAGCTCGGTGATGTGTTGCTGGTTCTAACCAATGTGGCCAGACGCCAAGGCATCGATCCGGCGCAAGCCCTTAGACGCGCCAACCAAAAGTTTGAACAGCGTTTTCGGGCGATGGAGGTTGAGGCCAAAGCTCAGGGTCAAGTGATGGCGGATTTGGATTTGGATGCACAAGAAGCACTCTGGCAGAGTGCGAAGAAAACCATTAAGTGAGGTTCAACAATTGGCTGTTTGAGCGGACCCGCGCTCAGACAAAAACATAGCGTCTTTGATGGTCGATGGTGCCAACATAACTTAAACCTTGAGAGATGCCATAGTCTGCTGGATTGAGTGAGGCTTGAGAGGAAGCTTGTTCGTTGGCCAAAATCAGTGCCTCATAGCCCTCCACATCCAAGCGGCGACGCTGATCGAGCATGGGTTGGGGGTCTATTTTTTGGGCATATTGATGGGCAGTTTGGGCCACCGTGCCCAAGCAGTAAGTCGCCCCACAGCCGCTGCCATAAGAGAACAAACTCAACCGTTG
>CAJXNU010000019.1 GCA_913057255.1 uncultured Wenzhouxiangella sp.
TGATAAGCGTTTCTGTTTATGCCTTTTCCGGCGATGGCGGGCTGCCAGTTGGTCTTGCAGCCAGCCGCCATGCCCTGGAGAAACTCCCTGATCTCGCGCTCATTTTGGCTGGAGATTCGCAGTCCATTCAAGTTGCCCTAGCGCAATGGCCAGACGCGCTTCGGTCGCGAGTCAGTGTGGTGGATGCACCGACAGTGTTGGCCGCTGATGTCAGTCCAGCGCAGGCCATTCGATCCGGCCAGACCAGCTCGATGGCGGTGGCGATTGCACAGCTCAAAAACCAAGCAGCCCAGGCCATGGTGAGCTCGGGGTCAACCGTTGGTCTGATGGCGCTATCACGGCATTTACTGGGGATGCGTCCGGGTGTGGAGCGACCCGCTCTAATGACGCAACTTCCGACCCAATCGGGGCCTGTCTGGGTGCTCGATCTCGGTGCCAACATTGGGGTAGACGCTCAGCGACTGCTGGAGTTTGCGCAGCTGGGAACTGAAGCCCTGCAGGCTTTAAATAAACATCAGCCCAAAGTGGCATTGCTCAACATTGGATCAGAGCCCAGGAAAGGCCCTGACATGATTCGTGAGGCCGCCCGCTTAATTGAGGCCGATCCCGACTTAAATTATTGTGGCTTTATCGAAGCAGACCAAGTATTTCAAGGCGGGATCGATTTGGTGGTGTGTGACGGGTTTGCGGGCAATGTTTTGCTGAAAAGTGCCGAAGGTGCCGTGCGGCTGGTGATGAGGGCGTTCTTAGGTGCTGAGGCGCCAAGTGCTTGGAGCCGATGGGTTGGGTTTTTCACTCGCTCGCGGTTAAGACGAGTTTATGAGACACTCGACCCAAGCCGGCACAATGGAGCGCCGTTATTGGGTGTAGAGGGGTTGGTCATCAAAAGCCATGGTGGCTCGAGTGCCGAGGGATTGACCCATGCCATCGAGTTGGCGTTTCGGGAAGCCACGGTGGAGACCCAGTCTGGGGATCCAACAGTTGGAGAGCGAATCAATGAGTGAGCGAATTTATGCTCGGATCAGCGGAACAGGGCACTGCTTGCCTGAGCGGGTGATGACCAATTTGGATCTGGAAAAACTGGTAGATACCAGTGATCAGTGGATCCAAGAGCGCACCGGCATCAAAGAAAGGCGCGTGGTTGCGGATGACCAAACCACATGTGATCTGGCCGAGGT
Organism: uncultured Wenzhouxiangella sp.; assembly: GCA_913057255.1. Classification (GTDB taxonomy): domain Bacteria; phylum Pseudomonadota; class Gammaproteobacteria; order Xanthomonadales; family Wenzhouxiangellaceae; genus Wenzhouxiangella. Next base: position 1,179 of record CAJXNU010000019.1, read on the forward strand.
GGCGAGCAAAAGAGCATTAGAGGCGGCTGGCTTGGCGCCTAGTGACATTGATTTGTTGGTTGTGGGGACCACCACGCCCGATCTGGTCTTCCCCTCCACGGCGTGCCTATTACAACATCGCTTGGGATTGGGGGAGTGTGGCGCATTTGATGTGAATGCGGCCTGTTCTGGATTTGTTTATGCCCTCTCTGTGGCGGATCAATTTATTCGGTCAGGCCAGGCCAAGCATGTGCTGGTGGTTGGTGCTGAGACATTGACCCGCATGCTCGATTGGGGTGACCGACAAACCTGTGTTCTGTTCGGAGATGGTGCTGGGGCAGCGGTGCTCAGTGCCGATTCGGCACCGGGCATTTTGTCGACGCATTTGCATGCCAATGGCGCACATGCGGATCTGCTAAAGGTGGATGTGGGCGTATCGCGTGGTTTTAAACCCGATGAGCCAAGGGCTGGGATTTCAGTCTCGATGCGAGGAAATGAGGTCTTCAAAGTCGCGGTCAATACGCTCGGTCGTATTGTCGAAGAGACACTCGAGGCCAACGGCATTGACCGCAGCGAGCTCGATTGGTTGATTCCCCATCAAGCCAATCTCCGAATCATCAAAGCCACCGCCAAGAAGCTTGATATGTCCATGGATCAAGTCATTGTGACGGTGGATAAGCACGGCAACACCTCAGCAGCGTCTGTGCCCTTGGCGTTGGATGAAGCGATTCGAAGCGGGCGTGTCGAGCGTGGCCAACTGATTCTACTGGAGGCCTTCGGCGGTGGGTTTACTTGGGCATCGGCGTTATTGAGGTACTGAGGTGATGCGCGCTGCTGTTATCTTTCCGGGTCAAGGTTCGCAAAGCATTGGCATGCTTTCTAACCTATCGGATCAGTATCTGAGCCTTCGAGATGAAGTCTATCAGCAGGCCTCAGATCGCTTGGGATTTGATGTGGGACGCCTAATCGCTGAGGGTCCGAGTGAGAAGCTCAATCAAACAGAAATCACGCAGCCTGTTTTACTGACCGTTAACCAGGTGCTGTGGCGAATCTGGTCCGAGCAGGTTGGTTCCGACCAGATGCCTGTGGCATTGGCCGGACACAGCCTGGGAGAATTCAGCGCCTTGGTGGCAGCGGGTTGTTTGCAATTTGACGATGCTTTGGGCTTGGTGACTCTGCGCGCCCAGTTAATGCAGCAGGCAGTGCCGGAGGGCGTGGGAGCGATGGCGGCCATTTTGGGGCTGCCCGACGATGTGGTGGAGGCCATTTGTAGAGAGGTGGCGGAGGATGAAGTCGTCTCACCCGCTAACTATAATTCGCCGGGACAGTTGGTCATTGCTGGTCATGCCTCTGCGGTTGAACGAGCCATAGTGCAAGCAAAATCAGCGGGTGCTAAACGAGCTGTGATCTTACCGGTGAGTGTCCCCTCCCACTGCGCATTGATGGCTGAGGCCGCTCAAGCGCTGGGTGAGCGCTTAGAGAGTCTGGAGATGTCACCCCCAACGATTCCGATCGTTCACAACGTCAATGCAGCGCCGTGCGATGGAGTGGCGGCTGTTCGAGAGGCCTTGGTCGCGCAGCTTGCTCATCCTGTCCATTGGACAGCGACCATCAGGACGCTCACGCAATGGGGCGTGCAACGTTTCTATGAGTGCGGACCGGGTCGAGTGCTGACCGGTCTTGGGAAGCGGATTGAAAAGTCAGTCGAGTGGCATCCATTGGAGCAGGAGTTGAGTCAATGAGCAATGATCATGGCATCGAACAAGCGATTGCCTTGGTGACCGGGGCAAGCCGTGGCATTGGACGCGCCATTGCCGGTCAGTTGGTCGAGCACGGTTATCGCGTATTCGGAACGGCAACCTCAGCGACGGGGGCGGATGCAATCTCAGAGCGTCTGGGTGCGGGTCAGGGGTTGGTGATGGATGTGACTGAGTCATCAAGCGTTGCGCATTGCATTGAACGCATCCAAGAGCAGGCAGGTGTGCCTGTGGTTTTGGTCAACAATGCGGGAATTACTAGAGACCAGTTGTTGCTTCGACAACGGGATGAGGATTGGCAGGCGGTGATCGATGCCAATCTCACCGGTGTGATGCGTGTCACCCGTGCAGTGCTCAAGGGAATGCTCAAAGCGCGGTTTGGCCGGTTGATCCATATATCTTCCGTGGTTGGCTCAACGGGCAACCCAGGGCAGACAAACTATGCTGCTGCCAAAGCCGGCTTAGAGGGATTTTCCCGATCGCTGGCCTTAGAAGTGGCCAGTCGAAACATTACCTCTAATGTGGTGGCGCCGGGTTTTATTGCTACTGATATGACGGACAGTCTCAGCGAACAGCAAAAAGAAAGCCTGATGGCCAACATTCCAGCGAATCGGCTGGGGCAACCTGAGGATGTTGCGGCCTGTGTGGCGTTTCTGGCTGGCGCAGAGGCGGGCTATGTCACGGGGCAAACCTTACATGTCAATGGAGGCATGTATTTAACCTAGATTAAGAAAATAATCAGTTAAGCTATTGATTATGTGATGAAATTGTTGAACCCTCTTATCAAGGACATGCCGTGAAGTTTTTTTGCCTAACTGGCACTTGAGGGACTAAACCACTACAATAAGCCGGCTAACCGATTATCTATCTGGAGGACCACGCAAGATGAGTAGCATAGAAGAGCGAGTCAAGAAAATTGTGATTGAGCAGTTGGGTGTCAAAGAAGAAGAAGTCACCCCCAGCGCTTCATTTGTCGATGACCTAGGTGCCGACTCACTAGATACGGTGGAATTGGTGATGGCGCTTGAAGAAGAATTTGAGTGCGAGATCCCGGATGAAGAAGCTGAGAAGATCACCAGCGTCCAACAGGCCATTGACTACATCAACAACCACGTCAATTCCTAAGTGCCTGATCTCCAATGCGTGGTGACCGTCGCATTGTCATAACGGGGCTTGGCTGTATTAGCCCAGTGGGGTGTGATGTGCCGACCATGTGGTCGGCGTTGACCTCAGGTCAGAGTGGCATCGGTGAGGTCACCGTATTTGATGCCACCGCCTTTAGTGCGCGGATTGCAGGGGAAGTCAGGGACTTCGAGGTCGACAAGTATTTGTCGTCTAAAGAAGCGAGAATCTCTGACCCTTTCATCCATTATGGGATGGCAGCTGCTATCCAGGCGATTGACGATGCCGGGCTTAGTGCAAATCCAGACCAACCTGACCGTTATGGCTTGGCGATCGGCTCAGGCATTGGTGGCATCGACACCATCGAAAAAACCTATCAAGCTTATGTAGAGAAGGGTCCACGAAAAATCTCTCCTTTTTTCGTGCCGGGATGCATCATCAACATGATCGCCGGAAACATCTCGATTAGGTATGGGTTCAAGGGCCCAAACATCAGTATCGTCACCGCCTGCACAACAGCGACTCACAACATCGGTCAAGCGGCGCGAATGATCGCTTATGGTGATGCCGATGTGATGGTGGCCGGTGGCTCCGAATACGGCACCACCCCAACCGCCTACGGGGGTTTTACTGCGGCAAGGGCATTGTCGACGCGCAACGATGAGCCTGAGAAAGCCAGCCGACCGTGGGATGTCGACAGAGATGGATTTGTGCTGTCCAACGGCGCTGCCGTGGTGGTTCTAGAAAGCCTAGAATCCGCGCAGCGACGAGATGCGACCATTTATGCAGAAGTCAAAGGGTTTGGCATGAGTGGCGATGCCTATCACATGACCTCGCCGCCTGCCGATGGGGCAGGGGCGGCTCAATGCATGTCGTTGGCATTGAAAGACGCAGGGCTCAGCCCCGACCAAGTGGACTATATCAACGCGCACGGTACCTCAACCCCTGCCGGGGATGTGGCAGAGCTAGAGGCTGTTAAAGCAATCTTTGGCGATCATGCGCGACACCTCATGATGAGCTCAACGAAGTCAATGACAGGGCATATGCTCGGCGCAGCCGGTGCCATTGAACTGATTGCATCAGCCCTGGCCATCCGGGATGGCATCGTGCCACCGACGATCAATCTAGATAAAGCAGATCCTGCCGCTGAAGGCATGGATTTGGTGCCACACGTGGCCCGTGAGCATCCAATCAAAGTCGCTTTGAGTAATTCTTTTGGCTTTGGTGGGACCAACGGCTCGATCGTCATTTCCGAATTTAAGTGAGCTAAAACGGGCGGATGCACCCGTCGGATTCAACACCTGATGCCAAACGCATGCCCAGTGCACCCGCACTGACCCATGTGATGGCGACCTATCCGGAGACGTGGTGTTTCCTTTTGGCCAGTGAAGGACAATCTAGTGTGCTCTCTGCCAGATGGTCTTTGTTGTTGAGACGAACGGGTGAAGAGATTGTCCATCGCCAGGACGCAAGCACTGATTTTTTGCCTAAACTCCAAGAGGCGCTTGATCGATCATCTAGGCCTTACGACCATCCTCAGTTGCCCTTTTTAGGGGGCTGGTTTGTTTATCTAGGCTATGAGTTGGCCGGCGAGATTGAGCCCACTCTAGATTTGCCCAGTAGCCCAGATCCGTTGCCGATGGCCTATGCAGCGCGCTGTGGAAGCGCGCTGATCAAAGACCATTGGTCTGGCGATACATGGCTAGTGGCAGAAAGCATCGAAGAAATGGGCCGAGCGGAAAGTGAGCTGGCTGAGCTCTCTGAAATGTCAGTCTCGGATCTGGACTCTGGTTCATCGCACGACCTCGCAGCGAACCTGCGGTCCGATGAGCCCGAGCAATTTGTCGACGGTGTGGAGCGCATCCTGGACTATATTCAGGCAGGCGACGTGTTTCAAGTCAATCTATCCCGGGCATGGCACGCAAACAGTCGATCACCCATTGATCCATTGAGTCTCTATTCCGCTTTAAAAAAGTCTAACCCAGCACCGTTTGCAGGTTATGCCAAGCTACCTGGAGGGACAATTGTCAGTTCCTCGCCTGAGCGATTGGTCTCCCAACAAGGCCGGCGGTTGCAAACGCGACCCATTGCGGGCACTCGGCCCCGGGGTCTCACGACCAAAGATGACCAGCAATTGATCAAAGAGCTTTCCTCCAATTTGAAAGAGCAGGCTGAGCACATCATGTTGATCGATCTCGAGCGCAACGATCTAGGGCGCGTGTGTCTATCCGGAAGCATTGAGGTTGACGAGCTGATGGTTGTCGAGAGCTATGAGCATGTTCATCACATCGTATCCAATGTAACTGGAGAGCTTCGGCCTGAGGCGACAGCAACCGATGTGATCCGTGCTGTTTTTCCAGGCGGCACGATCACGGGGTGCCCGAAAGTTCGGTGCATGGAGATCATTGCCGAACTCGAGGGTGTCGGTCGCGGCTGTTACACAGGCGCGATGGGCTATATTGGCCACGACGGTGTGATGGATTTCAATATTTTGATCCGCTCAGTCTGTGTGTATGGGGAGATGCTGTCGTTTAGAACGGGCGCTGGCATTGTCGCCGATTCCCATGCAAGTGCCGAGCTCAAAGAGACTGAGTTCAAGGCACGTGGCTTGATTCGGGCACTGCAAAGCGGGGTGGAATAAACATGAGTGATCGGGCAACGCTGGTGGATGGGGAGTTCGAGGATAGGGTACCCGCCAGTGATCGCGGCCTTTTGTTCGGTGATCACGTATTCGAAACGATGCTCTGGAACGGTCATTCCGTGCCACTGTGGGCATTCCATTGGCAACGATTAACCAAGGGCTGTGAAGCGCTAGGATTTGAGTGCCCAAGCGAGGCATGGCTGTTGGCGGATATTGATCGCCTGATGGGTGGGCAAGACGCCCAAAAGACAAGTGTTTTGCGGATGACCGTGACGCGCGGAAGTTCAGCGACTGGGTATTGGGTACCGGAGGATATCAAGCCCAGACGAATTCTCCAAAGGCGCAATTTCCCAAGTCAGATTGAACAACAATCAACCCTTGGTTTGCGCCTTGCCACGACAACCATGACGCTACCCACCATCCGATTGGGTGCGGGTCTTAAGCACGGCAATCGACTGTTTCAGGTCATGTGCGCGCGAGAGTGTGCGCGACTGGGTGTTGATGAGGTGCTGGTCTATCGAGACGATGGGTATTTGGCTGAGGCCATGGCCTCTAATGTGATTTTGGTCAAATCTGGCCGACTCATGACCCCCGATTGCCCTGATGTTTTCGGAGTCGGACTGGAGTGGGTTGAGAGTCTCCAACTGGGACTTAAGAGATGTCCGCTGACGCGCTCGGATATCAACGATGCCGATGAGGTTATCTTGATCAACTCGGTCTCTGGGCCTCGGCCGGTCGTTGAGTTGGACGGTCGATCGGTCACTACGGCTGGTGCATGCGAGTCATTGCAACGTCACTGGAAGGGCGAGTGCTTGTCATGATTCAGTCGATCAGAGTTCAGGGTTGGGCCGGCTTGTTTGCAGTGTGTTTGCTGATTGGGCTGGTCCTGCTGGGCATGGGTAGAGGTTATATCCATCGAATGGTATCGGCACCACTGGTGCCTATGGGATCTGAGTTCGGAGTGCTGCAAGTTCGGTCTGGCATGCATTTTCAAAGCTTAATTAGAGAGCTGCAATGGCTGGGAATGGCAAGGCCCTCACTGTTCTGGCGTGCGTATGGGCGTCTGTATCAGCCCAGCATTCAAGCAGGCGAGTATCGCATTGAACCCGGCGAGTCGATGGATGATTTATTGGCCAAGCTCTCAGTAGGAGAGGTGGTATTGCACCCCTTTACCATTGTTGAAGGTTGGACTTTGGCGGATTTGCGGATGGCTTTGGCAGCGGATCCAAAGCTCATGCCAATGACCGGCGATTGGTCAGAGCATGATCTGATGATGGAGTTGGGATGTGCTCAATGCCCAGCGGAGGGGCGCTTTTTGCCCGAGACGTATCTGTTTGAGCGTGGAGAATATGATCTCGAGGTGTTGCGACGGTCTTATGATGCGATGGACATGGCGTTATCGAAAGCTTGGTCAGGCCGAGACGATAATCTGCCACTTAAGGACACCAATGAGCTTCTGATTTTGGCTTCTTTGATCGAGCGTGAGACCGCGGTGCCCTCTGAACGCGGCACGATTGCGGGCGTTTTCGTTCGGCGGCTGAATTTGGGCATGCGCCTGCAAACGGACCCCACCGTGATTTATGGGTTGGGGCCGACCTATAATGGGCGCTTAACGCGGCAGGATCTCAGAACGGACCATCCATGGAATACCTATACCCGACATGGTCTGCCAGCAACGCCGATTGCGCTTCCAAGCCTGGCCTCACTCGACGCCGCCAGTCGACCAGAAGAAGGGGACGTGCTGTATTTTGTCGCCCGTGGCGATGGAAGCCACAAATTCTCAAAGACATTGGAAGAGCACAATGCAGCTGTCAATAGATACATTAGAGGACGGAGACCATGACAGACCAAACCCGAGGGTATCTGATCACGCTGGAAGGGGGAGAGGGTGCAGGTAAGACCACCGCCGCCACGTTGATTCGTGGTTGGCTTGAGGCCAAAGGGCGTGAGGTGGTGATGACCAGAGAGCCGGGCGGTACCCCGCTCGCTGAACGTATTCGTGCAGTGCTGTTAGATCCTGAAGTCAAAGGCATGTCTCCAACCACTGAGCTTTTGCTGATGTTTGCGGCGCGCTCAGAGAATCTAGACCGGCTGATCCGGCCGGCATTGACTCAGGGGCACGATGTCGTATGCGACCGTTTTACCGACGCCAGTCGAGCGTATCAAGGGGCTGGCCGAGAACTCGGACTGGCGCGCGTGGATCTATTGGCCGAGGTGGTTCACTCAGATTTATCTCCCGATCTAACGCTTTTATTAGATGTACCGGTGAATTTGGGTATGGAGCGGGTGGGCCAACGAGGGGATACGCTCAACCGATTCGAGCTCGCAGAGCAAGCATTTTTTGAGCGTGTGAGACAAGGTTATTTGGATCAAGCAGCAAAAGAGCCTGAACGGTTTTGCGTGATTAACGCAGCGCAGAACCTTGAGGCAGTGCAGAAAGATATTCTGGCGGCTTTGGAAGATCGCTTGGCAGGCTTGATGTGAGCATCGTTGCGCCCCACTGGCTTGAGCCGAAGGCATCCCATCTGATTGGCCAGTTGCGAGATGAGCAGCTTGGGCATGCGCTCCTCATTCAAGGCCCCATCGGAGTGGGGAAGCATTGGCTGGCCGACCAGCTGAGCAATGCACTGGCATGTACCCAATGGGAACAGACCACTGGCTCCCCCTGCGGGCAGTGCCAGGGGTGTCAGCTCTATCAAAATGGCACACACCCAGATTGCTTTTATGTTGAACCACCAGAGGCAGGGCACCATATTTTGGTGGATCAAGTTCGTGAACTCATTGCTCAGTTGATGCTGACTCCATCGGTCAGTCGCTATCGGGTTGGGATATTGACCCTTGCCGAGAGTATGACCGAAGAAGCAGCGAATGCCCTATTGAAAACACTTGAGGAGCCACCAAATGATGTGTGGCTACTTCTAGTGTCCCACAGTCCGCAGAATGTCCTGCCGACCATACGGAGCCGATGTCAGGGGGTGGTCATCGCTCCACCGGCGCCCTCACTGGCGATGAATTGGCTGCAGGAGCATCATCCCGACGGTGATCAAAAGACCCTAGAGTTGGCATTACGAATGAGCTCCGGCGCGCCTTTGTTGGCACTAGAGAAATTAACCAATGGGCTTGTTGAGACAGCAGATGAGGTCCTTGAGCGACTCCACGCGCTCGCTAGCGGGTCGGATATTCAGGCCAACTTGGACCAGACATGGGGTGATGATGCCAGCACCATCTGGCCATTGCTTGCGTTTTGGGTGAGTGAGCTTGCTCGGGCGCCACACGAGCCATCAGCCGATCCGCGGCTCATCGATTTATCCAATCGAGCGAAATCCAGTGACTGGAGTTCCCTTTGGTCTGCCGCACTCAATGGTGTGTCATTGGTGGGGTCTGGGCGCCGTCATGATTTACTGATGACCCCGTGGCTGTTGGATTGGACTTCACGATTTAAAACTTAGTTGGTGGCTCATGCCGCGCATGCTTGCCACAGTCTGACATCCTCAAAACGATGGACAAAGGCATCTAGCTGATCATACGGCGTATAAAAGTGTGGCGACACTCGGATGTTATCTCCACGTTTGGCCACATGAATTTCTTCACTGGCTAAAGTGTCTACCACGCATTGGGCGTCTGTGTGTTTGGCGCGGAAACACACAATCCCAGCGCGTCTTTGCCGCTGGGCTGGTGACACCATCTCGATTTTTGGATGATCGCTGAGGGCCTTGAACAGGTAGTCACTTCGATCGAGTAAGGCTTCACCAGTTTCTTGGGGATTCAGTTCCAAGAGCAATGAGATGGCGGCGGACAAGCCATGAATGCCAAACATGTTCACCGTCCCGGTCTCAAAGCGTCTTCCAGTCTCAGGTGGTGTCCAGTCATCTCGGTTAAAGTTAAATGGATCTGGGTACATGCGCCAACCCGGGAGCGCCACCTCCATTTGTGATCGCACGGTTGCGCGTGACCACATAAATCCAACCCCCTCTGGGGCCATTAACCATTTATGGCTCCCGCAAACAAGGAAATCGATCGGTAGTGCAGAGACGTTCAACGGCAGTGCGCCCAGGTGTTGAATGACATCAACGGCGAATAGGGCCTGCTTGTCTCTGCAGGCTTGGCCAATGCGGGCGAGGTCGAGTCTGAGGCCAGTATCGAATTGGACTGAAGATGCCGCGACCAGACGGGTCTGTGGGCCTATTGCGTCGATGAGGTCTTGTTCCGGATTGTCTTTGGACAGGTCGACAGCGTTGGGGATCACACCCGTTCTCTCTAGCCATTGCCATGGCAAGAGATTGGAAGGAAACTCATTGGCAGGAAATACCACTTCATCGCCAGCTGACCAGTTCAAGCCTTGAGCGATTATGTTGAGGGCCTCCGAGGTGTTTCTTAAAAGGCTGATGTCCTCAGCCGATGGGGCCTGTATAAACTCGGCCAGTTGACTCCTCAGACGTTCCTCCGTGGCCAACCAATTTTCGTAGTTTAGTGCGCCATGGTGTTGATTTTCATAAATAAAATCTTGGGCAGCCTGGATCACTGGCAGGGGCCAGGCTGAGATGGCTGCATGATTAAGCCATATGTGGCGATTAATGACAGGAAAAAGTTCTGCGTGGTCTATATGAGGCATACTGTGGGCTCGAGTGTGACCAGCATCATTTTACAATGAATCATCCCCTCATCATCCACGTGGATATGGATGCGTTTTTCACCAGCGTGGAGCAAAACGACAATCCCAGCTTGCGGGGGCGACCGGTGATGGTGGGCGGGGCCCTACGGCGCGGGGTGGTGGCCGCCGCCAGTTATGAAGCCAGGCAATACGGCGTGCGCTCTGCTATGCCGGCATCGTTGGCCAGACGGCTGTGCCCCGAGGGACATTTCTTGCCTTCGCGAATGGCACGATATCGAGAGGTCTCGGAGCAGATTTTCGAAATCTTTTCTGTCTACTCAGAGACCGTTGAGGGCATTAGCGTGGATGAGGCGTTTATCGATGCCAGTCACCTAGGCCTAGAGACGGTCGCTGAGATCGAGCGATTGGGGCGTCGGTTAAAGCAACACATCGCTGCATCAACGGGCTTAACTGCATCGGTCGGTTTGTCACACAATAAGCTGTTGGCCAAGATTGCATCGGACTATGACAAGCCAGATGGGTTGGTTTACATCGCACCCGATCAGGTGGAGCGTTTATTGAATCCTTTGCCCATTCGACAGTTGCCAGGGATAGGTCCCAGAACGGCTGAGAAACTGCGCTCGAGTGGCATTCTGACCATTGGCCAAATCAGAGGATCCGAGCTTGATCTTCTCGAGGACATACTGGGTGATAGCGCCTTGGAGATCCGTGAAAAAGCTGCTGGCATGGATTCCCGACCGGTAAAATCCGATCGAGTTCGCCGGTCAGTGAGTCAAGAAACCACATTTGACGAAAACCAAACAAGCCTCGCCGAGCTGGCGCCTCATATTGAGAGGCAAGCAGGGCAAGTGTCAGCGAAGCTCATTGACAAAGGCTTATGGGCAAAAGCGGTCAATATTAAGCTCAGATCAAGCGGCTTTTCGACAATCACTCGAACGCAGGCACTCGGCGAGCCGACCCAGCAGGCTGAGGTGATTGCAGAGGTCGCTACCCACCTGCTTGCCGAGTGGGCGCGATGGCGGCCCAGTTTTGCTCTTCGTTTGTTCGGTGTTGGCGTGGCGCTGGGCAGCCCACGGCCAGAGTCAGCGGGCTAGAGGGTGTCATACTTTCATGTATGGCAAATCGGCGATTGGACTCAGGCCCCTCCGTGGTTGGGAGGGGATCGAGTTCTACCGCCATCGCTTCGGCGCAAAGTTGAGGACGCTGTCTTAGCTATTCACTGCTTTGGGGTTTGCCATATAGATCTCTCAGTTCCCGCCTGAGGATCTTGCCAACATTGGTTTTGGGTAGCTCGTCTACAAACTCAATGTAGCGCGGCACTTTGTACCCCGTGAGCTCTTTGCGACAATGTTGGTCTATTTCCCCTGTTGTTAATGCAGGGTCTTTTCTTACGACGACGATTTTGACAACTTCGCCCGATTTCTCATCTGGCACGCCAATGGCGCCCACTTCAACCACGCCCGGATGGGCGGCAACAACATCCTCGATCTCGTTGGGATAGACGTTAAAGCCTGACACCAAGATCATGTCTTTTTTACGATCAACGATGTAGAAGAAGCCGTGAGCATCCATTTTTGCCATATCGCCCGTACGAAGCCATCCGTCTTCGCTGAGCACTTTGGCGGTTTCCTCTGGTCGCTGCCAGTACCCTTTCATCACTTGAGGCCCGCGGATGCAAAGTTCGCCGGTTTCATCCACACCGAGAACTTGGCCGTCTTCATCGATGACTCGACACTCAGTTGATGAGATCGGTAGACCGATCGCGCCATTGTAGTCAGCAATGTCCATCGGGTTCATGCAAGCTGCCGGAGAGGTCTCGGTCAGCCCATAAGCCTCCACCAAAGTGTTCCCTGTCACTGCTTTCCAGCGGTCGGCAACCGCCTTTTGCACGGCCATGCCCCCGCCCAAGGAAAGGGTCAAGGGTGAAAAGTCCAAGTCTGAAAATCCAGGTGTGTTTAATAGGCCATTGAATAACGTATTGACACCCGTGATGGCCGTGAACTTTTCTTTGGCTAACTCTTTGACAAAGCCGGGCATATCTCTTGGATTGGTGATCAATACATTTCGGCCACCGAATTTCAGAAAGACGAGGCAGTTAGCCGTCAAGGCGAAGATGTGATAGAGCGGCAAAGCGGTGATGATGATTTCCCCACCGAGTTTGATCTGGCCGCCGAGCCAAGCAGACGACTGCTGCATGTTGGCAACCATATTGCCGTGGGTGAGCATGGCGCCCTTTGAGACGCCGGTGGTCCCACCCGTGTATTGCAGAAATGCGAGGTCTGCGTGGCCAAGATCAGCCCGATTCAATGTTTGAGTGCTGCCAATTTGAAGCGCCTTCATGAAGGGAACAGCGTGAGTGAGCTGATAACTCGGAACTGCCTTTTTCACGTGCCGAAGCACGAAATTCATAATCGCGCCTTTGGGGAAGCCAACCAAATCACCCACAGAGGTTTTGATGACATGCTCGACATTTGTATCGCCAATGACTGTCTCTAAGATGCTGGCAAAGTTTTCCAAGATCACAATGGCTTTGGCACCGGAATCCTTGAGCTGATGTTTGAGCTCACGGGCGGTATAGAGTGGGTTGGTGTTGACCACCACTAGGCCTGCTCGCAATGCCCCAAAAACAGCAATGGGATACTGCAGCACATTTGGCATCATGATCGCCACGCGATCACCTTTTTCTAAGCCCAGCGACTGTAGATAGGCACCAAATGCTTGGCTGTATTTATCGATTTGCTTGTAGGTGAGTTCAGCGCCAAAGTTCACGAACGCAACTTTGTCTTGGTAGTCATGACAGCTTTTATCAATGACATCCACAATGGAGCCAAATTCATTCATGTCGATCTCAGCTGGGACATGAGCAGGATATTGATCTAACCAAGGCTTGTTCATCTATCAGACCTCATCTTTGTTATTAATCTACCCGTCCCTAAGCTTGGCATAGCTGGCGATGGCTGACAAGTATTTTCGGGTTCGCGGTCAGAGCGCTCTATCCGACTTTACGTGAGGTCTGCTGGGCGTTTATTATGATCTTTCGATGTGGCCGTCGCCACAGCCAGCGAGTGGATTGCTATGGGTGAGCAAAATATCCAGCAGGTCAGTGATGAGCTGGAGCATCGTCGCTTTATGAAAGCGTTGCTGACGGAGGTCAGAGCGCTTGAAGACATGCATGCCAAAGGGATGTTTGAAGGGGGAATACGTCGCATAGGAGCAGAGCAAGAGATGTTTCTTGTCGACCGCGCGCATCGGCCGTCTTTAAGCGCAGTATCTGTCCTAGACCAAATAGGCGATGAGCGGTTCACCCATGAGCTTGGCCTATTTAATCTCGAAGCCAACTTATCACCACAAGAGCTTGGTGGGGCGTGTCTTCGTCGACTGCATGAGGAGACCGACGAGGTGGTCCGACTGGCCAGAGAGCATGCGGCAAAGTCGGATGCTCAGATTGCTTTGGTGGGGATCTTACCTACGCTGACCAAAGAACACCTAAGCTTGGGCTCGATGGTGCCTAAGCCTCGGTACTTTGCCTTGAATGAAGCCTTGATGAAGCTCAGAGGGAGTAATTTTAAGTTCAGCATCAAAGGCATTGACCATTTACATCTGGAACATGACAACTTGATGCTTGAGGCATGCAATACGAGCTTTCAAGTCCATTTCCAGGTCGAGGCCGATGAGTTTGCTCAGCTCTATAACATTGCCCAAGTCGTCACCGGGCCACTGTTAGCGGCTTGTGTGAACTCGCCGATCTTATTGGGCAAGCGCCTGTGGCATGAGAGTCGGATTGCAGTGTTTGAAAATTCCGTTGACTCGCGATCAACGGCTCATGCCGTTCGAGGGCACAAGCCTCGCGTTCACTTTGGCGATCAGTGGGTGGATGAGTCAGTGATCGAGATTTTTAAAGAAGACATCGCAAGATTTCGAGTGATTCTGACCACCGACTTCGAAGAGGATCCGATTGGTATGGTCGCTCGTGGCGAAGTGCCTAAGCTTCATGCACTGCGACTACACAATGGAACCGTTTATCGATGGAATCGGGCTTGTTATGGCATCTCCGAGACGGGAAGACCTCATCTACGAATAGAAAATCGCGTTATACCTGCCGGACCCACTGTGGCCGATGAGATTGCAAATGCCGCCTTCTTTTTTGGGATGATGGCTAAGCTGTCGCGATCAATTGATGACATTCGTCCGTATTTTAATTTTGCTGATGTTAAAGCCAATTTTATGGCAGCGGCGCGGGAAGGCTTGCGGGCACAGCAAATTTGGTTCGATCAGAAACAGATGACGGCTCAAGAGCTTATTTTGGATGTGCTGTTGCCTCTGGCAGAAGAAGGTCTCCGCGAAGCCAGCATTGATGAGCAGGACATTGAGTACTATCTCGGTATTGTCAGAAAACGCGTGGATATGCGACGCACCGGCGCTCGTTGGCAGCTGGAGTCCTTGGAGAGTATGCGCGGTAAAGGGTCATCACACGAATGCTTGCGTTCGTTGACCTCGTCGATGATCGATCAGCAGGCATCAGGGAAACCCATTGCGGACTGGTCATTGGCTGAGTTCTGTTTTGCTCAGGACTGGCGGGAAAGCTATCGGACGGTCGGTCAATTCATGGCCACTGATCTTTTCACGGTTCGCCCAGATGACATTGTGGATTTTGCCGCCAGTCTGATGGAGTGGCGGTATGTCAGACACGTGCCTGTCGAGGATAACGAGGGTCATCTTCTAGGCTTAGTGTCGCACCGCCAGCTGTTACGCTTGGTGGCCAGAGGTTCATCCAGCGAGGTGATGGTGAGCGAAGTCATGCACCACCAACCGCTGTCTGTTCCATCTGATACGCCCACCGTCGAGGCCATCCGCATGATGCGTGATCAGCGACTGAGCTGTTTACCGGTTGTTGATGATGGCCGGCTGGTGGGCCTTGTGACTGAATACGATCTCATGATCGTCGCTGGACGCTTACTGGAGTCTTACCTCGACGAGCCGCAATAAGTCCTGGTCTAGTTTGAGTCCGAGGGTGTCACACTTCCGTTTTTTGAAAGTGCCAAGGCGATCCAACGAGCCGAGTCAAACTGGTAGAGAATAATCATCAATATGACCGTGATGGGGACGCATAAGAACATGCCCGGAATCCCCCACATGGATCCCCACAAAACCAGAGAGAGCAGCACAACCAGCGGGGAGATATTGAGTGAGCGGCCCATTAGGGGTGGTTCGACAAGGTTTCCGATGACCAGCTGGGTGGTGCCCACACCGATCCCGATGATCATGAAAGGGATCAACGTATCAAACTGCAATAAGGCAAGCAGTGTGGGTAGCGTGGTGGCCACCAGCGAGCCAATGTTGGGGATGAAGTTTAAGACAAAAATCAGCAAAGCCCAGAATCCTGCAAAGTCGAGGCCTACCGCGGCCATAATCCCCCATGAGATGAGTCCGGTGAGCGCGCTGACAAAAATCTTTATCCCGAGGTAGATCGAGACATCGCGATCGATGCGCGTGAGGATATGGTTGGCTACCTCAAATTGTTTCTCGGTGGGAAAGATGGCTCTAAGCTTTTGCCGGAAAAACTTCTGCTCGAGGAAGAGAAACACCAAGTAAACGGTGATCAATCCAAGGTTGCCCATGAGGCCGCCCAGAGCAGTCGCCAAATTCCGAATTAACGAGGCCAGATTGATGCCTTCTATAAGACTTTTCAGCGCGGGTGGCTCTTCGAGACCAAAGCGCTCGAAGTTCTCAGTGATCATCCTGTTGATATTTTCTTGATAGGCGGGTGCTGTCTCAATCACTTGATTGATGTTGCTGGTGATCAATTTCCCGAACAAACCAGCGACGGTGGCCGTCACGGCGATGGCCAACAGAAACTGAATGCCGGCAGGCAATTGTCGCCCGCCCAGTTTTATGCGCCCGAATTGGCGCGCCAGCAGATTGATGAGGTACCAGACAAATATGGCCAAAACCAGGGGGATCAGGAGATCTCTGGCGATGACCAGTAAGTAAAGGCTGATCGCTAGGACAACCAGCCAGAGCCCCGTGGTGACCAGCTGCGGGGAGGTGCGCTGCATTTAGCGACTAGACCACATAGACAAAGATGAAAAGCCCCAGCCAGACAACATCAACAAAATGCCAGTACCATGCCGCCGCTTCAAAACCAAAGTGGTTTTTCTTTGTGAAGTGGCCGGCGAGGCATCGAAAGGTGATGATTAGCAAAATGAGCGATCCAATGATAACGTGCAGTCCGTGGAAGCCGGTGAGCATAAAAAACGTGGTGCCGTATATGCCAGAACCCAGTGTCAGTCCGAGATCTTGATAGGCATGGATGTACTCGTAGGCTTGGATAAACAAGAAGATGGAGCCAAGAGCAACGGTTGCCAGCATCCAAAGAATGAGTGCAGTGCGTTGTGCTTTTTTCAATGCCCAATGCGCCATGGTCAAGGTTGCGCCTGAGGTCAGCAGAATGAGAGTGTTAATCAAAGGCAAGCCAAACCCTGAGATGGTTTGAAAGTCACCACCGAGCTCTGCTGGACCATGCGTGGGCCAAGTGGCCTCATAGTCTGGGTAGAGAAGGAGATTGGTCATCGCCCCAGTGCCTTCACCGCCAATCCATGGGACCGATAGTACTCGCGCATAAAATAGGGCGCCAAAAAACGCTGCGAAAAACATGACTTCTGAGAAGATGAACCAGATCATTCCTTGACGGAATGAGGCATCGACCGTGCCACTGTAGAGCCCGGACTCAGATTCTTTAATCACCTCTGCAAACCAACCGAACATCATCAGAATGACAATGCCGGCACCGATGGCAAAGATCCAGGGGCCGGTTGGATTGGTATTGAGCCAATTGGCCGCGCCGACCATCAGGGTAAATAAACCAATTGAGCCCACAATGGGCCATTTGGCGGTGTGGGGAACGTAGTAAGTACCCTGGGCCATGATTTTTCCTTATTCCTTTTTCTGACTGTTCAGCGACAACGGCTTACGCCTCAAATTGTAGCGATTTTAGGGGTTCAGCGCTACGACCTGCTCCGCGGTGGCCTCTTCATTTTTGTAGACGATGTATGAAAGTGTCACCAAATTGGTTGAATCGGGTAGGTCTGGATGCACAAAGAATCGCACAGGCATGTCTTTCGTTTCACCTGGTGCTAAGAGCTGCTCAGTAAAACAAAAGCACTCGGTCTTGTTAAAAAACAAGGCCGCTTGTCCCGGGGCGACGCTCGGCACCGCTTGAGCCACGACGGGCTGGTCCGAGTAATTGGTCGCCCGATACATCGTTTCATACATGCGCCCAGGATGGACATCCATGGTTTTTTCAGCAGGCTCAAAGTACCAGGGGAGTGAGGAGTTGACGTTGGCGTCGAAGTGAACGGTCACCATGCGCGACGTGTCCTCTTCGGTGGGTAAGAACTCAGCAACGGGACCGTCTGCTGTTCTGCCACCAATCCCAGTGACTTCACAAAATTTATCGTAAAGCGGGACCATCAAATAGCCAAAGCCAAACATCGCCACCGCAAAGGCAGAGAGTCTGGCGACATATTTCAATCTAGAGGCGGCTGTTGGCTGGCTGCCTGATTCCGACATGTTCATAATCCACCCTGAATGAATGCGCGACCGATGAAGAACAGATAAATGCCCAGCACAACGGCCACCAAGAGCCATGCTGTCTTTAAGACAGCAGGGCGCTTGGATTTTTGCCGGTCATCGCTTGATGTCATTGCTGACCGCCTGTATGTGCAACTAAGTCAGGAGAGTCAATGTCAGGCGGTGTGTCAAACGTGTGCAGCGGTGCTGGTGAGGGC